>NZ_JBIMKZ010000150.1:0-501 GCF_051860865.1 Polymorphobacter sp. | reverse complement strand
GGTGGCCTTGTGTTTTGTTGTTGGCTTGTCGCCGCGCCCCCCCCTTCCAACCCGCCCCCCCCCCCCCCACACCTTTGCCCCCCCCCCCCCCCCCCCCCCCGTGGGGGGGGGGGGCGGGGGGGGGGGGGGGGGGGGGGCCCCCGGGTAGATGGAGGGGTCCCGGGAGGATTGGGGGTAACAGAGGCCGGGCGTCTGGTATCCATGACAGTGCAAGAGCTCGGATTGTCCCCCTGACAGTCCCGGACTGCGCTGGGGGATGCTCAATGTGGGCATGTCCTGATCAGCCTCACACCCAGGCCCCCCCGCGCACCCCCCCCCCCCTGGCACTAACCCCACCCCCCCGTGAGGGACCGCAAACAGCAGGGGGGGGGGGCCGGAAAAAAGCCCCTACCCCCCCCCCAAGCGCAGGGGGTCGGGAAGGCATGTGAGGTCTGGTGTCAGGAGCACAAGGGTGACATGGCACATCAGGTGCATGCTCGAGCGGGCAAGGCTGCTCAACCC
>NZ_JBIMKZ010000149.1:0-531 GCF_051860865.1 Polymorphobacter sp. | reverse complement strand
GGCCGCCTCGGGCCTTGAGCGAGGTCGCGAGAAGGTCGCCGAACATGCCGTCGGTGTTGTCGGTGGTGCAGGCGACGACGAGGATATCGCCGGGCTTCATCTGCTCGATCGCGACATGGATCATCCAGTTGTCGCCAGGCTGGGCGAGCACCGTAACGGCATTGCCGGCGATCTGAGCTCCCGCATAGATCGGCCGCATGTAAGGCTTCATCAGACCGCTTCGGCCCATCGCCTCATGGCTGGTCGAAACGCCGACCTCGGCGAGGGTCGCAATATCGGAAGCGGCGGCGCGTTTGTCGGTGCGGATGACGACGGGGGTCATGCCAGCGTCTCCAAGGCTTCCGGGAAGAGGCGCTGATAGGCCTCGCCATAGGTCATGGCTTTGCCGGAGTTTCGCCCGCCCTGGACGCCACGGTTCAAGGCAACGCGCGTGTAATACTCCCAAAGATGCTTCTGGGCGGCGAGGATCTCGAAAGCCTTGCGCTTCACCTCCCAGACCTCATCGATTTTGAGGATCACGTTCGGCTTGAA
>NZ_JBIMKZ010000148.1:0-579 GCF_051860865.1 Polymorphobacter sp. | reverse complement strand
AGCGTCGCCCAAACCTCTCCCGTCGCCCCGGGCTCGACCCGGGGCCCAAGCACAGGCCGCCACCAACCCCTGACACCCCCGCCGCCCGATGCTATCCAGGCCCCATGCTCAGCCTGTCCTTCGCCGTCGCCGCTGTCGCCACCATGGCCATCCTGTCGCTGCGCGCCAACCGCCGCTACCGCAGCCACCCCCGCCTGCCGATGCAATGGACGCTCCGCGGCAACGTCATCTGGCGCGCCCCCCGCCCCCTGGCCCGGGGCGGCATTCCGGCCCACGCCGCCCGCACCCACCGCGACCCCCCCCACCCGCCCCCCAAAGCGCTCCTCGTCACCGCCAACCAGCCCGACTATGCGCTGATCCTCGTCGCGCTCGGCTTCCTCGCCGCCCACCTCCTCCACCTCTGGCTGATCGCCCGCACGCTGCGCCACCGCCCCGGATAATCACCCGCCGCTACCCGTCGCCCCGGGCTCGACCCGGGGCCCAAACACCGCCAGCCCCCCACGCCCGACAGCGCGCCCACCCGCACCCCGCCACGAAAAAAGGTCTGGAAACCCCGCCGCCCCGACCCGATATCCCCCA
>NZ_JBIMKZ010000147.1:0-590 GCF_051860865.1 Polymorphobacter sp. | reverse complement strand
ATCGTCGAAGATCAGCCTGAGCTCCTCTGCCGACAGCATGGGATTGAGTGTGGCGACCACGATCCCATGCTCGCTCAAACCCGCCACGATTTCGGGGTATTCCATGCAATTGGGCGTAACCAGCGCCACGACGTCGCCAGGCTTCAGTCCATGCGCAGCGGCCAGCAGCCCAAGGCCGTCCATCCGCCGTATCAGGGCGGCGTAGGTCAGGCTGTTGCCCGATGTGTCGTCCAGCGCAACCTTGTGCGGCGCGGCCGCTGCGGCGCAGCGGATTCCGCGTCCGATGGTCAGCGAGGTGAATCCGCTGGTTGCCATTGCGCTAGCCTGCCATCCGCTGGGAAAGGGAAGGAAACACCGCCAGAGCATTGTCGCGCATCACATGCGCGAAACTGTCTTCGCGCAGTCCCATGGCTTCGATCTCGCGCCGTGCGCGGCGTGGATCGATCACCGGCCAGTCGGTGCCGAACAGCACCTTGTGGCTGCCGTAGGAGTTCATGTAGTGCACCAGCGCTGCGGGCAGATGCTTGGGTGCATAGGCATCGATGCCGATAAACACGTTGGCGTGCTTCCAGGCCATGGCGATCATTTCA
>NZ_JBIMKZ010000146.1:0-619 GCF_051860865.1 Polymorphobacter sp. | reverse complement strand
GCGACGCCGAGGGGGTGATTGGGGTCATCGACAAGCCCTATTCGCATCTGGGCTTGCAATCGGCCCTGCATTTTATGGCTGAGGGGCTGGGAGCCGGGGTATTGCCGCCACCGCCGACCAGTTTGCGACTGGCCCCTGGTTGTGTTCTGGACGCGAGCGGCCTGTATTCTTTCGCTTAGCTACTAAACTTATGGTGTCATTGACTCTTCCGATGGTGTTTCTTTCAAGAACTATTTTGTACGATTATCGCATTCCGGAAATTATAATACGTTTTTACTGTGTAGCGCAGGTACGTGCCTGTCCACTTGTGGGCAGACATGGCTGGGTGGGGCGAGTATCCGGTCAGACTTATAATCGTTGCAAGGATACCAAGTGCCTGACCAGACGCCAGCATCGGAAGGCACGCTGCAGGTGTCGCAATTGGCGCGTCACCTGCTCCATACGATCGAGATGGAGCATGACGAAGACGGGACCGAACGGCTGGCTCTTGAGGCAGGGCTCGCGCTCGCCCAGCAATATGGCGGCGCCTACCCGTTTTTCTGGGATCGTCGACAGGGCGAAGCTGTAGCATCGATCGGCTTTCGCAAACTGTTTGGCCTGTCCCCGGACTGCCCCCTCA
>NZ_JBIMKZ010000145.1:0-1205 GCF_051860865.1 Polymorphobacter sp. | reverse complement strand
CAGCGAGACGCTGATCTGGCAGGACCCCGTTCCCGCCGTCGACCACGCCCTGGTCGATGCCGGCGACGTGGCGGCGCTCAAGTCCCGCGTCCTGGCCTCCGGCCTCACCGTGCCCGAGCTGGTGCGGACGGCCTGGGCCTCGGCCGCCAGCTTCCGCGGCACCGACATGCGCGGGGGCGCCAACGGCGCGCGGCTGCGGCTCGACCCGCAGCGCGGCTGGGCGGTCAACGACCCGGCCGAGTTGACCAAGGTCGTCACCCGTCTGGAAACCATCCAGAAGGACTTCAACCGCACCGCCACCGACGGCAAGAAGGTGTCGCTCGCCGACCTCGTCGTGCTGGCCGGCAACGCCGCAATCGAGAAGGCCGCCAAGGACGCCGGGCACGACCTGTCGGTGCCCTTCACGCCCGGCCGGACCGACGCCAGCCAGGCGCAGACCGACGTTGGCTCCTTCGCCGCCATGGAGCCAACCGCTGACGGCTTCCGCAACTGGTTCGGCCCCGGCAACGACAAGTCGCCGGCCGAAATGCTGGTCGAACGCGCCAACCTGCTGACCCTCAGCGTGCCGGAAATGACCGTGCTCGTCGGCGGCATGCGGGCCCTCGGCGCCAATGCCGGCGGCGCCAGGCACGGCGTCTTCACCAGCCAGCCCGGGCAGCTGAACAACGCCTTCTTCGTCAACTTGCTCGACATGGGCACGGTCTGGACGAAGGCACCCGGCAACGATGGCCTCTACGAAGGACGTGACCGCACCACCAAGGCAGTCAAATGGACGGCAACCCCCGTCGACCTCGCCTTCGGCTCGCACGCCGAACTGCGCTCGGTCGCCGAAGTCTACGCCTCCAGCGACGGCCAGGCGAAGTTCCTCGCCGACTTCGCCAAGGCGTGGACCAAGGTCATGACGCTGGACCGGTTCTGACAAGGACCGATCGCCGGGGGGTTGGCGCCCCCCGGCGGTTGGATTGCAGGCAGAAGGGGCCTCCGGCGGGCAGTAGTAGCCTCCGGCGGCTGGGGGCGCAGCCCCCAGACCCCATGAATTGGGCTTTCTCCGTGGCGATGACGGTTTTCGCTGGGGGATCGACCTGATCATCGGGGTCCGGGGGCTTCGCCCCCGCCCCCGGAGGCCCAACTACAGGTAAAGCTGCGAGCCCAGTTCGATCGGCCGGGGGGCGGGGGTGGCTACGGCGCGGAGGAAGACGATACCG
>NZ_JBIMKZ010000144.1:0-1361 GCF_051860865.1 Polymorphobacter sp. | reverse complement strand
CAGCGCTTCGCGGCGCTGGCCGGACTGGAGGCGCTGATAGGCAGCGGTGGCGAAATCGCCGGCCATGAGAGGGGCGGGCGGCATGGTCTGGCGCATCGGTGTGTCGGGCGTCGATGGGGCCGATGAAACCTCGGGCAGGGCTGCGGCGATTGTGGCGGGTTGTTCGGGGGCCTCGCGGTAAATGATTTCGCGAATGACGATCGGCGCCTGTGGAGGAGCTGGCTCGGGCGGGAAGACATAGACCGGTGCCGGTGCGGCAGGCGCGACAGCGGAGGTGACGGTAGGCTGGGCAGCAGGCGCGCTGGCGATGGTGGCGCCGAGCGTGTCGGCCAGCGCGTGGTGACGGTCCAGCGCGGCCGGCAGGCGGGCGGCGGTCCATCCCGCCAGCGCGGCGATGAGCAGGCCGAGGCCCCGGAACGGGCGGCTGGCGGTGTCGGCCTGTGTCATGCCGGGAACCGGTGGGCGGTCTTGCCCCAGGCGGGCAGGCTGCCCGGGGTGGCGTTGCCGGCACGCATCGTTCGGTAGCGGCGGATCGCGACCAGTGCGGCGGCGGCGTTGATCAGGTTGCTGGCCAGCGTGCGGGGGATGGCGCGCAGCCCTTCGCCGGCGCCATGGGCATGGGCCGTGAAGCCGGCGCGCATCAGCAGGCGCCAGCCGAACAGCGCCAGATTGGTCATCAGCAGCCACGCCAGCGGGGAATCGGGCGGCACGATGGCTGGAAGCGCGGCGGCGATGGGCACCAGGGCGCGCAGCAGCGCATCGAGACCGAGCAGCGCTAGCAGCATGTATCCGACGACGCCGAGCAGCGCGACGAGAATGCCCTTGCGGTCGCGCAGCAGCATGTAGCGGTCGGCAAGGCTGCCCGGCCAGCCGATCCGGTCCCAGCCGGCGAGGGCGATGCCGGCCAGCCAGCGGCTCTTCTGGGCGACGGCGGCGGCGAGCGTGGCGGGGAAATGCTCGCGGGTGGCGATCACCAGCCGCTCGCCGCGGCTCTTCAGCCGGACCAGCCCGGCGCGTCCGCCCTGGGCCTTGATGCGATGGCCGAGTTCATAATCCTCGGTCAGGCTGGCGGCATCGAACGGGCCGTCCCGGCCGGCGGCGATGCGGCCGAGCATGGTCCGGCAGATGCCCGAGGCGACGCCCGCGGAGGGAACGGCGGCGCCGAGCGCCTCGCGGACGACGAGATCCTTGGCATGGGATTCGGCGAATTCATCGAGATAATGGCCGCTGATCCAGCGCGAGCCGGGATCGGGCAGGGGGCGTACCGGCAGCTGGACCATCGCCAGCCGCGGGATCAGCGCATTGTAGACCAAGAGCTCGTGCGGATGGACGACATCTTCGGCATCGTGGAGGACGACCGC
>NZ_JBIMKZ010000143.1:0-1704 GCF_051860865.1 Polymorphobacter sp. | reverse complement strand
GCCGGTGATCTTGTCATAGGGGGCGGTGACGAGGCGGGCGCCGTTCAGCTCGCGGGCGGCGGCGGCATAGAGGGTGTCGATGGTGAAGCTCGACTTGCCGCTGCCGCTGACGCCGGTGATGCAGGTGAAGGTGCCGAGGGGCAGGCTGGCGGTGACCGACTGGAGGTTGTTGCCGCGGGCGCCGGTGACGGTGAGCTTCTTGCCGCTGCCCTTGCGGCGCTTTTGCGGCACGTCGATCTTGCGGCGGCCGGAGAGATAATCGGCGGTGATGCTGCCCTCGGTGGCGAGGATGTCGGCGAGGACGCCCTGGGCGACGACCTGGCCGCCATGGGTGCCGGCGCCGGGCCCCATGTCGAGGATATAATCGGCGGTGCGGATGGCGTCTTCGTCATGCTCGACGACGATGACGGTGTTGCCGAGATCGCGCAGGCGACGGAGGGTTTCAAGCAGCCGGTCGTTATCGCGCTGGTGGAGGCCGATCGACGGCTCGTCGAGGACATAGAGGACGCCGGACAGGCCCGAGCCGATCTGGCTGGCGAGGCGGATGCGCTGGCTCTCGCCGCCGGAAAGCGTGCCGGACTTGCGATCGAGATGCAGGTAATCGAGGCCGACATTGTTGAGGAAGCCGAGGCGCTCGACGATCTCCTTGAGGATGCTGGTGCCGATTGCCTGCTGCTTGGGGGTGAGCTTTTCGGCGAGGGTCTCGGCCCAGGCCAGCGCCTCGCCGACGGGGCGGCGGACGGCCTGGGCGATGGTCTCGCCGGCGATCTTGACGCTGAGCGCCTCGGGCTTGAGGCGGTCACCGTGGCAGACCTCGCAGGGGGCGGCGGACTGGTAGCGGCTGAGCTCCTCGCGCATCCAGGCGCTGTCGGTGGCCTTGAGGCGCTTTTCGAGATTGGCGATGACGCCTTCGAACGGCTTGTTGACCTCATAGGCCTTGCGGCCATCCTCGAAGCGCAGCGCGATGGCGCGGCCGGCGGTGCCGTGGAGGACGGCGCGCTGGGCCTCGGGGGCGAGATCCTGCCACTTCGACTTGAGGGTGAAGCCATAGGCGCGGCCGATGGAGGCGAGCACCTGCTGGTAATAGGGGCTGGGCGGCTGCGACTTGGCCCAGGGCATGACGGCGCCCTTTTCGAGGGTCAGCGCGTGGTTGGGGACGATCAGGTCCGGATCGAACAGGGCCTTTTCGCCGAGGCCGTCGCAGGCCGGGCAGGCGCCCTGGGGGGCATTGAAGCTGAACAGCCGGGGCTCGATCTCGGCGATGGTGAAGCCGGAGACCGGGCAGGCGAATTTTTCCGAGAACAGGGTGCGGGTGGCGTCGTCGTCGGCGGTTTCGGTGATGGCGAGGCCGCTGGTCAGCTTGAGCGCGGTCTCGAAGCTTTCGGCCAGGCGACTTTCGAGGCCGGGCTTGAGGACCAGGCGATCGACGACGACGTCGATGCTGTGCTTGAGCTTCTTGTCGAGAGCGGGGGCGTCCTCGATGTCGTGGAACTGGCCGTCGATCTTGACGCGGGTGAAGCCGTCCTTCTGGAGCTGGGCCAGCTCCTTGCGATACTCGCCCTTGCGGTCCTGGACGATGGGGGCGAGCAGATAGAGGCGGCTGCCCTCGGGCATTTCCATGACGCGGTCGACCATCTGGCTGACGGTCTGGGCGGTGATGGGGAGGCCGGTGGCGGGGCTGTAGGGGATGCCGATGCGCGCCCA
>NZ_JBIMKZ010000142.1:0-2072 GCF_051860865.1 Polymorphobacter sp. | reverse complement strand
TGCGGCCCCAGCCGCCGGAGGCATCTTGTTACCGCCGGAAGCACTTTCCATGAACGTGGACGCCGCCTAGCCGACGCGTTGCCACCACTCTTCCAGCAAGGCGTTGAACGCCCCGGGCTGGTCGAGATTGGCCAGATGCCCGGCGCCGGCCAGTGTCTGCGCTTCGGCCCCGGCCTCGGCCAGCGCTGCCACGATCGCCTGGCGCTGCGGCGTGTCGCTGTCGCCGACCACCGCCAGCACCGGCATCGCCAGTTCGGCCACCATCGCCGAATCGCCGGCCAGCACGCCGCGCCCGGCCAGCAGGTCGCGCCCGACATAATCGGCCAGCATTGCGGCCAGCGTTGCAGCCCCCCTGTCACTGGTCAACCGAACCAGCGGATGCGCGGCCCAGATCGCCCGCAGCGTTGCCAGATCGCCGGCCTGTGCCGCCGCCGTCATCGCCGCCACCGGCACCGCCTCGTCCGGCCCCGCCACGCCGTCGAGGGCGCTGCCCTGCAGCACAAGCGACGCCACGCGGCCGGGCGCCCGCGCCGCCACGTTCAGCGCGACTTTGCCGCCCTGGCTCATCCCTAGCAGGTGGAAGCGCGACAGCCCCAGCGCATCGGCGATATGGAGCACATCATCGGGCTCGGCGCCGACATCGGCCGGCGCGTCGGACTGGCCGAAACCCCGCCGGTCGATCCCCACCAGCATGAAGCGGTCGGTCAGCGGCAGCTGCGGCAGCCACAGCCGCCGGTCGAGCGTCCAGCCATGCAGCAGCAGCACCGGGACACCCTCACCGAGCGTTTCCACCGCCAGTGACCCGCCTGGCACTGGCACCCGCCGCACCTGCCCGCCCGGCCACCGGCCGGGAGAGCCTGAGGTGCCGGGCATCAGGCCGTGTGGCGATAGGGGTTGTTGTTGCGCCAGTCCCCGGCCATCCACCGCGCCAGCTCGGCCTTGGCCGTCGCCCGCCGCTGGGAGTCGCCGGCCGCGGCGTCCTCGGCGTCATGGGTGAATTCGAGGATCATGCCGTTCGGGTCCTTCACATAGACCGAGCGGCAATAGCCATGCTCCAGCACATAAGTATCGGGCGGCTGGATGCCGGCGTCGGCGATCCGCTGCTCCAGCGCCCGCTGGGTGTCGGGGTCGACGTTTAGCGCGACATGGATGAACGGGCTCGGCGGCAGGTCCGGGCCGAATTCGGCCTGATCGGCCGGATCGGCGAACTGGAAGAAGGCCAGCGCCGACCCGTCCTCCAGCTCGAAGAAGCAATGGGCATAGACCCGCTCCTTGCCGAACAGCTCGTCCTTCTCGGTATAGGTGGCGACCAGCGGCAGGCCGATGATGTCCTCGTAAAAGGCCCGGGTCGCTTCAAGGTCCTTCGATACATAGGCCGTGTGGTGCAGCCGCGATGGTCGCCTCATTGTGTCCTCCGTTTATCCAAACAGTTTGACCGCCAGCTTGGCGACATGATCGCCCTGGAAGCGGGCGCCAGCCAGCTCGTTCTCGCTCGGCATCCGGCTGCCGTCGCTGCCGGCGATGGTCGATGCGCCATAGGGCGTGCCGCCGGAAATCTCGCTCATGATCGTGTTGCCCTCGAAGCTGTAGGGCAGGCCTACGATGATCAGCCCATGGTGCAGCAGTGTGGTGTGGATGCTGGTCAGCGTTGTTTCCTGCCCGCCATGCTGGCTGGCGGTCGAGCAGAAGGCGCTGCCGATCTTGCCGATCAACGCTCCCTTGGCCCAGAGCCCGCCGGTCTGGTCGAGGAAGTTGCGCATCTGCGCGGCCATGTTGCCGAACCGCGTCGGCGTACCGATGATGATCGCGTCATAATCGGCCAGCTCGCCCGGCGTGGCGATCGGCGCCGCCTGCTCGGTCTTCAGCCCGGAGGACTTTGCTACCTCATCGGGCACCAGCTCCGCCACCCGCTTCACCACCGCCTCGGCACCATTGACCCCATTCACGCCCTCGGCCATGGCGTTCGCCATCACCTCGGTATGCCCATAACTCGAATAATAAAGGATCAGTACGCGCGCCATCAAACACTCCTGCAAAAGAACCTAGAAGCTGAAGCTCACCTCAGCTCCATA
>NZ_JBIMKZ010000141.1:0-2278 GCF_051860865.1 Polymorphobacter sp. | reverse complement strand
CCCCGCCGCCGCGCCCCGCGGGGGCGGGGGCGGCGGCGCCCCCCCCCCCCTCCCCCCTCCCCGGGGCGTGCCCGGGGGCGGGGCCTGGCCAGTCAAAGCCGGTGCGGGCGGCGCGGGACTGGAGCTTCTGGGCGCGCATCAGGGCGGGCAGGGCGCGGGCGACCCCGTCGAGCGCCGAGGTGGCGGTGTCGGCGCGCTCGGCGGCTTTGAGGGTTTCCCAATCGGGCCGGGGCACTTCTGGTCCACCGGAGCCGAAGATATGGGGGTGGCGGCGCTCCATCTTCTCGCAGAGGCCGGCGATGACGTCGGCGAGGGAGAAATGCCCGGCTTCTTCGGCCATGCGGCTGTGAAAGATGACCTGGAAGAGGAGGTCGCCGAGCTCCTTGCGGAGTTCGGCCATGTCGTTGTTGGCGATGGCGTCGGCGACTTCGTGCGCTTCCTCGATGGTGTAGGGGGCGATGGAGGCGAAGTCCTGGGCGCGGTCCCAGGCACAGCCTGTTTCGGGGTCGCGAAGCCGGGCCATGATCGCGCTGATGCGGGAGAGATCGGTCATCATCGGGTTGTGGCGCAGGACGGCGGAATTGTCAGCCGGGATGAGACGAGCGGGTGAACTTTCCTGAAGGGCAACGGTTGTTTCGATGTGGAAGGCTGGCCCGGCGGTGCGTTGAGGCATCATCAGGATCCGGCCAACAACTTGGGATGATGGAGAGAATCATGATCAACGAGAATGTGGCGGTGTATGAGGATCGATCGGCTTCGGCGATTTTCGACAATGAGCAGGAAGCGACTCTGGCGGTTTCCGAACTGCGGGCAGCCGGTATCGAGGACGATTCCTTGTCGGTGATCGCGCGGCAGGGCCGGACGACGACGACGCGCGACGGCGCCGGCCATGTGACCGACGAGGAGCAGACCAAATGGTTCCGCGGCATCCTCGGCGGCGGCGCGCTGGGCGCCGGCCTCGGCGTGGCGGCGCTGGCGATCCCCGGTGTCGGCCCGCTGGTGGCGGGCGGCGCGATCGCGGCGGCGCTGGTGCCCGAAGCCGTGGCCATCGGCGCCGCGGCGGGCGCTGCAGCCGGGACGCTCAACGAAACGCTGAAGAGCCATGTGAGCGAGGCCGACGCCGGCTATTATAGCGAGCATCTCGGCAAGGGTGGCGTGCTGGTGGTCGTCAGCGGCGAGGGCATCGACCGGGAGCAGGCCCGGCGCATCCTGGCGCGCAATGGCGGCCATAGTTCAGCGCAGGCACGCCAGATCGCTTGAGCGGAATAAGGGCCGGGGATGGTTATCCCCGGCCCTTTCTTTTGGGGTCTATTATATCGATAATATATATTATGTTTAATTATGGCCCGGGATTGTGCTGTGGCAGGGGTTCGGCAATGATGCCCCTCAATCACATCGATGAGGTTCGGGCATGAAAGCGGCGTTGGTTTCGGGCGCGGGTATCGGCATTGGCGCGGCGACGGCGCGCGCGCTCGGGCGTGATGGCTATCATGTCTTCGTCAGCGACATTCTTGAGGCCGAAGGCCAGGCCGTGGTGGCCGATATTGTCGATGATGGCGGCGCGGCGGAATTCGTTCTGCTCGATGTGACCGATACCGCGGCGGCCGAGGCGCTGGTGGCCGACATCGAGGCGCGGTTCGGCCATGTTTCGGCGCTCGTGGCCAACGCCGGGATCGCGCCGCGCGCCGGCTACCAGATCCTCACCGACGAAAAATGGGACAAGGTTTTCGACGTCAACCTCAAGGGGCAGCTGCGACTGATCCGGGCCGCCGCGCCGGCAATGAGCGCGGCGCGCCAGGGCGCCATCGTCTGCGTGTCCTCGATCGCTGGCGCCGTCGCCGGATGGGACGACCATTGGCATTATTCCGCCGCCAAGGCCGGCATCACCGGGCTGGTGAAGGCCGCCGCCGTCGAACTCGCCAAGCACAACGTCCGCGTCAATGGCGTGGCGCCCGGGTTCGTGCGCACCGCACAGATCCTGTCCGAAGAAAATTCGCTCGGGCCGGCCGGTCTCGCCGAAGCGGAAAAGACCGTGCCAATGGGCCGCGCCGCCGATCCCGCCGAACTGGCCGATGTCATCGCCTTCCTGCTGTCCGACAAGGCCAGCTATGTCACCGGGCAGACAATCATCGTCGATGGCGGGCTGACGGTGGCGCTTTAGGTTGTCGCCCCCGGCTGTATCGACATTCATTGGAAACTGGCCCCGGCGGTAAGGAAGTGCCTCCGGCGGCTGGGGCCGCAGGCCCCAGACCCCCCAATTAATTCGGTTGATCCCGCA
>NZ_JBIMKZ010000140.1:0-2378 GCF_051860865.1 Polymorphobacter sp. | reverse complement strand
CGGGTGGCGCGCGCCGGGCTGGAGACGCGGGCGGCGGGGCTGCGGCCGTGGCTGCTGCGCAGCCGCCAGCAGGCCGATGCGGCGCGGCTGGCGGGGGCGGCGCGGCTGCTCGGCTCGCTGGGCCCCGAGCAGGTGCTGGCGCGCGGCTATGCGCTGGTGCTCGGCAAGAATGGCCAGCCGCTGACCAGCCGGGCGCAGGCCGATACCCAGCCGCGCTTGACGATCCGCTTCCATGACGGCGATACCCGCGTGGTCCCCGAGCCCGCCCAGGCACGATTGCTGTAGATAAGGTTGCTTCAGATGTTGTTCTCAAACGGCCGGCTGGCAAAGCTGCGGTATCTCTCCGGCTCCTTCGAGGTGATGACGCGTGGCGACCATGTGCTGTGCGCCGTAACTGGCACGGCGATCCCGCTCGAACGGCTGCGCTACTGGAGCCATGAGTTTCAGGAGGCCTATCTCGACGCCGTGGTCGCCACGCGCCGCTATGCCGAGATGAAGGCGCAGGGGAAGATCTAGGCGACGGGCTTTCCGTCTTCCTTGCGGAAATCGGCCGGCAGCGGGCCTTCGAGTATCTCCAGCGCGCGCTCGGATGGTCGGGCGAGGATCGTTCGCGTTGGCGTGATGACGACCGGTCGATTGATCAGGATCGGATGTTCGGCCATGGCGGCGAGGATGGCGACGTCGTCTGCCGACTCCAGCCCGAGTTCGGCTGCGGGCGTGCCCTTGGTCCTTAGCAGCGCCTGGGCGCCGCCGACCGCTTTCGCCACCCGCGCCAACGTTGCCGTATCGGGCGGAGTCTCCAGATAGAGCACCACCTCGGGCTCGGTGCCGCTGGCGCGCAGCATGGCCAGCACGTTGCGCGAGGTCCCGCATTTGGGATTGTGCCAGATCGTTGTCATCCCGTCATTCTAATGCGTTGGCCCGCCGCTTCAACCATCGACACCAGACCCGGACCCATTAAAGGGGGCTGGGGGCCAGCCCCCAGCCGCCGGAGGCCCCTTTTGCTGTCTGCCTATGCCACCACCCCGCGCCGCGGCCGCCGCCACCCCGAGCCGGACAGTGCCACCCGCAGCCCGTTCCAGCGCGACCGCGACCGGATCGTCCATTCGACGGCCTTCCGCCGCCTGCGCTACAAGACCCAGGTGTTCGTTTCGCCCGACGGCGACCATTTCCGCGTCCGGCTGACCCACAGCCTCGAAGTGGCGCAGATCGCCCGGTCCATCGCCCGCGCGCTCGGGCTGGACGAGGACCTGACCGAGGCGCTGGCGCTGGCGCATGATCTCGGCCATCCGCCGTTCGGCCATAGCGGCGAGGATGCGCTGGAGGCGGCGATGGCCGGCTTCGGCGGCTTCGATCACAACGCCCAGGCGCTGCGCATCGTCACCCGGCTCGAATGCCGCTACCCGGGCTGGGACGGGCTGAACCTCAACTGGGAGACGCTGGAGGGGCTGGCCAAGCATAATGGCCCGTTGCTCGATCCCGGCTGGGCGATGCGCGAGATCGACAGCGACTGGCCGCTCGAACTGTCCGGCCATGCCGGGCTGGAGGCGCAGGTGGCGGCGATCGCCGACGACATCGCCTACGACAATCACGATCTCGATGATGGCATTCGCGCCGGGCTGTTCAGCCTCGAGGAGATCGCCGCCGAGGTTCCGTTCGTGGCCGAAACGCTGGCGACGGTGACCGCGCGCTGGCCCGGCGTCACCGCCCGACGGCGGATGGTGCCGGAGCTGGTGCGCGAGCAGATCGGCCGGATGATCGACGACCTGCTGGCCGAGACCGGCCGCCGGCTGGCCGAGGCCGCCCCGGTCGACGCAGCGGCGGTGCGCGCCGCCGGGAGGCCGCTGGTCGGCCTGTCTCCGGCGATGGCCGCCGACACGGCAGCGCTCAAGCGCTTCCTGCGCGCGCGGATGTACACCCACCCGCGCGTCGCGGCGCTGCGCGATCCGTCCCAGCAGGTGGTCACCGACCTGTTCGCCGTGCTCCACGACCAGCCCGAAGCGCTGCCGGCCGACTGGCAGGCCTCGCTCCCCGCCGACGAGCCGGCACGGGCCCGTCACATCTGCGATTTCGTCGCCGGGATGACCGATCGCTACGCGCTGCGCCGCTACGAGCAGCTGATCGGCCCGTCACCGCTGCCAGCGGATGTCATTATCTAGGCGGTCGACATTCAGAAGTAACTGGCCTCCGGCGGAAGTGAATTGCCTCCGGCGGGAAGGGAAGGCCTCCGGCGGCTGGGGCCGCAGGCCCCAGACCCCAAATATTGGGTCCATCCCGCAAGACCGTCGGCCGTCGCCGTGCCGAGACCGGATTATTGGGGTCTGGGGCCTACGGCCCCAGCCGCCGGCGGCCATCGTTTACCGCCGGAGGCCTCTTTT
>NZ_JBIMKZ010000139.1:0-2601 GCF_051860865.1 Polymorphobacter sp. | reverse complement strand
CGGCCCGGGCAGTGCGGCCATCGCCGGATGCGGCGGCGTATCGGGCGCGAACAGCCGCAGGTCGACACCGCGCGTGAACGGCCTCGTATGGCCCAGCCCATGCGTTGCCAACTCGTCAGCGAGCCGCGGCGTCGCGACGAGCACATGGGCGGCCGGCCCGTGGAAGCGACGCAGCAGGCGCCACACCGGCCCCTTGGGCAGCCCGGTCCGGGCCGCCACATAGTCGGGGAAGCGGGTGTGAAAGCTCGTCGTGAAGGCAATGCCATGCGCCAGGCACCAGCCCCGCGCCAGCCACCCCAGCGGCCCTTCGGTGGCAATATGCACGGCATCGGGCGCGAAGCCGGCGATCGCCGTTGCAATCTGCCGCCGCGTCGCCAGCGCCAACCGGATTTCGCGATAGCCCGGCATCGCCATCGACCGGAACCGGTCCGGACTGATCACCTGCACAGTGTGGCCACGCGCGGTGGCGATATCGACGATCGTCGCCAGCGTCCGAACCACGCCATTGACCTGCGGCATCCAGGCGTCGGTGACCAGCGTGATCCGCATCAATGGACCTTCTCTGCGCCGGCCGAGAGCTTGAGGGCGGCCACGCGCGCCGCCCAGTCGAGGATTTCGATGCGGCCGTCATGATGCTCGACGAGCGCCGTGCAGCTTTCGACCCAGTCGCCGTCGTTCATATAGGTGATGCCGTCGAACTCGCGGATTTCGGCCGAATGAATATGGCCACAGACCACGCCGTCGACCCCGCGTTCCCGCGCCGCGCGGGCCACCGTCTCCTCGAACCGCGAGATGAACGCCACGGCGTTCTTGACCCGCTTCTTCACATGCGCCGACATCGACCAATAGGGCAGCCCGAACTGCCGGCGGCCCCAGTTGAACCAGCCATTGGCGCGCAACAGCAACGAATAGCCAAGGTCGCCCAGGAAGGCGAGCCAGCGGGCATAGAGCACCACGCCATCGAACTCATCGCCGTGCAGCACCAGGAAGCGGCGCCCGTCTAGGGTCTCATGGATGGCTTCCGGCACCACCTCGACGCCGCCGAAGGCCAGCAAGGTGAAATCGCGCAGCGCCTCGTCATGATTGCCCGGGATATAGACGACGCGCGTCCCCTTGTTTGCCAGCTTGAGCACGCGGCGGACGATATCATTATGGCGCTGCGGCCAGTACCAGCCGCGCTTGAGCCGCCAGCCATCGATGATGTCGCCGACCAGATACAGCGTGTCGGGCTTCACCGAGCAGAGGAAATCATGCAGCAGCTCGGCATTGCAGCCGGCGGTACCGAGATGGGTGTCCGATATCCACACGGTCCGCAGCTTGATACGGCCGCGCGAGGTCAGCTCGTCATCCTGGTGCCAGTGTGCCGGGCCGGGCGCGCGGGCGAACAAAGACGGCGGCAGAGGCGGGGCGTCTTTCAGCCTTGATGTGGTCTCGCTGTCGTCGCGGTCCAGTAGCGGCAGACTTGCCATCACCCGGCCTTCCACTTGCTTCATGGCGCCGCCTCTACATCTTGTATGTGACAAGCCGGCGACACCCAAATATCAGGCTTCACGGCAAAGCTGTGATCTCCACGCGGCTCGGGTCATAATCGAACAGCCCGAGGCTGTCCTCGTCACGGGCGAGCCGGCGAGCATCGGCGCCGGCCTGCTGGAGGCGATCGGCACCCAGCGCCGATTCGGCCTGAACGAGTTGGCACCGCGCCAGCCGCGCCTGCTGATAAAGACCAAGCGCCAGTGTCGCCGTCGGCGCCTCGGCAAAGCAGCGGCCGAGCATCACCCCGTCCTCGATGGCCATCGCCGCCCCCTGCCCCATGAACGGCAGCATCGGATGCGCTGCGTCTCCCAGCAGCGCCACCGTGCCGGCCACCATCCGGCGCGCCACCGGCCGCACGAACAGCCCCCAGCTGTTGACCATGCCCCCCGGCGCCGCGGCGATCAGGTCGCGCACCTCGGGCACGAAATCGGCAAACAGCTGCGCCATCTCCGAGACGGGTACCGCCTGCGACCAGCCCTCGGCCCGCCACAGGCCGCTGCGGGTCAGCCCCACGCAATTGATCAGCGTGCCGCTCCGCACGGCATAGCGAACAAAGGACCGCTCGGCCCCGGTCCAGACCTTCGAGCCCGGCTCGCTGGCGCTGGCCGGCGCGTCCGCGGCAGGCACCAGCAGGCGCCAGGCGACGTGGCCGGTAAAATCGGCGCCCTCGTCACCAAAGACCTGCGTACGGACGGGCGACCGCGCGCCATCGGCGCCGATCACCACCGCGGCATCGAGGGTGCTGCCATCGTCTAACGTCAGCCGCGCCCCGGTGTCGCCGGCGGTGATGCCGACCACCCGCTGCCCAGTCCGCAGCGCCTGGCTGTCATTGGCCCGCACCGCCGCCACCAGCAGCGCATGCAGGTCGGCGCGGTGCATCATTAGATAGGGCGCCCCGTAACGGCTGACGACATCGCTCCGATCGATGCTCTTCAGCAGCCGGCCGGTGATCCCTTCATGGACATGCTGCACCGGCACCGCCTGCGCCGACGCCGCCAGGGCCTCGCCCAGCCCCAGCGAAACCAGCGCCTTGACGGCATTGGGCGTCACCGAAATACCGGCGCCGAC
>NZ_JBIMKZ010000138.1:0-2697 GCF_051860865.1 Polymorphobacter sp. | reverse complement strand
CGAAAGCCCGATTATCGGGGTCTGGGGCCTGCGGCCCCAGCCGCCGGAGGCATCTTGTTCCCGCCGGAGGCATCTTGTTCCCGCCGAAGGCACATTTCGACTGAATGTCGATACCGCTTAGCCCTCGACCGCATGAAGCGCGATTTTCCCAAAGCGAAAAACGATCAGAATCAGCAAGAACCCGTGGTGGGTCCGGAGGCAAGCCCCGGCTCGGCGGACGACCCTACCCTTTCCGGCTCGCCTTCTCATCGATCCCCGACACCCCTTCCCGACGTTCCAATTCGGCGCGGACATCATCGAGGGTGAGACCGGCATCGACCAGCAGCAGGCAGAGGTGAAACATCAGGTCGGCTGATTCCCCGACAAGCGCCGTGCGGTCATTGCCCATGGCGGCGATGACCGTTTCGACGGCTTCCTCACCGAGCTTCTGGGCGATCTTGGCGCGGCCCTTGGCGGTCAGCTTGGCGACATAGCTGGCCTGGGGGTCGGCATTGCGGTTGAGCTGGATGCGGGCGATCAGCCGGTCGAGGACGTCCTGGGTCATGGCATGCTCCGCACGCGGACGCCGGCGGCGGCGAGGGCGTCCTTGGCCTGGTTTACGCTGGCTTCGCCGAAATGGAAGATAGAGGCAGCGAGGACGGCGCTGGCATGGCCCTCGGTGACGCCGCGGACGAGGTCGTCGAGGTTGCCCACGCCGCCGCTGGCGACAACCGGAATGGCAAGGGCGTCGGCGATGCGGCGTGTGAGGACGAGGTCATAGCCGGAGCGGGTGCCATCGCGGTCCATGCTGGTCAGCAGGATTTCGCCGGCGCCAAGTGATGCGGCGTCGATCGCATAGGCGACGGCATCGATGCCGGTAGGCTTGCGGCCGCCGTGCGTGAAGATCTCCCAGCGATCGTCTGCGACGCGCTTGGCATCGACGGCGACGACGACGCACTGGTCGCCGAACTGGCTGGCAAGCTCGGCGATGAGCGCGGGCCGGCTGACGGCGGCGCTGTTGACGGCGACCTTGTCGGCGCCGGCGAGCAGCAGGCTACGGGCATCGGCGACGCTGCGGACGCCGCCGCCAACGGTCAGCGGCATGAAGCAGGCGTCGGCAACCTGCTCGACCATGTCGAGCAACGTGCCCCGGCCTTCGTGGCTGGCACTGATATCGAGAAAGGTCAGCTCATCGGCACCGGCGGCGTCATAGGCGCGCGCGGCCTCGACCGGGTTGCCGGCATCTTTCAGGTCGACGAAATTGACGCCCTTGACGACCCGGCCGTTGGCCACGTCCAGGCAGGGAATGACGCGGACAGCTAGAGACATTGCGCCAGGTCCAGCCGGCCATCGTAGATCGCGCGGCCGCAGATGACGCCTTCGATCTTCGGATAGCGGCGGAGCGCGATGATATCTTCCATGCCGGCGACGCCGCCGCTGGCGATGACCGGGATGTTCACGGCATCGGCGAGGCCGGCGGTGGCCTCGATGTTGACGCCCTTGAGCATGCCGTCACGGCCGACATCGGTGAATAGCAACGCAGCCACGCCGGCATCCTCGAAGCGGCGCGCCAGATCGACGACGCTGACGGTGCTTTTCTCGGCCCAGCCGCGCACCGCGACCATGCCGTCGCGCGCATCGACGGCGACGACGACCGCACCGGGGTACTCGCCGGCCAGGGCCCGCACCAGCATGGGGTCCTCGAGCGCGGCAGTGCCCATGACGACGCGCCAGACCCCGGCGTCGAGCCAGGCTTCCGCTTGGGCGCGGCTGCGGATGCCGCCACCGACCTGGACCTGCCCCGGGAAGGCGGCGAGGATCCCGCGCACGGCATCGCCGTTGCGGCTCTCCCCGGCGAAAGCGCCGTCGAGATCGACGACATGGAGATGATTTGCGCCGATGGCAGCGAAACGTCCGGCCTGACCGGCGGGATCGTCAGCATAGATGGTGGCGCGGTCCATGTCGCCTTCGGCGAGGCGGACGACCTGGCCGTTCTTGAGGTCGATCGCCGGGTAGATCGTCAGTGCCATCGACCATCCTTGAGCCAGTCGGCGAGAAAGGCGAGCCCATAGGCCTGGCTCTTCTCGGGGTGGAATTGCACGCCGGTGATGTTGGCCCGGCCGATGATCGCCGCGATGGGGCCGCCATGATCGGTACTGGCGCGGACATCCTCGGCGATAGCCGCGTTGAACCGGTAGCTGTGGACAAAATAGGCGTCGCCTGCGGGCATCGAATTGCCGCGCGCCGGCACGACGCGGTTCCAGCCCATATGTGGCACCTTGAGCGCCGGATCATCCGGGGTGAGGCGCGTGACGCTGCCTTCGATCCAGCCAAGGCCGGCGTGCACGCCATGCTCATGGCCTTCGCTGGCAAGCAGTTGCATGCCGACGCAGATACCCAGGAACGGCCGGCGCCGCTCGATGACGGCTTCGTGGAGGGCGGCTTCCAGCCCCTCGATGCTGCGCAGCGCGTTGATGCACTGGGCGAAAGCACCGACTCCGGGCAGCACGATCCGGTCCGCGGCCAGGATATCGGCCGGCGTGCGGGTGATGGTGACCGTGGCGCCGACGCTTTCCAGCGCGCGGGAGGCGGAGCGGAGATTGCCGGCGCCGTAGTCGATCAGCGCAATGCTCTCAGGCACCATGGTCGGCATCGCCGTCCGCGCCGCCAAGGGTACCCTTGGTGGAGGGCATGGCATCGGCTTTGCGAGGATCGATG
>NZ_JBIMKZ010000137.1:0-3115 GCF_051860865.1 Polymorphobacter sp. | reverse complement strand
GCCGCCGGGCTTGGCCGCCGCAATGCCGCGCATCATCGCCTCGTAGGTGACGTCGCACAGCCGCTTGGCCTTCACGCCGACATCGCCCGCGTAATACATGCGGCTGGTGTCGCCGTACCAGCCGTCGAGGATCACGGTGACGTCGATATTGACGATGTCGCCGTTCTGCAGCCGCTTGTCCGACGGGATGCCATGGCAGACGACGTGGTTGATCGAGGTGCAGATCGACTTCGGAAAGCCGCGATAGTTCAGCGGGGCGGGGATCGCCTTGTGGTCCAGGATGTACTCGTGGCAGAGCCGGTCGAGCTCGTCCGTCGTGACGCCCGGCTGGACGTGGGGCGTGATGAAGTCGAGGGTCTCGGCGGCCAGCCGGCCGGCTTTGCGCATGCCGGCGAACCCTTCGGGTCCATGCAGCTTGATGGTGCGCTCGTCGCGGCGCCAATAGTCGGCGCTGTCGTCGACGATTTCGCGTGAATTGGTCATCCGCCTTATTTGGCATGCGATACCGGCGGTAACAAGGGCGGGACCGCGGCTTGGCCCGCCGGCCGGGGTCCGATAGGGTCCTGAAACCAAACGATAATTACGCAGGCATTGCATGTCAGACCCGGCAAAAATCGTCACCGCCTGCATCCTCGTGATCGGCAACGAGATCCTGAGCGGCCGCACCCGCGATTCCAACATCCAGTATCTCGCCACCGAACTGGGCAAGCTCGGCGTCCGGGTCATGGAGGCCAGGGTCATCCCCGACATCGAAGCGACCGTCGTGGCGACCCTCAACGAGGTGCGCGCCAAATTCGACTACGTCTTCACCACCGGCGGGATCGGCCCGACCCATGACGACATCACGGCAGACTGCATTGCCAAGGCGTTCGGTGTCGGAATCTCCGAGCATCCCGAGGCGGTCGCCCGCATGACCCGGCACTACGGCGATCCGGCGCTGTTCACGCCGGCGCGGCGGCGCATGGCGCGGGTCCCCCATGGCGGCGTGCTGGTCGATAACCCCGTGTCCGTGGCGCCCGGCTTCCAGATGGAGAACGTCTTCACCTTCGCCGGCATCCCCAAGGTCGCCGAGGCGATGTTCCAGTCGATGAAGCACCGGCTGGTCGGCGGCACCCCGGTCCTCTCACGCACCGTGCGCACCAACCTGCCCGAAGGCATCATCGCCGAGCCGCTGGGCGCTCTGCAGAAGCGTTACGAGGATATCGACATCGGATCCTATCCTGCCTTCCGCGACGGCAAGCCCAGCGTCTCGCTGGTCCTGCGCGGCACGGATGATGCAAGGCTTGCCGTGGCGGTGGTCGAGCTGATGTCGACCATCCGCGACATGAACGGCGAGGCCGAGGAATTTCTGACCTGACGCAACTGATCGGACGAGCAAGGCAAGGGTCCTTCGCTGCGCTCTGGATGACACCGGTGTGGGCAATGGCGCAGTGCGCCGCCGACGATAAACTTGTCGTCCTGAGCGCAGCGAAGGACCTTTCGCTTTGGTCCCCATCACGGTCCAGCGCATGACAGGCGTCGGCCGACACCTCACCTCATGGTCTGCGCTGATCGCGCTGACCGTGCCGGTGACGGCGTTGATGCTGTGGCTGCACGCGCCGGCGGCGCTGATGCTGGGGCCGCTGCTCGCCGGTGTCGCCTTCGCCTCGTGGGGCGGCAAGGTGACCTATCCCGTGCCGGTCTTCGCGGTGGCGCAGGGCATCGTCGGCAGCATGATCGCCAAGATGGTGCCGCTCACGATCGTGGGCGACATCCTCGGGCACTGGGCGCTGTTCACGGTCGGTGTCGTCTCGGTCGTCGCCGCCAGCACCTGGGTGGGCTGGCAGATGACGCGCTGGCAGATGCTGCCCGGCACGACGGCGCTGTGGGGCGTGAGCCCCGGCGCCGCCTCGGTGATGACCTACATGGCGGAAGCCTATGGCGCGGACATGCGCATGGTGGCCTTCATGCAGTATCTGCGCGTCGTCATGGTGGCGGCCGTCGCGGCCGGGGTGGCGCGTTACTTCGGCGGGGCCTCCCAGCACGCGCCGGACGCGATCGTGTGGTTCCCCGAGGTCGCCTGGTTGCCGCTGCTCGAGACCCTGGCGTTGGCCGGCGTGGGCTCATGGCTGGCGCGGCGGCTCAGCATCCCGGCCGGCGCCTTCCTGGTGCCGTTGGTCGGCGGCATCGTGCTCACGCATATGGGCTGGCTGCGGCTCGAGCTGCCGACCTGGCTGCTCGCCGGCTGCTATGCGCTGGTCGGCTGGAACGTCGGCCTGCGCTTCACACGCGCGCTGCTGGTCCACGTGCTGCGCCAGCTTCCCGGCATTCTCCTGTGCATCTTCGCCATGCTGGCGCTGTGCGGCGGCGTTGCGGCCTTCATGGTGTTCGCGGCCGGCATCGATCCGCTCACCGCCTATCTCGCCACCAGCCCCGGCGGCGCCGATTCCATCGCCATCATCGCGGCCTCGACCGACGTCGACGTGTCCTTCGTGATGGCCATGCAGACGGTCCGCCTGCTCGTCGTTCTGTTCGTGGCGCCTTACCTGACCAAGATCATCGCCGATCGGATCGGCGACCTCGGCAAGGGCTGACGGCTTCAGTTCTGGCGGCTGCGTCCGACCTCGACGACCCGGCCATCCGGCATCAGAACCACCAAGCTCACGGATTCGATGCCGGGATCGACCGCCAGCATCGGCCGCTGGGCTTCGCGCAGCGCGTTCCAGGAGGTTCGGTCGAAGGGCTCGGCCACAGTTGTCGTGAAGTCGCCCTGGGTGATTTCGCGTTCGGCCAGGCCATCGGGCCATGCCGGCAGTTTCCCGGTCGTGTCCTCCGTCATCGTCTCGATGCCGGCCAGCGCCTTCTTCATGTCCGCCCGCGTCCTGAGTGCGGAATGGTAGATCTCGACGATGAAGCCCGGCGTCGCGGCGCTGTAGAGCGGACGGCCGTCCGGCGCCCGGATCACCAGCGCGGTCGCGGCATTGATGCAGTCGGTGCCATCGGAGAAGACGTCGATGTGATAGCCGCGCCCTGCCGCCGTCCATGGCAGCGTGTCCGACACGCTGCAGTCGCCCTTCGTTGGCCCCGCCGCGATCAGGGCGGCCCGGTTTGTTGGCTTCCGCGGCATCGCCTGCGC
>NZ_JBIMKZ010000136.1:0-3188 GCF_051860865.1 Polymorphobacter sp. | reverse complement strand
GTCTGGGGCCTGCGGCCCCAGCCGCCGGAGGCACTTCCTTTACCGCCCGGCCCATGGCCTAGCTCCCCGGCGACCCCCGCGACCAGTCCTGCCGCTCCGCCCATTCGCGCATTGTCTCGAAGCGGATCGGCAGCCGCCGCTGGACATGGTCGAAGTCCACTTCGAACGGCCGCGTCGGCGCCTCGTTGTTATAGATGTAGAAGTCCCGGATATAGTCGGCGAAAGCCTGCTTCTCGGCTGGCTCCACGGCGGCGGCCAGGCCATCGGCGAGCAGTTGACCGAACTGTTCGGGGGTGGCCGGATCGTAGCGGATCTCGCGTGCCGTCACGTCACTGAGAATGGCGCAGACCTGCTGGGGACTCAGCCGCTCCGGCCCGCCGATGTTCATCCAGGCGCCTTCAAAATCGGGCCGGTCGAGCGCGTGCACCATCACCTTGCCGACATCGTCGAGGCTGATCCAGTTGGCGCGCATCGTCGGATAATGCGGGTAATGGAAGCGGTCCTCGTCGACGATGTAGCGCTTGGCCCAGCTGGTCTGCAGATTGTCCATGAACAGCACGCTGCCGAACACGGTCGCCGGCACCCCGGTCCGCAGCAGCGCGTTGATCATTACCGTATTATTACGGTAGCTGAACGGATCGCCAAGACGCTCGGGGATCCAGGTGGCGGTGTTGTAGACAAGGCGTTTAATGCCGACCGAGAGGGCGGCCCGGCCGATCGCTGCCAGCAACACCGGCCCCTGCGCCCGCAGCGGCACCGAGAGATTGACCAGCAGATAGTCGCTGCCCTCGATCGCCGGCGCCAGCGTCGCCTGGTCGAGCAGGTCGGCCGAGCGGAACTCCGCGTCGGGAAATTCGGCCGCCTGTGCCGCCGACCGGCTGCGCGAAATGCCCCGGAGCCGATGGCCGGCGGCCTGCGCCTGCCGCATCTGCGCCCGGCCCTGGACGCCATTGGCGCCGATGACGGAAACCAGCGCCATCTCAGAAGCCCGGCAGCGGCAGATCGTCGGCGGATGGCGCCTCGTCGGGCACCTCCACCCAGATCAGGCCGTCATCCTCGCCCGTCGGGAAGGTGCGCAGCGGCCGATAAGCGCCGCCGACGCAACTGCCATCGGCAAGGCTGAACAGCGCGCCGTGCAGCGGGCACTGGATATTGCCGCGCCGCACCCGGCCGCCGGAAAGCGCCGCCGCCGCATGGCTGCACCGATCGAGGATGGCCCGATGGCCTTCCGCCAGCCTTGCGACCAGCACCGGCCAGCCCGCCGCCGACACCGGCTGGCTGGCGTTCACGGCCAGATGATCGACAGCAAACAGGGTCACGCGCGGCATCAAGGCCCCTCCGTCCGGGCAAGAAAATCACTGGTGGCCCGGAACACCGCCCGGGCGCGGTCGACGGGATCGGGAAACGCCTCGCGCAGCGCCCGAGACCGCAGCTCGACGCTGAGCGGGATCGCTTGCGGCAGCGCCGCCAGCAACGCCGCTAGCGGCAACACCCCGTCGCCGGGCATCAGCCGGTCGTCCCGCGCCTCCCGGAGCAGCGCGACATGGTCGTCCCGGGCAATGCTGGCGCGCGGCGCATCGCAGAACTGGGCATAGCGCAACCACGCCGGCGGCAGCCCCGCAACCTCGGCCGGGCTATGGCCGGCCCGGTCGAGATGCAGCGGATCGATCAGCAGCGAGGCCGCCGGCGAGGCTGTCGCGGCCACGATGGCGCGGGCCGCATCGAGCGTCGGCACCGCCGAAAACAGCATGAATTCCAGAGCGATACTGACGCCATGCGCCTCGCCGATCTCGCACAGCCGGGCGAAGCTTTCGGCCAGCGCCCCTGCCTCGCCCTCGGTGCCGACGACAAGGATATTGCGGGCGCCCAGTTCGGCGGCAATCTCGATCATCCGCCGATGCGCATCGGGCGTCGCGCCGGGCTTCATCCGGATCACCTCGGCATCGATGGCGGTCAGGCCGGTATCGGCTAGCGCCGAGCGAACCCCCTGCACCGTCGCCGCGGTCCAGCGATCGGGCTCGATCCACAGCCCGACCGACCTGAAGCCAGCCTCGGCCGCCGCCCGCACCGCCGTCTCGGCATCAAAGTCGACGAGCACGCCCGAAGCGAGCCCGATCGGATTGGAGAACATCAACCGCAGCCTTTGGTATAACTCGTTCTACAATTCCTAGCGGCTGCGACGCGCGAGATAAAGCCTGTTGATCAGAACTGCCAGTCTACCCGCCCCTGCGGGGAGCCCGAGACCTGGCCCATCATGATATATTGCTTGGCGAAATAATGGCTGAACAGCCCGAAGGTCAGCGCATTGGCCAGCTTCGTCCGGCCGCCGGACAGGCCATTGACCACGCCCTTGCCGACCACCAGCCCGGCCGCGTTCATCAGCGCCACGGCCGAGTCCTCGGTGAAGAACCGCAGATGCGTCCGGTCGAGGATGCCGGCATCCTGATACTCGAACCGCCGCCGCAGCAGCAGGTCGGACAGGATCGAGACATGCCCGACATTGGGCACCGACACGATGACCCGGCCCCCGGGATTCAGGCGGGACACCAGCGATGTCAGCACCGCCGCCGGATCAGTCAGATGTTCGAGAATATCGAGCGCCAGGATCAGGTCGAACCGCCCGAGGTCCGGCAGCGGCGCCTCCAGATTCTGGATGATCGCCGTGTCGGCGTTCCGGTCCAGCACGTCCCGGATCGGCTCATAGCCGTCGACGCCCACCGTCTCGGTGCCCGGCCAGCGATCCTTCAGCCACGCCAGCGTCGCCCCCGACGAGCAGCCGACCTCGAGCACGCGCCCCGGCGCCTCGGGCAGCAGCGGCGCTATCTCCCGCCGGCTGTGTTCAAAATAATCGAGTTCGGTCACCGGCGGCATGGACATCCCCTTGTGCCTTGCTCCTACCAGAGTTGGCCGGCGGTTCCAGCCGGATGCGCACGGACAGGACACAAAAAAGCCGGGCCATGCGATCTGCATGGCCCGGCCCTTTGCCGTCAGGTGCGGCTCAGAAGCGGAACGTACCTTCCACGCCGATCGTCCGCAGCGGGCCGGGTGCCACGAACGCCCCGCCGAACTCCGGCGCGACGATGACTTCGGCCAGATAGCGCTTCTTGGTGACGTTGTTGGCAAAGGCGACCAGCGACCAATTGTCGGTCTTGATGCCGGCCCGCAGGTTCAGCACGCCGAACGCATCA
>NZ_JBIMKZ010000135.1:0-3240 GCF_051860865.1 Polymorphobacter sp. | reverse complement strand
CAGCCGCGGGCGAACAGCAGCAGGCCGATGGCGAAGACGGCCAGCGGCGCGGCGATGTGCGACAGCCAGTCGAAGCCGGGGGTGAGCGCGCCATAGGCGATCGCGAGCGCGACAAGGGCGATGGACAGCTGGTCCGGGATCTCGAAGCGGCGCAGGTCCTCGATGGCGGCGGCAATGACGCAGCCGAGCGCGGCAAGCGCCACGGCCGTCGGGAGCCAGTCGGGCATCATCGGCGGTGGGCGTCCAGCCAGGCGAGGTTGGCGGCGGCGATCCGGTCGTGGCGCGGATTGATGTCCAGCGCCCGGCGGAAATAGGCCTCGGCGATGCGGTCGTCACTGCGCGACAGGGCGGCGAAGCCGATCATGTTGAGGTCCTGGGCGAGGCTTTCCGGTGAGGCGCCGGTGAACGCTTGGTCGTAGCGGCCCTGCATGGCCCGGGCGAGGCGGAGGTTGTTGGCGGCGGCGGTGAGCTTCGGGTCGCGGGCGAGCGCGGCGGCGAGATCGGCCTCGGCCTCGGCGGCGCGGCCGCGCAGCAGCCGCGACCAGCCGCGATTGGTCAGCGCCACGGGATTGTCGGGGGATGCGGCCAGTGCCGCGGCATAGGCGACGTCGGCGCGCGGCCAGTCCCGCTGGCGGTCGGCGACGATGCCGCGTGCGATCTGGGCGCGGACGAGGGTGTTGTCGAGGGCGATGGCCTTGTCGAGCGCCTCGGCGGCCATTGCCGCATCGCCGCGCCGCAGCCGGACGATGCCGAGGCCCTGCCAGGCGCGGGCGGATGTGGCTTGCGTGTCGATGAGGGCGAGAAAGCCGCCCATCGCCTCGGACAGGCGGCCGGCAGCCATCGCCAGCTCGGCCTGTCTGACCAGCCGCTCGGGATCATCGGCTTCCATCGGCGCCCGGCGCAGGATCTCCTCGGCGGCCGGAAGCCGGCCCTCGGCGATCGCCGCGTCGAATAGCGTGTGCGCGGTGATGGCCGGGGTCGCTTGCGCCGGGGTCGCCAGCAGCAACGCCAGCAGCAGCGCCCGCCTCATGCGCGGTGGACGCGCTCGATCAGCGCCTCGAGCCGCGCGATGGCGGCCTGGCGCGCGGCGGCGCCGTCGTCGTCAGGGCCGGCGCGGTGGCGGGCGGCGAAGCGGTTGAGGGCAAGGTCGTCGCATTCGAAGGCCTGGGCCGGGCCGTCGGCACCGAGCAGCTGGAGCGGCGCGGCGGGGGCGTTGCCGCCCCGGCTGGTCGGCGCGCCGCGGCGGACGGCGATCAGCCAGCCTGGGGCGACATCGCCACGCGACGGGGTATGCAGGCCCGGCTGCCAGCCGGGGGCGGTGTGGGCGCTGGTCAGCGTCGGACCCGAGGCTGGCAACGGGCGGGCGGCAAGCGCATCGAGCGAGGGGCTGGCGGGAAGCCTCTGCGTTGTGGGGGCTACAGTGGCTGGCCGGGGATCAGTGGTCGCCGTGTCGATGACGGCGGCGAGCAGCGGGCGCTCCGGGCGAAGATCGGCGGCTTCGGCGAATACCAGCCGGGTGCGCGGCTGTTCGATGGTGACCAGTGCGGCGGTTTCCAGCCGCTGCCGGGCGTCTCGGGCTTCGGCCAGAGCGGTGGCGGCGGCCTGCTGGTCGAGCCGGCGGTCGTCGTCGGCGGTCCAGCTGTCGGCGACCAGCACCAGGGTCGCCGCCTCGCCGAGCGCGGCGACGAGCATGGGGGCGGGGGCATCGCCGCCGAGGATCAGCCGGGCCTCGCCGTTGGCGGCATATTCGATGCGGGCAGCGCCCGGTTCGGTAGATGCTTCGGGGCCGAAGCGGGCGGTGGTGTCGCTGGTCGCCGCCATCACAACCGGGGTGGCGAAGGGCGCGATACCCTTCCGGACGGGCGCATCGAGCGCGGCGGTGACTAGTGCCAGCAGCCGCTGGGCGGTGGCCATCGCCAGCCGGTCGTTGCTGCGCAGCGCCGCCTGGAGGAAGGGGATGGCGGCGCGATATTCGCCCTGCAAATAGAGTGAATAGCCGAGGTTGGAGAGCACCGGCGCGGCCTCGGGGTCGACCGCCAGCGCCGCCTCATACCAGCCGCGCGCGATATCGTGGCGGCCCATGCGGTCATAGCTGATGCCCAGCCCGTTCATCGCATCGACCGACTGCGGTTCGGCGGCGAGCGCGCGGCGGAAGCCGGCCAAGGCGCCGGCGGTGTCGCCGCTGGCCAGCAGCGCCTTGGCCTGATCATAGCCGGCATCGAGCGAGGCAGCGGCGGGCTGCTGTCGGGCCGGGCGGGCGGCGGCGGCGGCGCGCAGCGCCTCGGCCTGCGCCTTTAGCCCATCGGCCTTGGCGAGCGCAGCGCTGCCATCAAGCAGCGCGGCGGTGGCGGCGGCCCCGGTGGTCAGGCCGGCGAGGCTCGTGCGGAGCGGGGAGGGCGGGGGTCGACGAGGGTGGTCCATGTCGGCCCTCATTTGCCCCGCGTCGCTTCGGCTTTTTGCATCGCCTGCTTGACCTGAATGGCGGCCGGCAACATCAGCACGGCCACCATGGTGGGCAGCAGGAAGACGATCAGCGGGATCGACAGCAGCACGGGGATGCGGTGGGCCTTTTCCTCGGCGCGCATCCGACGACTTTCACGCATTTCAGCGGCGTAGATCCGCAGCGCCTGGGCGATGCTGGCGCCCAGCCGGTCCGACTGGATGACCAGCGTGACAAAGGCACTGATTTCCGAGACCGCGGTGCGCTTGGCGAGGCTTCTGAGCGCCACTTCCCGCGTGCGCCCGGCGCGCAGTTCGAGCGCCACCAGGGCGAACAGATGCGCAATAAGCGGATGCGAACGGGCAATTTCGGAGCCGACGCGGTTGAACGCGGCATCGATGCCGAGCCCGGCTTCGACGCAGACCAGCATCAGGTCCAGCGTGTCCGGAAAGCCATTGAGGATTTCCTTCTTTCGCTCTTCGGATCGTGAATTGACGAGAAAATTCGGCAGATAGAGGCCGGTGCCGGCCAGGCCGACGATGACCATGTAGAGGGTGGTGGGCTTGGGCCACTGCTCTCCGAGCGACATCACCAGCAACGCCAGCAGGGGCAGCGCCAGCGTCAGAACCGTGCGGGTGAGGACGAACACGCGGGGGGCGAACGGCTGGTCATAGCCGGCCAGGATCAGCTTCTGTGTCAGTTGATCGGCCTTGGTATCGGCGAGCGAAAGGCCACGCCGCTCGACCTCGGCGACAATGCGCGCCCAGATCGAGCCGGTCTGGTCGGTGCGCAATGAAGGG
>NZ_JBIMKZ010000134.1:0-3320 GCF_051860865.1 Polymorphobacter sp. | reverse complement strand
CGGTGGTGGCGGGCCGGGCGGCGGCGGGCCAGGTGGCGGTGGTGGTCGGGGCGGATTCGGCGGCGGCGGGGGCGGCGGCCGGGTCTTCGTATCCGTATTCCATACGCTCCATACCATCAACCGGATCACCATCCGCGACGGGGTGGCGCCGCTCGACCTGCTCAATGGCAGCGCCACGGGCAGCCGGGGCGGGCAGCCGCGCCATGAACTCGAACTGCGGGTCGGGGCGAACAAGGCCGGGCTCGGCGGGCGGCTCAGCGTCAATTGGCAGTCTGGCACGACGGTGCGGGCCGACCCTTCGAGTCCCCTGCTCGGCGCCAACGACCTGCGCTTCGGCGGGCTGGCAACGATGGACCTGCGGCTGTTCGCGGACCTGAGCGCCCAGCGGCGGCTGGTGCAGGCGATACCGTTCCTGCGCGGCAGCCGGCTGAGCCTCAACATCGACAACATCGCCAATGCCCGGCTCCAGGTGCGCAATACCGCCGGCGACGTGCCGCTGGGCTATCAGCCCGATCTGCTCGATCCGCTCGGACGAACCGTGCGGCTGCAATTTCGCAAGGTGTTTTTTGCGCGGCCGCCGGGGCGGCCCGCCGGCTGAGGTTACATCGGCGCAATCGGTGCGCTAGGGACGGACAACCAATCGATTCAGGAAGGCCGACATGATGCGCCGCACCATCCTCGCCGGCCTGGCCGCTGCCGGAGCCTGTCTGATGAGCCTGAGCGCCTCTGCCGCCCCGCTGCCAAAGTCACCGCGTGCCGGGCCGCCGCCGGCGGCGCCGATCGTCATCGCGCACCGCGGCGCCAGCGCCGAGCGGCCCGAGCATACGCTGGCCGCCTATGCGCTGGCGATCGCCGAGGGGGCTGACTTCATCGAGCCCGACCTGGTGTCAACGCGCGACGGGGTGCTGGTGGCGCGCCACGAGAACGAGATTTCCGGGACGACCGATGTGGCGTCGCATCCGGAATTTGCGGCGCGGCGACGGAGTCAGGACATCGACGGGGTGTCGGTCACCGGCTGGTTCACGGAGGATTTCACACTGGCCGAACTGAAGACGCTGCGCGCGAGCGAGCGGCTGCCGCAGCTGCGCCCGGCGAATGCTGGCTATGACGGGCAGTTCGACATTCCGACGCTCGACGAAATCGTCGCTTTGGCGAAGACCGAGACGGCGCGCAGCGGGCGGACGATCGGCATCTATCCCGAGACCAAGCACCCAAGCCATTTTACCCGCATCGGTCTGCCGATCGAGCCAGCGTTGCTCAAAGCGCTGGCGGCGGCCGGCTGGACGCGGGCAAGCGACCCGGTGTTCATCCAGTCGTTCGAAGTCGACAATTTGAAGGCGCTGCGCGGCCAGACCGGGGTACGGCTGGTGCAGCTGATAGCCGTGGGACCGACGCCCGATGGCCATGACTATGACGCAATGCGGACGCCGGCGGGGCTGAACGCGATCAAGGCTTATGCCGATGCGATCGGGCCGGCGCGCGAGCTTATCATCCCGAGCGATAAGGAGGGCGTGCTGGGCGCGGTGACTAGCCTGGTGGCGGATGCGCATGCGGCCGGGCTGGAGGTGCATCCCTGGACGTTCCGGCCTGAGAACTACTTCCTCGGCAAAAAATGGCGATCATCGCCCGATCCGAAGGCGCGCGGCGCGGCGGTGGACGAGATCCGCTTCTATCTGGAGACCGGGATCGACGGGCTGTTCTCGGACAGTCCGGCAGCGGCGGTGGCAGCGCTGGCGCCGCCGGATGTCAGCGGGCGGGATAGTCCAGCAGGAAATTGACCTGGGCGCCAGCAATCGGCCGGTCGCGCCCGGTCTGCCAGGCGCGGGCGCTGACATTGACGATGCGGCGACCGAGCCGGGTAATCTCGCCGGCAGCGAAGGTGTCAACGGGCGCGCCCTCGCGCATGAAATCGACAGTGATGGTGACCGGGCGGATGCGCGGCAGCGGCGCGTCGGCCGGTTGCGCGACGATGACCCGGGCGAGCGCGGCAAGCTCCAGCAGCCCGGCAAGCGTGCCGCCGTGCAACCGGCCGGGGGTGCCGATCAGGCGCTCGGCGAACGGCATGCGCAGCTCGATGTCTTCGGTGTCCGCCGGGCGGGTGAAGCCGATGGCCAGCAGCCGGGCATAGGGCAGCATGTCGAGCGAGCCGCTCGTCTGGCTGTGCAGCGCCTGGGCGAGGGTGAGGCTGGTCATGCGCCCGCCGCCGGTTGGGCGGTGGAGATGCCCTCCGCCGGCTGGGCGGTGAACATGAATGTGCCGGCCATGTTGGCGATCGGCCGGTCGGGATCGCCGTCATGGGCAATGCCGCGCACAAAGGCGATCTGGCGGGTCATCCGGTAGCAGGTGCTGCGCCCGATGATGGTGGCATGCGGCAGCGGCGCACGCAGATAGTCGAGCCGCAGGTCCAGCGTCGCATAAGGCTCCATCGCCCCGCGCACCAGCAGGACCGAAAAGCCGGCGGCTGAGTCCATCAGTGTGTAGATGGCGCCCGAGGCGATGATGCCATAGTCCGGGTCGGCGAGCAGGTGATCGGCATAGGGCATGGCCAGCTCGGCCCAGTCGCCGCCATGGTCCTGATAGCCCATGCCGAGCGCTGCGGCGTGCGGCACCGCGGTTATGAACTGGTTGGCGAACCGGCGCTGGCGGTCGAGCGTCTCTTCTTCAGGCGTGCTCATGCCGCATGGGCCAGCGTGTCGATGCGGGCCACCATCGAGGCCAGGCCCTGAGTGCGGTTCGAGGACAGGTGGCGGGACAGGCCCAGGCCGTCCATCCGGGCGCGGATCTCGTCGGCATCGATCTCGGCGGGCGCGCGGCCATCGGCCAGCATGAGCACCAGCGCGACGAGGCCCTTGACGATGGCAGCGTCACTGTCGGCGACGAAGTGTAACCGGCCATTGTCTTCGCGGGCGTGCAGCCAGACCTGCGAGGCGCAACCACGAACCTTGGTCGCTTCGGTCTTCAACGCCTCGGGCATCGGGGCGAGGTCACGTCCGAGCTGGATGAGCAGCCGGTAGCGGTCATCCCAATCGTCGAACGCCTCGAACTCGGCCTCGACATCCTCGAAACTGCTGATCGTCATGGCGCTGACATGGGCGGCAGCGCCGGTGCGGTCAAGTCAGCGCAGCTTCTCGATCTCGTCAGACAGGCTGCGGTTGCGGGTGGTGACATGCGCCTCGATGTCGCGCAGCCGGCGGTCGATATCGCGGAACCCGGCGTGAACGTTACGGACCGTGCGCTGCGGGGCGACGCGAACGTCTGTCCAGAAACGGCGGTTCTCGTCGCTCTCGTCGTAGAGGCGGTACGGCTTGGCGTTGGCGATG
>NZ_JBIMKZ010000133.1:0-3410 GCF_051860865.1 Polymorphobacter sp. | reverse complement strand
CCCCCCGCGCCGCCTCCCCCTCGCCCCCGCCGACCCCCCCCACCCCCGCCCCCCGCCCCACGCCACCCCCCCACCCCCCCCCGCCGAACCGATAGGCCCCCGCATCCACTGCCGCCCCTTTGGCGTCGTCGAGCACCCCCTCGACCACCAGCAGCTCCACCTCCCCCCGCCCGTCGAGATCGAGCACCGCCCCGTCCCCCAGCCGCGCCAGAAATGCCCCCCGGCCCCCGGCATAGGACAGCGCCCGCGTCGAAACCCTCTCGCCGAGCGCAGGCCCGGGATGGGCTGCCCAATCCGCCAGCGGATCGGGAATGAACAGATGCCCCTCCGCCTCGGCGAAATCCGCCGGCTCGGCAAAATGCACCTCGGCCGCGCCGCCATAGCGCACGAACAGCCGATAACCGTCCGGCAGGTCAACCGCCGCGCCATGGCGCATCTGCGCCGGATAGCGCGCATAGCCATGGCGCGGCAGCGGCCGCCCCGCGTCGAACGTCATCGACGGCCCAAGATTGAACATTTCCTCGCTCACCAGATGAAAATGCGGGCGCGAGCCCCCGGGCGCCCGCGGCGGCGCCTCGAGGATCAGGCTGTGGGCGCCGGTCGCCACATCCTCGCGCAGCCGGGTGATGCGCAAGCCATTGGGGCCGGCCTCAGATGCCGGCATACCATTCATAGCCCCGGTCCTCCCAATAGCCACCGGCCCCCCTGCCGAAGCCGTCGAGCGATGCCGCCAGCACGATCTCCTCAACATATTTGGCATGCTTGTAGCCCAGCTGCCGCTCGACCCGCAGCCGCACCGGCGCGCCATGCGACACGTCGAGCGGCTGGCCATTGAGCCGCAGCGCCAGGATCGTCTGCGGATGCCAGGCGTCGATCAGGTCGATGCTCTCATAATAGCGGGCGCCGCCATGATAATTGTCGGCGCACAGCAACACCACATAGCGCGCCGCGTCGCGTACCCCGGCGGCGTTCAGGAGCAGCCCGAGCGGCGGCCCCGCCCAGCCGCCGATGGCACTCCAGCCCTCCACACAGTCATGCCGGGTGATCTGCTCGCGCGCCGGCATCGCCACCAGATCGGCGACGGACAATGACAGCGGCCGCGCCACCAGCCCGCGCACCATCACCCGCCAGTCGGCAAAGCCGGCGGCGGCATGGGCCTGATAGGCCGGCTCGGCCGGCGCGATGGTGCCATTGGCCTTGAACACTGGCGAGATGTCGGCAGCGGAGAATTCGCGCGCCAGCGCGTCGCGCCCCACCAGCCGTTGCCAGCGCCGGGTCGCCGTCTCGGCACTCTTCGCCATCGCCCGCGCCCGCGGATCGGTGATCACCGCGTCGCAGCCGGCCAGCACCAGCCCCGATCCGGCGACCAGCGCTCGGCGGGTGATCAGGCTCATGTGCCACTCTCCACGCGCTGCCAGCCGGTGATCATCCCCCGCGTCAGCTTGAACGGCCCTGCCAGCACCAGCATCAGCAGATGGACGAGGATGAACAGGACGACGAGATTGGTGACGACGAAATGCACCGATCGCGCGCTCTGCCGGCCGCCGAACAGGTCGACGACCCAAGGCCAGCTAGCGTCCATCCCCGGCGCCATGCCGAGGCCGGACAGCACCATCAGCGGCAGCAGCACCAGCGCCGCCCCCGAATAGGCGATCTTCTGCAGCACCTGGTAACGCAGCGCCGCCTCGCCCTTGGGGAAGCGCAGCTTAAGATGCTCGACGATATCGTGCCCGATGTTGCCGGGCTGCAATTCCGTGGCGCCGGGCAGCAGCCGGCGGCGGAAATGGCCGCTGAACACGCCATAGGCCAGATAGACCAGCCCGTTGACGATCAGCAGCCAGGCAGCAGCAAAATGCCAGTTGCGCGCCAGCCCCAGATCGCGCCCCGAGGGGATCGTCGCCCAGTGCGGGAAGGCAATGTTCTGAAGGCTGCCCGACTGGCCTGCAGACAGGCCGAGAACGCCGGTGGTGTCGAAGTTGGTGTCGCCGATCATCACCATGCCGCGCGGCCCGAGCGCGCCGATCGCCAGCCAGCGGCCTTCTGTGTCGACATTGGTCCCCTTCGGCCCCCAGTAGAGCGCCGGATGAGCATTGAAGATGTTGAGCCCGGTCCCGAGCAGCAGCACAACAAGCAGCGCATTCACCCAGTGCGTTATCCGCACCCAGGCCGAATGGCGCTTCACCAGCCGCTCCGGTTGTAGCTGACCCCGCATCGTCTCCCCCATGCGCCACTATAACGCCACCAGGGCCGCGCCGACAGCGACATATTGACCGCATGGCGAGGCTCGGGCACGAATCGCCGATGCTCCGCGCCTACAGTCATGCCGGGGGCCGGCTCACCGCCCAGCCCGTCGGTGCCAGCGATACGCTCCCCGCCGGCACCGTCTGGGTCGACATGCTGACCCCGACACCGGCCGAGGACACGGCGCTCGAGACGGCGCTGGGCGTCGAGATTCCGACGCGCGACGATCTCGCCGAAATCGAGGCCTCCAGCCGGCTCTACACCGACAATGGCAGCATCTACATGACGCTCAGCGTTGCCACCGGCATCCTGCAGAGCAAGGACCTGCTCGCCGCTGAACTTCACCCATTGGCATTGATCCTGGCGCCGGGCGCGATGGTCACGCTGCGCTATGCCGAGCTGACGGTGATCGACCGGCTGGCCGCCCACTGCGCCCGCACTGCCCCGGCGACGCCGCCGGCGCTGCTGATCCAGCTGCTCGATACCATCGTCGACCGGCTCGCCGATTCGATCGAGCGCATCGCTGCCGAGATCGACGCCATAAACCGCCAGGCCTTCCGCCGCGTCGTCCCTCGCGGCCGTCAGCAGCGGCTGTCCAACCTCGCGCTGCAATCGCTGATCCAGCGGCTCGGCACCGCCCAGGATGCGCTGTCCAAGGCCCGCGAATCCGCAGTCAGCCTGTCGCGCGCCGCGAGCTTCCTCGTCCTCAGCCTGCCGAAGGAAGCCAGCCAGACGGCTGCGCTCAAGTCGATGACCCGCGATCTCGCCTCGCTGACCGACCATGCCAGCTATCTCGGCAACAGCATCACCTTCCTGCTCGATACCACTCTGGGGCTGATCAACATCGAGCAGAACGCCGTGCTCAAGATCTTCTCGGTGTTCGCCATCGTCTTCATGCCGCCGACGCTGGTCGCCGGCATTTACGGGATGAACTTCGCCCATATGCCCGAGCTCGACTGGCAGCTCGGCTATCCGATGGCGCTGGTGCTGATGCTGGCGTCGGCGGTGTTGCCCTATCTGATCGCCCGCTGGCGCGGCTGGCTTTAGGTATCAACATTCATAAGAAGCTGGCCTCCAGCTGTAAGAGAAGTGCCTCCGGCGGCTGGGGCCGCAGGCCCCAGACCCCAAATCATCTGGTCGATCCCGAAGGCCTTCTGCTGTCGCCTTGC
>NZ_JBIMKZ010000132.1:0-3445 GCF_051860865.1 Polymorphobacter sp. | reverse complement strand
CGCCGAAGGCCTACGGCCGAACGTCGATACCGCCTAGAGGATAAACTTGGACAGATCGGTATCGCGGGCGATCGCGCCCAGTTCGCGTTCGACCATGGCGGCGGTCACCACCACCGTTTCCCCCGATCGCTCGCTGGCTTCGAAGCTCAGGCTTTCCAGCAGCTTCTCCATGATCGTCTGCAGGCGCCGGGCGCCGATGTTCTCGACGCTGGCATTGACCTGTTCGGCGGTGCGGGCGATCGCGTCGATGCCGTCCTCGGCGAAGCGGATCGTTACGCCCTCGGTTTCCAGGAGCGCGGTATATTGGCGGATCAGGCTCGCCTCGGTTTCGGTCAGGATGCGACGGAAGTCCTCATAGACAAGCCCCTTCAGCTCGACGCGGATCGGCAGCCGTCCCTGCAGCTCGGGCAGCAGGTCGGACGGCTTGGAGACATGGAAGGCGCCCGAGCCGATGAACAGGATATGGTCTGTCTTCACGGGGCCATATTTGGTGGCAACCGTCGTGCCCTCGATCAACGGCAGCAGATCGCGCTGCACGCCCTCGCGGCTGACGGAGCCGCCGCGCACGTCGGACACGGCGATCTTGTCGATCTCGTCGAGAAACACGATGCCATTGGCTTCGGCGCTGCGCACCGCCTCGCGGGCGATCTCCTCGTCATCGAGCCGCTTGTCCGATTCCTCGGCAAGCAGCGCGGCGAGGGCGGCCTCGACCGGCATCTTGCGGCGGCGCGTGCGGCCACTCATCGCCTTGCCGAACATGTCGGACAGGTTGATCATGCCGACCTGACCCGGCTGCATCCCGGGCAGCTCGAAGCTCGGTGCCGGCTCGGCAACCTCGATCTCGACCTCGCGGCCCTTGAGATCGCCAGCGCGAAGCCGGTCGCGAAACGCCAGCCGTGTCGCCTCGCTGGCGTCCTTGCCGACCAGCACGTCGAGCAGCCGCGCCTCGGCGGCGGCTTCGGCCGCCTGGCGGACGCCGGCGCGGCGCGCCTCGCGGACCAGGCGGATCGATTCCTCGACCAGGTCCCGGACGATCGAATCAACGTCGCGGCCGACATAGCCGACCTCGGTGAACTTGGTGGCCTCGATCTTGAGGAATGGCGCATCAGCGAGCTTGGCGAGGCGGCGGCTGATCTCGGTCTTGCCGCAGCCGGTCGGTCCGATCATCAGGATGTTCTTGGGGCTGACCTCGTCACGCAGGTCGTCACCGAGCTGCTGGCGGCGCCAGCGGTTGCGCAATGCCACTGCCACCGCGCGCTTGGCGTCGGTCTGGCCGACGATGTGCCGATCGAGCGCGGCGACGATCTGGCGGGGGGTCATCCCCTTGGCATCACCAAGAGGCTGGCCATCGACGATCGCTTCGCTCACTGGACGTCTCCGCCGCTGCCCGCCTCGCCTTCGGTCGCTGCCCGCGATGCGGCGATGGTCTCCACAGTCACCTGGTCGTTGGTGTAGATGCACAATTCGGCGGCGATAGTCATTGCCCGGCGCGCGATGGCCTCGGCATCATGATCGCTGTCAGCCAGCGCCCGCGCCGCTGCCAGCGCATAATTCCCGCCCGATCCGATGGCAGCGATGCCGCCCTGGGGCTCCAGGACGTCGCCGGTGCCGGTCAGCACCAGCGTCACCTCGGCATCGGCAACGATCATCATCGCCTCCAGCCGGCGCAGGTAGCGATCGGTCCGCCAGTCCTTGGCCAGCTCGACGGCGGCGCGAGTCAGCTGTCCCGGATAGCGCTCCAGCTTCGATTCCAGACGCTCGAACAGGGTGAAGGCATCAGCGGTGGCTCCGGCAAAACCCCCGATCACCCGGCCGTCCTGACCGAGCCGTCGCACCTTGCGGGCATTGGGTTTCATCACCGTCTGGCCCATGGTCACCTGGCCATCGCCAGCGATCGTCACCAGGCCGTTCTTGCGCACGGAGACGATCGTCGTCCCGTGCCATTCCATATCATGTCCCATGCCATTCAGCCTTCACTTACGTGCCGTGTATGTAAGCCGCTGTGGTCAGGGACCAAGCCATTTGACAAAATAACCATATGGGTTCATAAATCAAATGGTTAACAATACAATAATTTACTATGGGAACGTGCGGTAAACGACTAACGAACTGATCGTCGTTGGCTGGAGTGCCCCATGTTCGATCGTTTTCATCTCAAGAGCGTCGCGGTTGCCCTCATGGTCATGGCGACACCTGCCCTGGCCGTCACGCCGGTCAGCTTCAGCTTTGCCGGTCCGGCTGGCACCACTAACGTCGCCAGCGTCTCCCGGACGAGCAATGGCGTGTCCATCACCGCCAACGCGCTCAACTTCACCGTGGCGCCCGGCAGCCTCACCACCCTGTCCCAGCTCACGGCCGGGACCCGCCAGATTCAGCAGACCGCTCCCGGCATCGGCGTCAATGGCGGCGCCTCGGCGCCGCAAGTCGACACCAACACACCGGCCCAGCGCGAAGCGATCCTGTTCACCGCCAGCAAGGCTTTCCAGATTACCCGTCTTAAGCTGTCCTACATCGACAGCGACGACACCTTGGCGATCTATGGGGTCAATGCCGACCACTCACTGAGCTATCTCGGCTTCGGCGGCCAGATCATCAACGGGCTCGGCGGCAGCGCCGCGTTTAGCCATGTCGGCACCAACGACGGCACCACCACGCTTACCCTCGGCACCCCCACCGCCGCCTTCGACCGCTACCTGTTCACCACGCGGGTCGGCGGCGATGTCACCTATCTCGGTACCAAGGGCCAGGGCTATCGCATCGATCTGATCGCCGGCAGTGCAGTACCGGAGCCGGAGAGCTGGGCGCTGCTGGTCCTTGGCTTCGGCGTCGTCGGCCTCTCCGTTCGCCGCCGCCGCCGGGTTGCCACCGTCCTCGGCTGACCCGGCTTTGGGCCGGCCTTGCCGAGGGGCGACTAATCCGTTACCGCCCACCGCCATGAATGCCCGCACCGCCTCGGTCAGCCGTACCACCAAGGAAACGGCGATTGACGTTACCATCAACCTCGATGGCAGCGGCGAGTACAGCATTTCCACCGGCATCGGCTTTCTCGATCACATGCTCGAGCAGCTGAGCCGGCACAGCCTGATCGACATCAGCCTCAAGGCGGTCGGCGACCTCCACATCGATGCCCATCACACCACCGAGGACAGTGGCATTGCGCTCGGCGAGGCTGTCGCCCGGGCGCTCGGCGACCGGCGCGGCATCACCCGCTACGGCGATGCCCTGATTCCGATGGACGAGACGCTGACCCGCGTCGCGCTCGACATCAGTGGCCGTCCTTATCTGGTCTGGAAGTCCGGGTTCAGCCAGCCGCGCCTCGGCGAGATGGACACCGAGCTGTTCAAGGAATGGTTCGCCGCCTTTGCCGGAAGTGCCGGGCTGACCCTGCACATCGAGACGCTCTATGGCGTCAACAACCACCATATCGTCGAAAGCTGCTTCAAGG
>NZ_JBIMKZ010000131.1:0-3528 GCF_051860865.1 Polymorphobacter sp. | reverse complement strand
GTATCTCTGATCTGGGGGGCGACTTGGCTGATCATCAAGTATCAGGTCGAGGAGGTGCCGCCGTCCTGGTCCGCCACCTGGCGATTCCTCGTCGCCGGCGTTGTTCTGTTCGCCTATTGCCTTGCCACCGGCAAACGACTGCGGATGAGCCCGGCCGGCCATGGCTTTGCCGCGCTGATGGGGTTGATGCAGTTCGTGCTCAACTTCAACTTCGTCTACCGGGCGGAGGAGCATGTCACGTCGGGGCTGGTGGCGCTCACGTTCGCATTGCTCGTGGTGCCCAATGCCCTGTTCTCCTGGCTGTTTCTGGGCACGCGGGTGAGCGGCCAGTTCGTGCTCGGCAGTGCGATGGGCATCGCCGGTGTCGGCGCGATGTTCGGGCGGGACATCGTGCAATCGGGGACGGCGGGCGACGAAGTGCTGCTCGGGCTTGGGCTTTCGCTGGCGGCGCTGCTGTCGGTGAGCGTCGCCAATGTGCTTGCCGCGTCGGTGCGGGGGCGGGCACAGCCACTGGAGGGCGGCATCGCCTGGTCGATGTTCTATGGCACGCTGATGAATATCGCGATCGCCTGGCTGCTGGCCGGGCCGCCGGTCATGGCGTGGACGCCGGGCTATATGGGCGGGCTGATGTATCTGTCGGTGGCCGGGTCGGCGGTGGCATTTCTGCTCTATTACCAGATGATCCGGGCGATGGGGGCCGGGCGGGCCGCCTACTCTGCCGTGCTGATTCCGATCGTGGCGCTGGCCTTGTCGACGCTGTTCGAAGGTTACGTATGGTCAGGGCTGGCGATTACCGGGGCGGCGCTGGCGATATGCGGTCTGATGGTGGCACTTCGATCGCGCTGAGGCTGGTAAAAACATGGTGCCTACGGCAAACTGCGCGCCATGAGAAAAACATGCGAAACCTGCGTGGTGCGGGACCGGGCCCTGTGTTCGGCCCTGTCGCCGGATCAGCTGGCGGTTTTGTCGTCGCTGGGCACGCAGCGCCATCTGAAGCGCGGCGAAACGCTGGTCCGCGCCGGCGACGAGACCATCGTTTGCGCCAATCTGCAGACGGGGGTGATGAAGATCGCCGCGACGACGTCGGATGGCGAGGCGGCGATCGTCGGCCTGCTCTATCCGGGCGATTTCATCGGCCGACCGTTTGCCGGCAGTGCCGGCCATGACATCGTTGCGCTGACCGACGTGATGCTGTGCAGCTTCTCGCGGGTACGGTTCGAGGAAGCACTGCGAGACCACCAGCAGATGGAATCGCTGCTGCTCCAGCGTACCATGGCCGAGCTCGACCGGGCCCGGGAATGGCTGGTGAAAATGGGCCGTGCCAATGCCGGCGCCCGGGTGGCGGGTTTCCTGGACGACCTGACCCGCCGGCTCGACATGCTCGGCTGCACGGGGCCGCAGGCGCTCGAACTGCCGCTCAGCCGCGGCGAAATCGCCGAGCTCCTCGGCTTGACCATTGAGACTGTGAGCCGCCAGTTCACCCGGATGCGGGTAGCGGGCGCCATCGAACTCCCCGGCGGGCGCCGAATCATTGTCCGCGACGCGCAGATGCTGAAGGCGATGGCCGCCGCTTGATCTCGATCAACTGCGCTCGGCCGATCCGTGTTAGGCTCGCGCGGCAATATTGGGAGAGAGACGATGAAAACCATTCTTCTGCATATCGAAAGCGATGAGGGCCAGGAGGCGCGGCTACAGGTGGCCTTTGATCTTGCCCGCGCTTTTGATGCGCATCTGCATTGCCTGCAGGTCACGCCCTATGCCGCCTATGCGCTCGGCGACGGCGGGATGAGCGGTTTTCCGGTAACAACAATCGTCGAAGCGATTGAGGCGCAGCGCAATGTCGATCGGGAGACGATCGAGGCCAGACTCCGGACAGAAGGCGTGCGCTGGGACTGGGCGTCGCGGGATGGTGACGCGGTGGTTCGTCTGGCGGAGGCGTCGCGCCTGGCCGATGTGGTGGTGATGAGCGCCGGGCCGTTCGAAAAGGCGGGGAAGCTCGAGGTGGCGATGACCGGCGATGTCGCCATCCAGGCGGCGGCACCGGTGCTGGCGGTCGCGCCGTCGGTCCGGTCCATTGCCCTGTCCGGGCCGGCGCTGGTGGCATGGGATGGCTCGCGTGAGGCGGCGACGGCGATGCGCTTCAGCCTGCCGATGCTGCGTCACGCGAGCGCCGTGCATATCCTGACTGTCGAAGAAAAGCCGAGTGATTTCAGGGCGGCGGACGCGGCACGCTATCTGTCCCGGCATGGCATCGAGGCCGAGGTCATCGAGCGGAGCGATGGTGGCCGCAGCGTCGAGGAGGTGATCCGCGAGGAGGTCATGCGCCTTGGAGCGGCCTATATGGTCCAGGGGGCCTATGGCCATTCGCGGCTGCGCCAGACATTGTTCGGCGGCGTGACGCGCGGGCTGTTGTCGGACGCGCCGGGGCCGCTTCTGCTCGCGCACTGACAGGTTGCGAGGGGCGGCGTGTGGCCGCCGCCCTTACTTCCGCACCAGCGTCCCTGCGCCCCGGTTGGTGAAGATCTCCAGCAGCATCGCGTGGCCGATGCGGCCATCGATGATGACGGCGGCATCGACGCCCGATTCGACCGCCGTCACGCAGGTCTCCAGCTTGGGGATCATGCCGCCGGTGATGGTGCCGTCAGCGATCAGCGTGGCGATGTCCGCGGGGGTGAGGTCCGAGAGCAGCTCCTTGTCCTTGCTCATCACCCCGGCAATGTCGGTGAGCAGGAACAGCCGCGAGGCGCCGAGCGCGGCGGCGATATGGCCGGCCATGGTGTCGGCGTTTATATTGTAAGTATGGCCATCGGCGCCGACGGCGACAGGCGCGATCACCGGGACGATGCCGGCGGCCGTCAGCGTGTCGATGATCGTCCGGTCGACCGATTCGGGTTCGCCGACGAAGCCGAGATCGACGACCTGCTCGATGGCGCTGTCGGGATCGCGCGTCGTGCGTGTCACCTTGCGGGCGCGGACCAGCCCGGCATCCTTGCCGCTGATACCGGCCGCCCGGCCGCCGGCCTTCTCGATCCAGGCCACCAGCTCTTTGTTGATCGAGCCCGAGAGCACCATTTCGGCGATTTCGGCGGTGGCGGCGTCGGTGACGCGCAGGCCATCGACGAAACGGCTCTCGATCCCCAGCCGCTTGAGCAGCGCGCCGATCTGCGGCCCGCCGCCATGGACCACGACGGGCGAGATGCCGATCGCCTTCAGCAGCACGATATCCTGGGCGAAGTCCCGCGCCAGGTCGGCATTGCCCATCGCATGGCCGCCGTATTTGACCACGAAGGTCTTGCCGGCATAGCGCTGGAGATAGGGCAGCGCCTCGATCAGCGTCTCGGTCTTGGCGAGCATTTCAGGATCGGGCGCGTGGCTCATGATCCGCCTCACCTAGCGAGTGGGCACCGGCGCGTCGCCGGAATAATCGTAGAAGCCGCGGCCGGACTTCTTGCCGTACCAACCGGCTTCGACATATTTGATCAGTAGCGGCGCCGGCCGGTATTTCGGGTCACCGGTCGCGGCCTGCAT
>NZ_JBIMKZ010000130.1:0-3535 GCF_051860865.1 Polymorphobacter sp. | reverse complement strand
TAAGGAAAAAGAAAGGTTGCGCGGCAAAGCCGCGCCGTCGGACGGGTTCGGCTGCCGGCCGGCAGCCGCCCCGCCGGCCGGGCCCTGCGCGGAGTCCGCGCACTGTGCTTGCACAGTGCGCGGCCCGCTTGGCCTTACATCACCATCGACACGCCCAGGCTGAACGCCCGGCCGAACCGCGCCGCTTCCTGCAGCAGGTCGCGGTTCGGCCCGGTCAACTCGATCCGACCCGAATTGGTCAAATTCTCGCCCTCGACGAAGAATTCGATGTTCGGCGTCGCCCGGAACCGGACCTGCGCATCCATCGTCCCGCGCCAGCGCCAGAACTGGTCCGCCCCCGGGATCGTCTCGTTGATCGTTTCGAGGAACCCGCCGGTGTAGTTATACGCCAGCCGCGCCTCGAAATCGCCCTTCTCGTAGAACACGCTCGCATTGGCCGCCCATTTCGGCTGGAAGAAGAAGCCCAGCCGCCGCGGCCCGGCCGAGGTCAGCACGTCAAGCTTGCTCTTCACATAGGTGGCATTGAGGTTCACCCCCAGCCCGTCGAACGGATTGGGCAGGAAGGCCAGCGACTGCTGCACCGCCGCCTCCACGCCGAACAGCGTCGCCGACTGGGCATTGTCCGGCCGGCTGACCTCGACCTGCTCCGGCCCGCGCCCCAACCCCAGGTCGATCGTCTGGATGCTGGTCTGGGTGTAGATCTCGTCCTTGATGTCCTTGTAGAAGGCGCCCAAAGACACCAGCCCGCCATTGCCCGAATAATATTCGATCGAGCCATCGAAGCCCATCGACCGGCGCGGCTTCAGGTCCGGATTGCCCCGGCTCAGCGTCGGCAGCGCCCCGGTGATCAGGTTCAGCGTCTCGCGTGCCGTCACGTCGCCGACATTGGCGCGGCCGATGGTGTTGGTCCATGCCGCCCGCACCACCAGCTCCGGTGACACGTTCCAGCGCAGATGCACGCTCGGCAGGAAGTTGCCATAGCCGCCCTCGGTCACCGACGGCGTTGCCACCCCGCCCGACACCCGCACCGACGCCGAGCTGACATCGGTCCGCTCATAGCGCACGCCGCCCAGGATCTCGAGATCGCCGGTCTTCAGCTGCAGCTGGGCAAACCCGCCATAGATCTTCTCCTTGACCGTGAAATCGCCGTTCACATTGTTCAGCGCCACGTCGAAGGCGCTGCGGTTGGCCTCGAAGAAGCGCAGCGCCGCCTCTGGATCGATGATCAGGTCGAACTGCTTGCCGCCGACCACCGCCAGCGGCTGCCGGCCATAGGCACTGGCCAGCGTATAGGTCACGCCCGATCCCGCCCGCAGCGTATAGGTCGACTGGTCCTGGTTCCGGTCATGGTCGAGCTGCCGGTAAATGCCGCCCACCTTCAGCGCATAATCCAGCCCGCCGCTCTCGCCCTTGTAAGTCAGATTGACCCGGCCCTCATAGATGTCCTGCCGGGTCAGGTTCAGCGATTCCGTACGGTTGAGGAACGGATACAGCGCCGGATTGGCTACATTCGCCGGGTTGATCGGATTGAAGTCGAAGAAGAACTTCGACGTGTCATAGTTGAACCCGAAGCCGGTATTGGCCGCCGACTGGAAGGTCTCGCCGCGCCCGATCTCGCGCCCCTCGGCGCCCGAATAGATCGCGTCCACATCGAGCCGCAGCCGCTCGCTGGCATCCCAGCGCAGATTATACTGGGTGTTCCAGATCTTCTGGCTGTTGATCGGCAGGTTGAGCCCGATCCGGTTGCGCCCGGTCCGGAAGGTGCCGCTGGTCGCCGTCTGGTTGGTGACATTGCCGGTCTGCTCCAGCCGGTTCTCCTGCCGCGTCTCGCGGTCCTTGAAGCGGTTGTAGGTGCCGAACAGCCGCATATAGAGGTCGGGATTGGCCTGCCATTCGAACGCCAGCGCCCCGCCGGTCCGCTCGCGGATATTGTTGTACAGGAACAACCGCTCCTGGATCGGCACCGGAATATTGTTCCCGGCCGCCGCGCCCAGATCCACCGGCGCCCCGGCCGCCGTATATTCGCGGAACGACGGCGTCGCATTCTCGAACTGGGTGATGTCATAATCGCGGATCGAATAGTTGACGCTGCCGACAACCCCGAACTGCCCGTCCGGCCCGAAGCGGAACCCGCCCTGGGCATTGCCGCGCCAGGACACATTGTTGCCGCCGATATCGCCCATCTGCTCCAGCAGCGTCACCGCCGCCGTCGCATTGAGGAACGGCCCCTCCTCGCTGAACGCGCTCTTGGTGACGATGTTGATGATCCCGCCGATGGCATTCGGGTCCATCTCCGGCGTGATCGTCTTGAACACCTCCAGCCGCTGGGCAAAGGTCGACGGCACGGTGTCGAGCGGCACGGTCCGCGATCCGCCATTGTCACCCGTCGCCACGATCGCGCCATTCACCTGGGTCCGGTTATACGTCGGCGGCAACCCGCGGATGGACGGAAAGCGCGGCTCGTTCTGGTCGTTCTGCACCGACACGCCGGGGATGCGCCGCAGCGCCGCGGCGGTGTTCTGGTCCGGCAACCGGCCGATATCGTCGGACACGATCACGTCCGACACGATGAACGTGTCCCGCTTGGCCTCGACCGATTCAATCTCGCTCTTCCGGAACCCGGTCACCAGCAGCTCTTCGTCCGCCACTGCCTGCTGCGCCATCGCCGGCGCCGCCAGCGCCAGCATGGAGACGCCCGCTGCCCAAAATCTCTTCATGTCAAAATTGCTCCTGCGTCCCGTCCATCGGGTCGAGGTGCGCCTATCGGGCGTCGATGACGTGCCGATGATGATCAGATGACACTATCAAGACGGTCATCGGCGCCCGCCCGCCAGTCAGCGCACCGCACGCCGCAACGCCCCGCGCTGCCGGCAAGTCCCGCCGCCCGCCGCCACCTCACGGCGCAAACCTTTCAAACAACTATCGCAGACTTTAAAAAACCGCGCCAAAATTATAACCAATAGTAAAAAACACCGACACTTCGAAAAATATTCTATTGGATACTGTAGCAGTACTGTACTGTATTCCCCGGAAAACCGCCATCTTTCCCACAACCGATCCATATCGGCTTCTACGGCCAACTGGCCGCAGACATAGCAGTGGGGGCGCCAATGCGTACTTTGTTAGGGTTCCGCTTGTTCGCTATAATATTATTTGCCTTTATTACTCATTCATCAGCAACAGCTGCCACGACATACTTCGCCACAGAGAGCAGTTTCGCCGCCATCCTCAAGCAACTGGTCGCCGGAGACACCGTCAAGCTGCAAGGCACATTCACCAAATCCATCGACATCAAGGACAAATATTATCGCGCGCCGGTCACCATCGATGCCAGCGCCGCCACCATCACCCAGGGCATGAAGCTCATCTCGACGCACGGCATCAACGTCACCGGCGGCCAGTGGCTGCACGATCCCGCCCGCGTCCAGTCGGTGACGATCCGGGACAGCAGCAACATCTCGTTCGCCAACACCAGCTTCACCGGCCCGGCCACCAATTCCACCGGCCGCGCCATCTATGTCGTCGGCTCGTCCAA
>NZ_JBIMKZ010000129.1:0-3636 GCF_051860865.1 Polymorphobacter sp. | reverse complement strand
ACTATCCGACCGATGATACCGGGGCGCTGGTCAAGCGGTACCGGGCCAATGAGGTGGACATCATCCTCAACTTTCCGCCCGAGCAGACCGAATTCCTGAAGACGAGCTTCGGCGACCAGGTGCATATCGCGACGAACTACGGGCTCTATTATTATATCTTCAACAACGCCAAGCCGCCGTTCGACAATGTGGCGGTGCGCAAGGCGCTGACATTGGCGGTGGACAAGGACGGGATCGCCAAGCAGATCCTGCGCGGCGAGACCGAGGCGGCGTGGAGCCTGGTGCCGTCCGACATTTCCGACTTCAGGCGGCTGCCTTCGGCCGATGCGGCGCGGCCGCTGGCCGAGCGGCAGGCGGAAGCCAGGACGCTGCTGGCCGGCGCCGGCTATGGGGCGGGCAAGCCGCTGAGCTTCGAGGTGCGCTACGACAGCAAGGAGGAGAGCCGGCAGATCGCGGTGGCACTGGCCGACATGTGGAAGCAGGTGGGGGTGCAGACAATGCTCAAGGCCTCGGACTTCCGGGGGATCACCAATGATGCGCGCGGCGGCAAGTTCGACGTGATCCGCTACCAGTGGTTTGCGCCCTATGACGATCCGTCGACTTTCCTGGCGCTGGTCAAGGCGCGGTCGCAGACCAACCTGACCGGCTACAAGAACCCGGCCATCGACGGCATGGTGGCGGCGGCCGATGAGCAGGCGGACACGGCGCGGCGGATGGCGATGCTGGCGGCGGCCGAGCAGCGGGCGATGGCCGATTATCCGCTGCTGCCGATCTACTTCACCACAGCCCGGCGGCTGGTGTCGCCGCGGGTGCAGGGCTGGTCCGACTTTCCGGGCGGGAATGTCCAGTCCCGCTATCTGTCGCTGAAGCCGGCGGCTTAAGCCGCCGGGCCGGCAGCTTAAGCCGGCGAGCCGGCGGGGACCGTCGCGTTGGCGGCGGCGCCCGGCCGGGCGGCGAGGAAGACGTGATGGACATAGCTTTCGGCAAGATAATAGGCCGTCAGCAGCTCGATCGGCTTGGAGAACAGGTCCAGCACCAGCAGCCGGACATGGACGATCGGGGCACCGATGTTGATGCCCAGCGCCTCGGCGATGCGGGCGTCGGCCAGCGTCGCACCGATCAGCTGGTGGGCGCCGAGAATGTCATAGCCCTTGCCCTGGAGGATGGTGGGGGCGGGCGAATTGCGCAGGTCTTCCTCGGTCAGCGCGATGCCGAGATGGGTGGGGATGGACAGCAGGGTGACGCCGATCGGCTTGTTGCCGCGCATCCGGGTGAAGCTTGCCTGGATGACCATGTCCTCGGTGCTGATCTGGAGATCGCGGGCGGTGTTCTCGTCGGCCTGGCGGGTGACGATCTCGATGTCCTTGAGCGAGGACTTGGCATCGAGCTGGCGCAGGCGGCGGACGAGTTCGGCGAAATCGCCGCGGCTGGGGACATCGGCAATGGCGGCGCTGACGAAGGTGCCGCGACCCTGCTTGCGGATGACCAGCTTTTCCTTTTCCAGCAACTCGACGGCGGCGCGGACGGTGATGCGCGAGACGCCGAACAGCTTGCACAGCTCGGGCTCGGAGGGGAGCTGCGCGCCTTGCAGATAGACCCCCTGCTGGATCCAGTCACGGAGCGCCGTATAGGCTTGAACGTAACGCGGCGGGCTCATCCTGCCATCATCGACGACCACGTGCTTCTTCCTCATTCCGGCCGCAGGCCTGCAAGCGATTTCAATAGCGATAGCATCGGCCTTGGCAAGGCCATCCGATTTTCATGACATCAGGTTGTCATAATGATATGATGGCTTAAGAACGGCAAGCGCAATGGCAGGAGGCAGGGATGGACAAGCTCGAGGCGGTGAAGAAATCGGTGGCGGCAACCGCCGGGCCGCGACCGCATTTCCTGAAAGATCCGGATTCGGACCGGCTGCTGGCGATGGTGCTGGCACTCGCCGGGGAGCTGGGCACCGTTTATGAGCGACTCGATACGCTGGAGTCGCTGCTGGTCAGCCAGGGCACTGTCGATATTGAAAAATTGAACGAAATGACGCTGCCCGGCGATGCCGCCAAGGCGCGGCTGGACTGGCATGAGGCGATGGTGCGGCGGATCCTGCGCGTGCTGGCGCTGGAATTGCAGGAACTGGCGGAAGACGACAGCGACATTCCCAAAGCGCTTGTCGGCGAATGAGCGCGGGTGAAAACTGACGCTTGCGCTTTCGTTCGTGACAGGTCATCATAACATTATAATGACCATTGGACAGGTGCCTTTGTGACCCATGCCGAAACAGTGAGTGCGGACGCATCGCGCCGGACGATCGAGGCGCGCAACCCGCGCAGTGGCGCGGTCGACTGTCGGTTCGACGCGGCCGGGCCGGCCGATGTGACCGATGCCGTGGCGGGATTGCGGGCAGCGCAGCCGGCGTGGGCGGCGCTGCCCACCTCGGCCCGGGCGGCGGCGCTGGTGCGCTGGGCCGAGGCGATCGAGGCCGGGCGGCTGCCGATCATCGAGGCGCTGGCGGCGGATACCGGGCGGTGGCTGCTGTCCGAGCGCGAGGTCGACGGGGCGGCGAAGAATTTGCGGCGCTGGGCGCGGATGGCGCCCGAGATCCTGGGCGAGCATGGCGGCACCGAGGCGCGGGCGTCGGCGCTGATCGAGACGGTGCGCTACCAGAACCAGTTCGTGCCCTATCCGGTGGCGGGGTTCATCTCGCCGTGGAATTTTCCGGTAACCCTGTCGCTGATCGATGCGGTGCCGGCACTGGCGGCCGGGTGCGCGGTGATCGTCAAGCCGTCCGAAGTGACGTCAAGGTTCGTGGCGCCGCTGCTGGCGACGCTGGCGGCGGTGCCGGAACTGGCCGGCGTGGTGCGCTTCGTGCTCGGCGACGGGGCGACCGGGGCGGCGCTGATCGATGCCGTCGACCTGATCTGCTTCACCGGCTCGGTGCCGACCGGGCGCAAGGTGGCCGAGGCGGCGGCGCGGCGGTTTATCCCGGCGTTTCTCGAACTGGGCGGCAAGGACCCGGTGGTGGTGATGGCCTCGGCCGACATCGAGCGGGCGACCGATGCGGTGCTGCGCGGCTCGGTGCTCAATTCGGGCCAGGTCTGCCTGTCGATCGAGCGGGTCTATGTCGACCGGGCGATCCATGACGATTTCGTGGCGCGGCTGGTCGAGAAGGCGAAGGCGGTGACGCTCAATGTCGCCGATATTCATGACGGCGACATTGGGCCGATGATCTTCTCGCGCCAGGCCGATGTGGTGGCGGCGCATCTCGACGATGCGCGCGTGCGCGGCGCGCGGATCGAATGTGGCGGGGCGCTGGTGCAGGCGGGCGGGGTCTGGTGCCCGCCGACCGTGCTGACCGGCGTGACGCACGAGATGGCGATCATGCGCGAGGAAAGTTTTGGACCGCTGCTGCCGGTGATGGCCTTCGACAGCCTCGACGAGGCGGTGCGGCTGGCCAATGACACGAGCTTCGGCCTCTCCGGATCGGTGATTGCCGGCAGCATCGAGGAGGCGATGCCGGTGGCGTACCGGATCAATGCCGGCGGCGTCTCGGTCAATGACTGCGGGCTGACCTACATGACCTATGAGCCGGAGAAGACCAGCTTCGGCCTGTCCGGGCTCGGCGGCTCGCGGATGGGGCCGGCC
>NZ_JBIMKZ010000128.1:0-3814 GCF_051860865.1 Polymorphobacter sp. | reverse complement strand
TGTTTGGCCCCCGGCACCACGTGGGGTTGGGGGGCCTGCGGCCCCAGCCGCCGGAGGCTCCCCTAAATCTCAAATAGCGCCGCCGCCCCCATGCCGCCGCCGACGCACATCGTCACCACCACCCGCTTCGCCCCGCGCCGTCGTCCCTCGATCAGCGCATGCCCGGTCAGCCGCGCCCCGGACATGCCGAACGGATGGCCGATCGAGATCGCGCCGCCATTGACGTTGAGCTTCTGGGGATCGATCCCGAGCCGGTCGCGGCAGTAGAGCACCTGCACGGCAAAGGCCTCGTTCAGCTCCCACAGGTCGATGTCGTCGACGGTCAGCCCGTGGCGGGCGAGCAGCTTCGGCACCGCCAGTACCGGCCCGATCCCCATCTCCTCCGGCCCGACGCCGGCCACGGCAAAGCCGCAGAAATGCCCGAGCGGCGTCAGCCCCCGCCGCGCCGCCTCGCTTGCCGACATCACCACGCAGGCGCTGGCGCCGTCGGACAGCTGCGAGGCATTGCCGGCGGTGACGAACCCGCCCTCCCGCACCGGCTTCAGCGAGGACAGGCCCTCGAGCGTCGTCTCCGGGCGGTTGCCCTCGTCGCGGTCGAGGGTGATCTCGGCATGGCCGGTGGTGGCGCCGCTCTTGTCGACGAGCCGGCGCCGCGCGGTCATCGGCACGATCTCGGCATCGAAGCGCCCGGCCGCCTGGGCGGCGGCGGTGCGCTGCTGACTCTGGAACGAATACTCGTCCTGCGCCGCGCGGCTGACCCCGTAGCGGGTGGCGACATGGTCGGCGGTCTCGATCATCGACCAGTAAAGTACCGGCACGGCAGCGGCGGCGATGGCGGACTGATAGCCGGTCATGTTCTTGTTCGGCATCACCAGGCTGACCGAATCGAGCCCGCCGGCCACATAGATGCCGTCCTCCCCGGCGCGGATGCGCTGCGCCGCCAATGCGATCGACTGCAGCCCCGAGGCGCATTTACGGTCGAGCGTCATCCCGGCGACGCTGACCGGCAGCCCCGCCGCCAGGGCGGCGACGCGCGCCACATTGTTGCCGACCGCGCCTTCCGGATGCGCGGCGCCCAGCACCACGTCCGACACATCCTCGCCCGCCACCCCTGCCCGGGCCAGCGTCGCGCCGATGACATGGGCAGCCAGCGTCGGCCCGTCGCAGTCATTCAAGGCGCCGCGATAGGCCTTGCCGATCGGCGTGCGCGCCGTGGCGACGATGACGGCTTCTTCCATGTGCAATTCCTTCAGATCGACTTGCCGGTTGCCGGCGTCAGCATTTGCAGGCCAAGGTAGCCGGCCAGCACCAGCGCCATGCACAGCATCTGCGGCCCGCTCAGCGTCTGGTCGAAGACGACGCGGCCGATAATCGCCACTGCGACGATCCCGACCCCGCACCACACCGCATAGGCAATGCCCAGCGGCAGCAGCTTCAGCGCCGGCGCCAGCGCCATGAAGCACAGGATGTAGGTGCCGATGGCGGCGGCGGCAAAACCCTTGTGGGCCAGCCCGTCCGACAGCTTGAGCAACGTCGTCGCCAGGATTTCCAGCCCGATTGCCACGCCCAGATATGCCCAACCACTCATCCCGTTTTCCCTCGCCCGTGGCCACTCGCTCTTGCCATCGCGGGTCGCCACTGTCCAATAAAGGCAATGGACCTTTCTCCCGCACTCCCCGCCACGGCCTCTGTCGCCCAGGTTTCCGAGATCATCGTCACCGGCCGGCCGCTGCCGCTGCCGCCCGGCGCGGCGGCCTACAGCAGCCTGACCATTGACCAGACCCGGCTGGCCAGCAGTGCCTCCGGACGGCTCGAAGACGCGCTGCGAGACATCGCCGGCCTCGCCAGCTTCCGCCGTACCGACAGCCGCAGCGCCAACCCCACCTCGCAGGGGCTGACGCTCCGTGCGCTGGGCGGCAACGCCGCGTCGCGTGCGCTGGTGCTGCTCGATGGCGTGCCGCTGGCCGATCCCTTCGCCGGCTGGCTGCCGTTCGCCGCCATCGATCCGGCGCGTCTGGCGGCGGCGCGGATCACCCGCGGCGGTGGCGGCGGCGCGTTCGGCGCCGGCGCGGTCGCCGGCACGCTGGACCTGACCAGCGCCGGACCCGAGAGCCTGTCGCCGTTCACCGCCTCGGTCGCTTATGGCAGCCGGGACAGTCTGGAGGCCAGCGCCGGCCTCGCCGTCCGCCTCGGCGGCGGCTTCGTCACCGCCAGTGTCCGCCATGACGAAGGCGACGGCTTTTTCCTCGTCCCCGCCGACCAGCGCGGGCGTGTGGACATCGCCGCTCCCTATCGGAGCACCGGTGGCTCGCTCCGCGCCGTCGTGCCGGTGGCGGCGCAGACCGAGCTTCAGGCCAGTTTCCGCGCCTTCACCGACCGCCGCACGCGCGGCGTCGCCATCATCGACAGTGGCAACAGCGGCGCCGACGCCAGCCTGCGCCTGCTGCATCGTGGTGCCTGGGCCGTCGACGCGCTGGCCTATGTCCAGACCCGCAACTTCACCAGCCGCTTCGCTGCGCTCGATGCCACGCGCAGCGTTGCCACCCCCAGCCTCGATCAGTTCAAGACCCCGGCCACCGGTCTCGGCGGCAAGATCGAGGTGCGGCCGCCGCTACCCTTCGATCTTCAGCTCGGCGTCGACTGGCGGCAGGCCAGCGGCACCACCAACGAATTCTTCCGTTACGCCGCCGGCCGCTTTGACGGCCTGCGCGAGGCCGGCGGCACCACCAGCACCGGCGGCGCCTATGCCGAGGCCAGCATCAATGTCGGCGAGACGCTCACCCTCACCGCCGGCGGCCGTATCGACCGCTGGCATATTGCCGAAGGCCGGCTGATCGAGTCGGTAATCGGCAGCGGCGCCGTCACCCAGGCGCTGGTCACCCCGCCCCGCAGCGGCACCCGTCCCACGGCGCGCGCTGGCGCCGTCTGGAAGCCGATCCCCTCGCTCGCCCTGCGCGGCGCCGCCTACACCGGCTTCCGCCTGCCCACCCCCAATGAGCTTTACCGCCCGTTCCGCGTCGGCCCGGACGCCACCGCTGCCAACCCGGCGCTGGAGATCGAGCGCGCCCGCGGCGTCGAAGCCGGGATTGACTGGCGGCCGCTGCCTTCGGCCCGCCTCAGCCTCACCGCCTTCACCAACCGGCTGGACGGCGCCATCGCCAACGTCACCGTCGCCAACGGTCCCGGCAGTTTCCCCCAGGTCGGGTTCGTCAGCGCCGCCGGTGCCTATCGCCAGCGCCGTAACCTGGACCGCGTCGACACGCGCGGTGCCGAGGCCGATGCCGCGCTCGATTTCGGCCCGCTCACCGCTACCCTGTCTGCCGCCTATGCCGATGCCCGGGTCCGCGCCTCGGGCACCGCGCTGGCGCTGGACGGCCTGCGCCCGGCCCAGAGCCCGACCACCAGCCTTGCCGCCAGCCTCATCTATACCCACCCCCGCTTCACGCTCGGCACCAGCGTCCGTCATACCTCGGCCGCCTTCGAGGACGATCAGAACCAGCGCCGCATCCCCCCGGCCACCACCGTGGACGCCACCGCCCGCATCAACCTCGCCTCCCAGGTCGCCCTCACCCTGCGCGGCGAGAACCTCACCGACACCCAGGTGGTCAGCGGCATCAGCAACACCGGCATCCTCGATCTCGCCCAGCCCCGGACCCTCTGGGTAGGCCTGTCATTCACCGGATAAAGGCCGCCCTCAGTCCCCCATTCACCCCGTCATCCCCCCACTCTTCCCGCTCCCCACTCCTCCCCGTCGCCCCGAGCTCGACCCGGGGCCCAGCCCCGAACCGCGCCGCCTCCCCCTAGCCAATGCAGA
>NZ_JBIMKZ010000127.1:0-3977 GCF_051860865.1 Polymorphobacter sp. | reverse complement strand
TCCCGCACCCGGTTAAGCAACGGCCGCCCGGCGACGAAATCGGCGATGCTGGCCAGCGTCGTCGCCGCGATCGCCGTCAGCGCCTCCTCGGTCAAAAACGCCTGGTGCCCGGTCATCAGCACATTGGGAAAGGTCAGCAGCCGCTGCAGCACATCATCGTCGATGATCTCGTTCGACAGATCGTCGAAATACACGCCGGCTTCCTGCTCATAGACATCGAGCGCCACTCCCGCGACCCGCCGCTGCTTCAGCGCCGCGATCAGCGCCGCGCTGTCGATCAGTGCCCCCCGGCTGGTGTTGACGATCACCAACCCCGGCCGCGCCGCCGCCAGCACCGCCGCATCGATCATGTGGCGCGTCTCCGGCGTCAGCGGGCAATGCAATGTGACGATCTCCGCCTCGCGCAGCAGACGCTCGCGCGGCACGTAGCGCACGCCGATATCGACCAGCCCCTGGTCCACCACCGGATCGCTGGCCAGCACCTCGCAGCCGAAGCCGGCGCGCAGCGCGCGCGCCACCAGCCCGCCGATCTGCCCGGTACCGACCACCCCGGCCACCCGCCCGTGCAAATTGCGCCCGACCAGCCCATCGAGCGCAAAGTTGTTCTCCCGCACCCGCGACCACGCCCGGTGGATCTTGCGGTCGAGGGACAGCAGCAACCCGATGGTGAATTCCGACACCGCATGCGGCGAATAGGCCGGCACCCGCACCACGGCGATCCCCAGCGCCTCGGCGGCCGCCAGGTCGACATTGTTGTAGCCCGCACAGCGCAGCGCCAGCAGCCCCACCCCCGCCTCGGCCAGCAACCCCAGCACCACCCGGTCGGCGACATCGTTGACGAACGCGCAGACGACCTCATGCCCGGCCGCCAGCCGCGCCGTCGCCGGCGTCAGAGGCGCCTCGATGAACTGGATCTCGAAGCCATGAGCGGCATTCGCCGCTGACAGGAACTGCCGGTCATAGGCCTTGGTGCCGAACACTGCGATGCGAGCCAGCCCCTTCTTCAGATCATGCGCCGCCATGGATCGTCTCCTCAGGGTCAACCCGCTGCCGTCTTGCGATAACTGGCCACCGCCAGCTCGGACATCCGGTCGGCAGTCTCGCGTTCGCCCATCACCACATGATCGGCGCCGCGCTTCTCCAGATAGGCCACCTCCTCGTCCGAATGCGCGCGCGCGATGATCGGCAGCCCCGGGCAGAGCTGCCGCGCCATCTCGGCGATGGCGCCGCCCTCATAGCCCTCGGGAATGGCGATCAGCAGAATCGTCGCCTGCTCGATGCCGGCCTTGGCCAGCGTCCGCGCTTCGGCGGCATTGGCGTTGACCACGTCGAAGCCGTCGTCGGCGGCGCGACGCGCCATGTCCGGCTGTTCCTCGATGATCCGCAGCTGCCCGCCGCGCCGCTTGATGTTGCCCGCAATCAGCTGGCCGACCCGGCCATAGCCGATCAGCAGCGCCGATTCAGCCCGCGTTGGCGTCAGCCGCGCAGATTCCGCCAACGTCGGCGGCAGCTGTGCCTCGGCCTCCTCGGCGGCGCTGCGGATGCGACCCAGCGCCGAGAAGATGAACGGGTTGAGCATGATCGAGATGATCGCCCCGGCCAAAATCAGGTCGCGCCCCGCCGCCGGCAGCACGCCCAGCTCGGTGCCCAGCGTCGCCAGGATAAAGGAGAATTCGCCGATCTGGGCGAGGCTGACCGAAATCGTCATCGCCGTCTGCTTCGGATAGCCGAAGGCCCGGACGATGGCATAGGCGGCCATCGACTTGCCGAGCACGATGATCGCCACGGTGCCGAGCAGCGGCAGCGGCTGCTCGATCATCACCTTGGGATCGAACAGCATCCCCACCGACACGAAGAACAGCACGGCAAAGGCATCGCGCAGCGGCAGCGTCTCCTCCGCCGCCCGCCGGCTCAGCTGGGTCTCGCCGAGGATCATCCCGGCAAAAAAGGCGCCCAGCGCGAAGGAAACGTTGAACACCAGCGCCGCGCCAAAAGCGACGCCGAGCGCGATCGCCAGCACCGCCAGCCGGAACAGCTCACGCGAGCCGGTATGCACCACCCAGTGCAGCAGCCAGGGGATCACCCGCCGGCCGACGATCAGCATCACCGCGACAAAGCCGGTGACCTTGAGCGCCACATCGCCCAGCGCGCGCAACAGCGTCTCGCCGCCCCCGCCGCTCTGGTCGGCCACCAGCGCGGCGACCGGCGGCAGCAGCACCAGCGCCAGCACCATCGCCAGATCCTCGACGATCAGCCAGCCCACGGCGATGCGGCCGCGCTCGGTCTCGACGATGTTGCGCGCCTGCAGCGCCCGCAGCAGCACCACGGTGCTCGCCACCGACAGCGCCAGCCCGAAGAAGATGCCGGCCACCAGCGACCAGCCGAGCAGATGGGCCAGCCCCATGCCGAGCGCTGTCGCCACTACGATCTGCACGACAGCACCGGGAACGGCGATCCGCCGCACCGACAGCAGGTCGCGCAGCGAAAAATGCAGCCCCACGCCGAACATCAGCAGGATCACGCCGATCTCGGCCAGTTCGGCGGCCAGCGCCGCATTGGCAACGAACCCCGGCGTGAACGGCCCCACCAGAACTCCGGCCAGCAGATAGCCGGCGATCGGAGAGACGCGCAGCCGATGCGCGATCGCCCCCATCACAAAGGCGATGACCAGACCCGCGACAATCGTGCCGATAAGGGGGGTCATGTGCGGCATCAGCGGAGTCCGATGTCCCACAACAGCCAGCAGGAGGCGAAGACGGCAAGGACAAGGGCTGCGATGATGATCATTTCCCGCTGGCGGTTGATGAAGCGCGCCGGATGATCGGCACGGATCTGCTTCACCTTGCTACGCAGCACATCCCCTGAATACAACCATATGAACTCTTCATGCGTGGGCCTGGCGATCAGGCCGATCACAAGTTCCAGTTCGGTCTCGTCGATGTCGGGATAGGCGAGAATGAGAATTTCATGGAGAGTGCGGTCGGCGACCCCGGCGTCCCCGGTTGCCCGGGGGAGCGTCTTTTCGACTGACATTTCTGATCCTTCCACGCAGGGCCGCCCGCGCAAGGGCACGGCCCGTCCGGCAACTGCCGGCAGATGAACAGGCCGGCGCCGGGCCGGCCGATGACGCGCCGGCCATCGGGCCGGCGGATGGATCAGGCCTGAGGTGGCGCGCGGGCGGCGGACGGATGGCCACCAGGATCGGGCATCGGCGGCGCAAACCGCCAGTCGGGCGCCGCTCCCGCCAGCGGAGCGGCCGCCGGCAGCGCCAGCAGCAGCCCGGCCAGCACCAGCAGCGCCGACGGCAGCGGGCCGGCATCGGGCAGGCGCGGCGCCGGCGTCTCGCCGGCCCGGACGCGCTGCTGCGCCGCCAGCGCCGTGTCGCTGGTGGCGGCACTGAACGCCGAGCCCGAGACACGGGCCAGCTGGAACGGCGCCGGCAGCAGCGCATGGGCGAGGATCGCGCACAGCATCGCCAGCCAAAGTGTTCTGGCGACATGGCTCCAGGTCCGGAGCACCGGCGGGGCAACGAGCGGCGGCATCACCGGTCGATATAGGAACGCCGCGTCCCTTTGTCCCCCGCTGTTTGCGGCCAGCACGGACGGGCGGGATTGACCGGCAGCGCCAAATCGCGCCACCTTCCCCCATGGCCAGCCACGCACATGACCGCCCCCTTTCCAGCAAGGATCGCACCAGCAGCGACCGCACCACCGTCCGCTATCTCGGCCGGCTGCTCGGCGACGTCATCCGCACCGAGGATGGCACCGCGGTCTTCGATGCCATCGAGGGCGTCCGCCTCGCCTCGGTAGATGCGCACCGCACCGGCAATCCGGCTGCGGCGGCGGCACTCAGCGAGCGGCTCGGCAAGCTCGATCTCGAGGAGACGCTACGCTTCGTCCGCGGCTTCCTGCTGTTCTCGCTGCTCGCCAACCTCGCCGACGACGGTGGTGCCACCGATACCGGGCGCGGCGCCTGCC
>NZ_JBIMKZ010000126.1:0-4015 GCF_051860865.1 Polymorphobacter sp. | reverse complement strand
TGCACGAACTGTTCGCCAATCTGCTGGTCGGGCTGGTGGCCTTGCATGTCTTCTATCTGCTGCTGTTCAAATGGCCGCTGGCGCGGTTCATGCTGTTCGTGCGGCCGCGCAAGGCCAGTGGCGGCCCCGGACCGACGCCCTGACCGGGGTGCAGGGGGCGAGGGGGTATCGACATTCAGCGGACGTGCGCTTCCGGCGGTAAGAGACTGGCCTCCGGCGGCTGGGGCCGCAGGCCCCAGACCCCGACTAATTGGCCTCCGAAAGGTGACGGCAGATGGTCCTGCGGGATCGAGCCAATAGTCGGCGATTATAGCGTTTGCAAACCCAGCCGAACGTCTGACAATAGTGGTTAGCTGCCGTTGCATGGACAAGCGTTCGAAGGCATCATCGCTTTATGAACTCGATCGCTTTTCAACCCACCGCTGAAGACCTTCTTGCCGCTAATCGACTGAACTTCATGGCGACCGTTAAGTCGAGGCGGGTCGCAAAATCCTACGCTCTGGGCAGCGTGGCGGTTGGGGCCGTCACAGGGTATTTATTCTGGAAGTGGCAGCTAGGACCGATCATTCTCGGTGCCGCAATTGGTGTCGCCTATTGGCTAATATTTCTCTCACTGATCCTTCTCTCAGCCTATCTTCGGCTGCCTCGTCAGGTGAAGCGAATTTACGGTCAACAGAAGTCGTTGCACGACATCACCACCGTGGATTGGTCTGATGAAACCATATCTTTTGCCTCTAACCGCGGAAATTCCAAGTTTCAGTGGGTCGAATTTGTAAAGATCATCAAAGGAAAAGAGACCATTATTTTACAGCAGAGCGATGTGGTTATGAACTTCATACCGCTTAGGGTACTTTCGGTGCAACAGGCAGAGGATATTGCCGCAAAGGGGTAACCTACCTGCGTCTTTTGAGTCCGCTATTGGGCGAAAGCGCCCGTTTCAAAACCTCGCGTTTACAAACGACATCATCGCCTAATATTTGGGGTCTGGGGCCTGCGGCCCCAGCCGCCGGAGGCATATTCTCGTGCCGCTAGCGGACGGCTTCCGTTGCATGGGGCTCGAGCTGCCGCAGCCAGATTTCGAGGGCGATGCCGGCGTGGAGATATTGATCGCCGTGGGTCTGGCCGACGGCGGCCTGGCGGAGGGCGTGCGTCCATAGCGCGGGGTCGGCGATGCCGAGGCGGGCGAGGCGGCTGTCGGTGGCCAGCCAGTCGACCCATTCCGGGGCGCGGGACAGGCCTTCGGCGAAGCTCGGGGTGGCGATGCCCTTGCCGGCGCGGCGGCGGACGGGGTCGGGCAGGATGCCTTTGAGGGCGTGGCGCTGGAGGTAGCGGTCGCAGCCGGGGCGGGTGCGCTGGTCGAAGGGCAGGCCGGCCATGAACTCGACGAGCGGGCGGTGGAGCAGCGGGCTGCGCGAGCGGAAGGTGGGCTGGCGCTGCCGGTCCCGCGCCAGCTGGAGGGCGGCGATGTGGAGACCGTCGGCGAGGCGCTGGTGGCCGGGGGTGCGGCGGCGGTCGGTCAGCCGGGCGCGGCGGCGGGCGTCGAGATGGGCGTGGCGGGCGTAGTCGGCGGTGATCCAGGGCTGGAGCGGCAGGGCGGCGGGGGCGATGGCCTGGCCGCGCAGGTGCTGGAGGACCGGGGCGAGCAGGCCGTAGCGCAGCCAGAAGCTGCGCGAGCGGCGCTCGGGCGCGCCCTGATGCCAGGCGCGGAGGCCGCGCCAGGTAGCGGCGAGGTTGCCGGTGAACAGGGGGTCGGCGAGCTCGGCGGGGACCGGGCCGGAGAAGGCACCGAGGACGAGGTCGCCGCCATGGCCGTTGAGGACGGCGTCGACGCCGGCGGCGTCCTGGCGGGCGCGGGTCTCGTCGATCAGCGCGGCGTTGATGGCGGTGATGGTCGGCTCGCCGATGAACGGCGCCGGCGGGGCGGCGAAGGGCAGGTGGTGCGAGGCATCGAGCTGGTGCCAGGGGAGGGCGTGATGATCGACGACGGCTTGCATGAAGCGGCGCTCGTCGGCGAAGCCGTGGCCGGGGAAATAGACGGACCAGGCCGCGAGGCCCGGAGCAGCAAGATCGGGGGCGCCGAGGCGGGCGGCGATGCTGGCGATCGAGGAGCTGTCGAGGCCGCCGGAAAGGTCGGTCCAGACGGTGGTGGCGCCGTCGGTGGCGGCGGTGACGGCGTCTTCGAGCAGGGCGCGGAAGCGGGCCCGGGGGTCTGGCTCGGGGTCGGCGGGCGTGTCGGGGACGGCCCAGTGGCGAACGGCGCGGAGGCGGTCGCCGGCGAGGTGGAGGCTGGTGCCGGGGAGCAGGCGGGTGATGGTCTGGAAGGGGGTACGGGCCGAGGCGATGAAGCCGTTGGCCAGATAGTCGGCGATATAATCGGGATCGAGCGGCGGTTGGGGATCGAGCAGGGCGGGGAGGTGGGTGGCGAAGCGCAGGCCGGTGGTGGGGGCATTTCCGGCGGCGGGCGCATGGTAGAGCGGGGTGGTGCCGAGGCTGTCATGGGCGAGCAGGGCTTCGGCGCGGGCGGGGTCGTGGAGCGCCAGCGCCCATTCGCCGAGGATGTGGCGGGGGAGCTCGGCGCGCCAGCGGTGCCAGCCATGGGCGAAGATTTCGGCGTCACTGGCGGTGGCGGGCAGGCCGAGGGTCCGGCGGAGCGCCGCGCGGTGGGCGATGTGGCCGGTGGCGAGGATGGCGCAGCCGGCGGCCTCGGTGGGGATTGTGGGGCCGGTGAGGGTGGTGGCGAGGGTGCCGGTGATGGCCCAGCTCATTCGAGGTGCGCGATCGGGGTGAACAGGGTGCTGCTGCCCTGGGTGTCGAGCAGCGGGCGGCCGTCATGCTCGACCCAGGCATGGGCCTGGAAGGGCAGGCGGCAGACGCCGATGACATGGCGGGCGGGGACGCCGCGCTCCCGCAGGAAGCGGAACAGCGCCAGCGAGCGGACCAGGCAATCGTCCGGCCCGCGGCGGCTGACGAACAGGTTTTCGGCCATTCCGAAGCGGGCGAGGGCGGGGCCAAGCGCGGTGGCGGTAGCGGTGTGTGCGGTGGCGGTATGTGCGGGGGCGGGGGTCGCGGTGGCGGCGCGGGCATAGGTGGCCGCCATGCCGTGACGGGCCAGTGAGCGGGCAGTGCCATGGAGCAGGATGAGGGCGTGGAGCGCGCCGGGCAGGCGGGAGCGCCAGGGCCGGGGGGGGGGGGGGGGGGGGTGGGGGGGGGGGGCCGGCGCGTCGGCGGGCTGGAGCAGGCCGGCTGCGCGGCAGCGGGTGGCGAAGGCGACGCAGTCGCCAGCCAGCACCTCGGCATCGACGTCAAAGCGCGCGGTCAGGGCGTGACGGGCGGCCGGCCAGTCGCGGGCGCCGGTGAGCGCCGCCCAGAGCTGGGTCGCGACCGGATCAAGCACCGAATAGCGCGCCGTGGCCAGGTTGAGCAGGACACGGGCGCCATCGATCTCGACGTCCCGGATATCAGGATGGGGGCGACAGGGGCCGCCCGGGGCCGGCGCGATCAGTCGTCGAGCTCGACCTCGGCGGACAGCGCGTTCTTGGCGGCATTGTAATAGCCGGTGGTGCCATCGTGCGGGGCATCGCCGACCGGGGTGCCATGGCCGTTGGTGAGCGACAGGGCGTCGCCGACGTCGATGATGTCCGGGGCTGTGTAGGCAGATTTGCTGGGATCGGTGCGCATCGAAACCTCCTTGTTCAGGACGATCAGACATTTTCAAGATGAAAATAATGAGCCTGTGCCGAAGCAGAGTCAATCTTGGATGACAATCTGCTGAGCAGGAATTTCGGCGGGCATTGGCCGTACAGCTCATCGGGCGCGGTGGATCATGCCCGGCAATATCCCAGCAACCAGCAACCGCGCCGGGCCCATCTGTGGGTGAGTGTCGGCGTCCACGTCGGGCAGAAGTGCGCCCCCGGCGGGAAAGGAATTTGCCTCCGGCGGCGGGGGGCGCCGGGCCCCCACCCCCACAAAAAGACAACCCCCAATCACGCGGGGGGGGCCTTAGGGAAAAAACAAC
>NZ_JBIMKZ010000125.1:0-4162 GCF_051860865.1 Polymorphobacter sp. | reverse complement strand
CCGGGTCTGTCCGGCGCGGCCAAGGCCATTGCCCGCCTGCCCCAGCCGCTGCCCGGCGCGCGCCGCCAGGCTGCCAAGCGCACGCGGCAGCCGGCCGGAAAGGTCATCGAGCCGCTGCGCCGGCAGCTCGACCAGCCGTCGCGGTGCCGGCAGCCGCGCCGCCAGCGCCGCCACCCGCTCGCGCCGCAGCGACCGGCAACGGGCATCGGCCTGTACCAGCCGCCCGCCGAGCACCGCCAGCGCCGCCACCAGGTCGGCGCGCACCGGCACCGCACGCTCGGCCGCCGCCGTGGGCGTCGGCGCCCGCCAGTCCGAGGCATAGTCGATCAAAGTGGTGTCGGTCTCATGGCCCACGGCCGAGATCAGCGGAATGGCGCTGCCCGCAGCGGCGCGCACGACATCCTCGTCGTTGAACGCCATCAGATCCTCGATCGAGCCGCCGCCCCGCGCCACGATCAGCAGGTCCGGGCGCGGCACCGGGCCGCCGGGCGCGATGCGGTTGAAGCCGCGGATCGCCGCCGCCACCTGCGCCGCTGCCGCCTCCCCCTGCACCGCCACCGGCCACACCAGCACATGGCGCGGAAACCGGTCCGCCAGCCGGTGCAGCATGTCGCGGATCACCGCACCGGTGGGCGAGGTGACGATGCCGATGACCTGCGGCAGATAGGGCAGCGATTTCTTGCGCCCGGCCTCGAACAGCCCCTCGGCGGCAAGCTTCAGCCGCCGCGCCTCGATCTGGGCGAGCAGCGCGCCGACGCCGGCCGGCTCCATCCGCTCGACGATAATCTGGTATTTGCTGCGCCCCGGATAGGTGGTCAGCTTGCCGGTGACGATCACCTCCAGCCCGTCCTCGGGCCGAAAGCTCAGGCCCGAGGCCGCGCCCCGGAACATCACCAGATCGATCACCGCATCGGCATCCTTGATCGCGCCATAGCAATGGCCGGACGCGACCTTCTTGAAGCCGGACAGCTCGCCGCGCACCCGCACCTGGCCGAACGCCTGCTCGACCGTGCGCTTGAGCGCGCCGGCGATCTCGCTGACGCTGTATTCGGGCGTGTTGCCGGGGCTGTCCATCGGCACTGTCATAGGCATTCGGCCGATGTCGTGCAAAGATGCATTGGTATGCATTGGCCTGTTGAAGCGAGCGGCTTGCGCCTCTAGGGTTCCGTTCATGACAGCCGATCTCGATATCCTCGTCCTGGGCAGCGGCGGACGCGAGCACGCGCTGTGCTGGAAGCTGGCGCAGAGCCCGCGCATCCGCCGGCTGGTCTGCGCGCCCGGCAATGCCGGCATCGCCGATGTCGCCGAGCTGGCGACGCTGCCGATCGAGGAGCCCGAGGCGGTGACCGCCTTCGTCAAGGCGCATGGCTTCCATCTCGTCATCATCGGCCCCGAAGGCCCGCTGGTCAGCGGCGTGTCGGACGCTTTGCGCGCCATCGGCGTCGCCGTCGTCGGGCCGAGCCAGGCGGCGGCGCGGCTGGAAGGCTCGAAGGGCTTCACCAAGGACCTCTGCACTCGCGCCCATATCCCCACGGCCGCCTACCGGCGCTTCGCCTCGGCCACCGAGGCCCATCATTATGTGGCGGTCCATCCGCTGCCGGTCGTCGTCAAGGCGGATGGGCTGGCGATGGGCAAGGGCGTCACCGTCGCCGATTCGAACGAGGAAGGGCTGGCGGCGCTGGCGCTGATCCAGGGGCCGGTCGTCGTCGAGCAGTTCCTCGAGGGCACCGAGGCCAGCCTGTTCGTGCTCTGCGACGGCAACACCCACCAGCTCTGGACCTCGGCGCGCGATCACAAGCGCGCCCATGATGGCGACACCGGCGGCAACACCGGCGGCATGGGCGCCGTCTCGCCCGCCCCCAACCTCTCCGCCGCACTGCGGGACCAGGCGATGCGCGAGATCATCGAGCCGACGCTGGCGGCGATGAAGGCCGCCGGCACGCCCTTCGCCGGCATGCTCTATGCCGGGCTGATGCTGACCGCCGACGGCCCGAAGCTGATCGAATACAACGTCCGCTTCGGCGATCCTGAGACCCAGGCGCTGATGCTGCGGCTCGATTGCGACCTCGCCGAGCTGCTGCTGGCCTGCGGCGAGGGCCGTCTCGCCGAGACCCAGGTCAAATGGACCGCCGATACCGCGATCTCGGTGGTAATGGCCAGCAAGGGCTATCCGGAGGCGCCGCGCACCGGCACCGTCATCAACGGCGTCGATTCCGCTGCCGGCACCGGCGCCACCATCTTCCACGCCGGCACCCGCCGCGACGAAAATGACCAGCTGATCGCTACCGGCGGCCGCGTGCTGGCGATTGCGGCGCGCGGCGGCGATGTCGCCACCGCGCGCGACCGCGCCTATGCCGCCATCGACCGGATCGACTGGGCCGGCGGCTTTTATCGGCGCGACATCGGGCAATGACCCGGGCCGGCCTGACCATGGTCGGCGGCGGATAAGGCCATGGAGACGATCGGCTTCGATCTCCGCCAGATGCAGCGAACGCCGCTGGCAGCCTCCCATGTCGAGGCCCTGCGCAGCGCCGGCCGGCAGCGCCACTATCCGCCCGGCACGGTGATCGCCCGGCAGGGCGCGGCGATGGACCGCTTCATCTATGTCGAGGAGGGCGAGGTCGAGGTGGTCGACGCCTTTACCGGCGAGCGGATGCTGCCAAGCGCCATCGGCCCCGGCCAGTATCTGGGCGAGATCGCGTTCCTCAGCGGCGGCACCTGGACAATGCCGATGCGCACCGCCGTGGATACCAGGGTCATCGAGGTCGACCGGCCGGCGATGCTGACGCTGATGGCGCAGATCCCCGAAATGTCGGACATCATCATCGGCGTCTTCGCCGCCCGGCGGCGGCGGCAACTGGAGGCCGGGGACGGCAGCCTGCGGCTGATCGGCGAGGAGATCAGCCCGGCCATCGCCCGCGTTGCCGCCTTCGCCAGCCGCAACCGCATCCCCTGCCGCAGCCTCGAGCTCGGCAGCGACGAGGCGCGGGCGACAGCCACCTCCTGCGCCATCGACCCGAACCAGCCGGCGGTGATCTTCGGCCGGGATGTCGTCGTCACCGACCCCTCGCCCCACGCCGTGGCCCGGCTGCTCGGCATGAACCTCGATCTCGATCCCGACGAGCATGTCGATGTGCTGATCGTTGGCGGCGGCCCGGCCGGCGTCGCCGCCGGCGTCTATGCCGGCGCCGAGGGGCTGAAGGCGCTGGTGGTGGAGGACATCGCCATCGGCGGCCAGGCCGGCACCTCGAGCCGGATCGAAAACTACATGGGCTTCCCCACCGGCATCTCCGGCGCCGACCTCGTCTGGCGCGGCGAGATCCAGGCGATGAAGTTCGGCACGCGCTTCTCCATGCCGCTGCGCGTGGTGTCGCTGGCCGAACTCGACGACGGCCGCTTCTGCGCGACCTTCGACAATGGCCAGTCGATCAGCGCCTGCGCCATCGTCGTCGCCACCGGCGTCCAGTACCGCCAGCTGCCGATCGACCGCCTCGACGAATTCGAGGGCCAGGGCGTCTATTATGCCGCCACCGAAATCGAGGCCCGGCGCTGCGCCGGCACCGAGGCCGTGATCATCGGCGGCGGCAACAGCGCCGGACAGGCGGCGATGTACCTCAGCCGCAGCGCCGCCTGCGTCCATCTGGTGGTGCGCGGCGCCTCGCTGGCCGCCAGCATGTCGGACTATCTGGTCAGCCGGCTGAACGCCGACCCGGCGATCACCATCCACTACAACAGCGAGGTCAGGCAGCTCGCCGGCAACGACCGGCTGGAGCGCATCGAGATCATCGACCGGTCGACCGGCGCCGTCCGCGCCATCGACACCAGCGCGCTGTTCATCATGGTCGGCGCCGCCCCCAACACCGGCTGGCTGTCCGGGCTGATCGCCCTTGACGACAAGGGCTTCGTACTCACCGGCAGCCAGGCCGGGCGGGACAACTGCCCCTACGGCACCTCGCGCCCCGGCATCTTCGCCGTGGGCGATGTCCGCGCCGGCTCGGTCAAACGCGTCGCCTCGTCGGTCGGCGAAGGCTCGGTGGTGATCTCGGCAGTCTGGTCACATGTCCGCAACGGCAGCGGGCGCTAGGTGGGCCTCAGGCGGTAGCGAACGTGCCTCCGGCGGCTGGGGCCGCAGGCCCCAGACCCCAAATATTGGGTCGATCCC
>NZ_JBIMKZ010000124.1:0-4292 GCF_051860865.1 Polymorphobacter sp. | reverse complement strand
ATCGCCCCTCCCCTCACCCCGCCACCCCCGCTACAGTCCCCCGATGGAAACCCAGCCTGCCGCAAGCGCCATCCTGCTCCGCGCCGCCCCGAGCGGCCCACCCGAACTGCTGATCACCGAGCGAAGCCAGCACATGCGCTTCGCCGCCGGCGCCTGGGTCTTCCCCGGCGGCCGTGTCGACCCCGCCGACCATGCCACCGCGCAGGACCCGCGCCTCGCCAGCCATGCCGGTGGCCTCGATCCCATCGACGCCGCCGCCCGCATAGCCGCACTGCGCGAAACCTTCGAGGAAACCGGCCTGCTGCTCACCACCGGCCCCCGCCCCGCGGCCACCGCCCAGGCCAATGCCCGCAACGCCCTGTCGCAAGGCCCGGACAGGGCCGAGGCCTGTACTTTCGCCGCGCTGCTCGCCGGCCTCGATCATCACGCCGACCTGTCGATCCTCCACCCCTTCGCCCAATGGGAGCCGGCGATCGAAGCCCGTGTCACCCGCCGTTTCCGCGCACGCTTCTATCTGGTCGATGTCACCGGCCACGACACAACAGCGCTCACCGCCGACGGCCAGGAGGCCACCGCCCTCCACTGGATCACCGCCGCCGACCTGCTCGCCGGCCATATCGAGGCGCTGGTCTTCCCCACCCGCTGCCTCGCCGCCCGCATCGCCCAATATCCGGACATCGAGGCCCTGCTCGCCTCCGCCGCCCGCCACGGCGACGCACTCATCCAGCCCCGCTTCAGCCAGCGAGACGGCGAAACCTGGGTCAGCATCCCCGACGGCATGGATTATCCGCATGTCGAAGCCCCCCTCGCCACGCTCCGCTGCACCTGAAATCCGTTCAGCCGCGCAACTTCGCCCGATAGCCCTTGACCGCACTCCACGCCCCATAGACCAGCATCAGCCCGAGGAACCCCCAGACCCACAGCGGAATCCCCCGGCCGACGATTGCCAGGTACAGATAGGACGACACGAAGCACAAGGACGCCAGCAGCACTGGCCCCGTCGCCGCCCGCCCCTCGCGCCGCCGCTTCACCGCCAGCCCGCTGAACAGCAGGAAGAACGGAATCGCCCCGATATAGATGCCGGCAAACACCAGCGGGTTGACCCCATAGCCGGCCCCCAGCGCCATGATCCCGTCGAACCAGCCCCGCAGCATCTCCATCAACCGTCCCCCATAGGCACCCACAGCCCCGGCTGGGGCGCCGGCCCCGGCTGCGCCAGCAGCAGCGTGGCCCCGCCCTCGATCGTCACCGCCCCGCCGATCCGCGCCACCCGCCCCTGGTCCAGCGCCTCGCCATCGATCCGCGCCGTCCCGTCGATCACCGCCAGCCAAACGGGCCGTCCCGGCTCGGGCGCCAGCCGCCCGCCGCCGCGCACCCGTTCCATCACGAAGCTGTTGCCGCTCGCCAGGGTCTCGCGCCCCGGCCCGGCCGCCGGCGCCGGCACCGGCGGCGTCCAGGCCTCGCGCCGCGCCACCGCCAGCCCGGTGTCGATATCGAGCGCCCGACCCCGGCCATGGTCATGCAGCCGATAGGTCACATCCATGTTCTGCTGGACCTCGAACAGGGTCAGCCCGGCGCCGATCGCATGGATCGTCCCCGCAGGCACCATCAGCGCCTCGCCGACACTGACCGGAATCCAGTTCATCGCCTCGACGATCGACCCGTCCAGCACCGCCGCCCGCAGCGCCGCTGACGACATCGGTTCGCGCAGCCCCAGCCCGACGACCGCCTCGGGCGCCGCCTCCAGCACCAGCCACGCCTCGTCCTTCGACGACGCCAGCCCCAGCCGCGCCGCCGTGGCCGCATCGGGATGGACCTGCACGCTCAACATGGTCTCGGCATAGAGCGTCTTCAGCAGCAGCGGTTCGGCCTCTTCGCGCGCCAGCCCGGCCGGCAGCCGATGATGGACCTCGCCGATCCGCCGGTCCTCGTCCGGCCCGAAGGCGATCCCGCATGCCCAGGCGCTGTCGCGCCCGCGTCCCCAGACTTTCGCCACGCCTTTTGGCTCGAGTCGCAGCATCGGCTGCCCGTCCAAAGCGGCCAATGTCAAAGAATCTTTCGATCTGGAAACATCATTTAACACGCGCGTCACGGGCCATCCATTGTCTGCCAACCGCCTTCAATAGGCCAAAGTCGGGCCGCGTCACCAGCAATTGCCACCAGACGGGGCGGATTTCAGGCCAATTTCAAGCCGGTTACAAAATGAAATGCCATGGCGTGCCGCCCTGGAACCGAATCGCCGCGCGCCGGCTATCGATGCGACTCCCGAATCATGCGATCAAAAATATACTTTTCATTAACTTATCCCCACGTTTCGAATCGTAAACCTTGCGTAACGAGGCCATTTCAGCGCATATGAAGAAAGGGTGTGTATGCGGTCGACGGTCAATCACAGGGCGTGCCAGGATGAATTTGAGCATTTGCGATGATGAAGACAATCCGGGAGGCGGCTTTGCACGCAGCTTCCGTGTGGGCGCGTTCAACGCACGCAGCCTGATGTCCGACCCCGCTCCCCGCCCCATCCTCACCCCCGTCGCCCAGCTCACCGACGGCCAGCGCGATTGCCTTCGCCTGGTCTTCAACCATCTGACTTCCAAAGATATTGCCCGCATCCTCGGGGTCTCGCCGCACACCGTTGACATGCGCCTGCGCACCTCGATGAAGGTGCTCGGGGTGACCAGCCGGATCGAGGCTGCACGCCTGCTGATGCAGGAAGAATCCGGCCTGGATGTCGCCCCGGAGGCGTATCAGCCGTTGATATACCAGTCTCCGGATATGGAAAATGCGCCGGAAAACGGGATTGTGGGGTCACCGGCCTCACTGGCTGGCGACGCTCAGCAGGGCAGCCGCCAAACAGTCAGTCCGGGCTTCGATCCAGACGTCAGCGGCCCTCCCCGCAACACGGATGCATCGATAACCAGCGAAGCAGCGATGCTCGGCAGTCGGTCGGGCGCCATCACCACTGACCTTGGTGAAAGCGTCCGACCACTCGCAGGGAACCTGCCCTGGGGAAAGCGCAATACCCTCTCCATCGGGGTGCGCCTTACCTGGATCGCCGGAATTGCCATGGGCTCTGCCCTCAGCTTCGGCGCCATTCTGTCGGCGCTCTCGTCGCTGAAGAGCCTGCTCTGATCTAACGTTCGGACGACGGTCGTCCGGACCGTCAACCCAACTGCGTGCCCTCGGCCGCAGAACGAAGGATTGTGCCATGCTCAAGGAACGCCGCCACGCCGCTGAATCCATCGCCGAGCAGCTGTTCGCTGCAGAGGCCGCCATCGACGCCGCCATCGCCGCTGTCGCCGCGCTGACTGCCCGCATGCCGCAGGCCCGCATCGAAGCCAATCTGTCCCCGATGATCGGCCATGAAGCGTTCATGCATGCCAGCCGCACCTGCTCGAACCTCGTCGAGGCCCGCGGCGGCATCTGCGCCACCCATGAAGCCCTCGCCGTCGCCCAGAAGCAGATCGGCCTCGGCGCCGTCGCCTTCGGCAGCCTGCAGAAGCTGCGCCTCGAGCGCCCCTCGCACCTGCATGCCGTCAGCGAAGCAGCCTGACACCCCTATCAACGCCGGCGGGCTTGCCCGCCGGCGTAACCGTCTGTATAATATAAGATAATTCCTGGGGATACGGTCCATTGATACCGGCATTGTTCATTGCGTTGATGATTATCAGCTGCGGGATCGCCTTCTGGCGCGGCCGCAGCGACGAGCGGATGGCAGCCTCGGCGATCATCTTCGCCGCCCTTCTTTCCCCCGTCGCCAAGGCCAGCGGCTTCGCCAGCCCGGAGACCGGCATCCTCGGCATCGACATGGCGCTGCTGGTCTTCCTGATCGTGCTGGCGCTGCGCTCGGACCGTTTCTGGCCGCTCTGGGCCGCCGGCTTCCAGGTCGTCGGCTGCACCATCCACCTCGCCACCTTCGTCGAGGTCGATATCTGGCCGCCCGCCTATATGGCCGCGCAGAGCTTCTGGGCCTGGCCGGTCCTCACCGCACTGCTCGCCGGCACCTGGCTCGAAGCCCGCTTCCGCACACGCTGACGCACCCCCCTGACCTCCGGCGCATACCCCCCTTGCGGCATGCCATCCGATGGACGACATGCCGCTGATGACCACCGCCAACCAGCTGTCCCATCTCCGCGTCCGGGGCGCCCGCGAGCATAATCTCAAGGGCGTCGACGTCGACATCCCCAAGAACAGCCTCACCGTCATCACCGGCCTGTCCGGCAGCGGCAAATCCAGCCTGGCCTTCGACACCATCTATGCCGAAGGTCAGCGCCGCTACGTCGAGAGCCTCA
>NZ_JBIMKZ010000123.1:0-4372 GCF_051860865.1 Polymorphobacter sp. | reverse complement strand
GCATTTGAGCGTCTCGAGGCGGGTTTGGGGGGGGTATTGGAGCAGCTCGTCCATCGAGGAGAGTTGCTGGACCATGATTTCGGGCAGATTGGTCCGGACCACGACAGTGCCGACGCGGCGCTTGCGGCTGACGAGGCCGCGTTCTTCGAGCAGGCTGAGGGCCTGGCGGAGGGTGAAGCGGCTGACGTGGTGATGGTCGGCGAGGGTGGTTTCGGGATCGAGCTGGTCGCCCACGGCCCATCGGCCGCCGAGGATGTCCGCCTGCAGGCGTTCGGCGATTTCCTGATATTGGGGCCTGGTGCTTTGAGAACCGGCGACGCGGTACATAGGCTCTCGTGATGATGAGGGTGGGGGTTGAGGCTATAGGCAGAGGCGTCGTCGCCGCCAATGACAAAAAGCCGGCGCGTCGCTTGACTTGACATGCGGCGTCATTAGTCTGGACCAAAGTGGCGCGGAGGGGCGTAGGTGGGAAGCGAGCATCGGATCAAGGTCATTGTGCCCATTCCCATGGGGGCGGACGGCGTGGCCAGCCGTGCGGCGCAGTTGCCGCCGGCGCTGGTGTCAGAGGGGTTTGTGCCCGAGTTTGCCGCCGTGGTCTGGGGCGCGGCGCTGGGCGATTCCTATCATGACATGCTGCTTATGGACTGGACGGTGTTCCAGGCGGGCATCGATGCCGAGGCCGAGGGCTATAGCGCGGTGATTGTCGACACGGTCAGCGATTCGGGGGTGCGGGCGTTGCGGTCCCGGCTGTCGATTCCGGTGATCGGGCCGGGCGAGGCGGCGTTCATGGCGGCGATGATGCTGGGCAAGAAGTTCACCGTGCTGACGATGTGGCCGGAATGGTTCCCGCTCTATGAGAAGACGCTGACCGACTATGGCTTCTGGCCGCGCGTTGCCTCGCTGCGGTCGATCAACACCCGGCCGGATGTGACCGAGCTGCTGGCCGGCAAGGAGGAGATCATCTTCGCCAAGCTGAAGGCCGAGGCCGAGAAGGCGATGGCCGAGGACGGCGCCGATGTGATCGTGCTGGGCTCGACGACGATGCACCAGTCGGCGGCGTGGCTGGCGAAGAACCTGCCGATCCCGGTGATCAACCCCGGCGTGATTGCCTACAAGCAGGCCGAGATGCTGGTGACGCTGGGGCTCAGCCACAGCAAGAAGGCCTTTCCCAATCCTGGCGTCTCCAAGGACGCCGATATCCGCAAGGGACATTGAACCATGGCAGAGTGGCAGGAAGCCGGGCCGGGACAGCAGCCGCTGCCCTATCCCTTTTATATCGATATCGTCACCAAGCGCTATTTCGACGGGGTCGACAACAAGGCGCTGCAGCAGGTGCTCGACTGCTTTACCGATGATGCGATCCTGACCGAGGTGACGTCGAACACCGTGCACGACGGCAAGGAAGCGATTGCCGCGATGTTCACGCGGCTGTTAAGTGATTTTTCGTCGATCTGGCATGGCAATTTCGTTCATGTCGCCGATCCGCAGAGCAACTCGATCTGCTCGCAGTTCACGGTGCTGATCACGCCGAATGGCGGCAGCGAGCTGCGCTACGAGAATGCCAATCGCTTCTATCTGAAGGGCGACCGGTTCCACCGGGTCTATGTCTATATGAGCGGCGACAATCTGCTGAAGGAAGGGGAACTCTGATGCAGTATGAACCCACGCTCGGCCGCGCGGCGCTGATCGACCTGGCGCTCAATCGCTATTTCGGCAGTGTCGATGCCAAGAACCTCGATGCGGTGCTCGAGTGCTTCAATGACGAGGCGCTGATGTGCGTCCAGACCGAATTTACGCGCCATGCCGGAAAGGATGCCATTCGTCGCATGTTCACCGGATTCATGGGTGCTTATGAGACGATCGTGCACAAGGATTTCGTGTGTACGGTCGATGAGGTGAACGGGCGGATTGCGGCAAGTTTCGAGGCTGTATTGACGGCCGCCGATGGAACGGTGACAAGTTTCTTCAACACCAACTTCTGGCGGATAAGGGACGGGAAATTCCAGGAAGTATACGTCTATTTCAGCGGAGAAAATGTGCTCGTTTAAGAGCCGCATAGCCCCTGGGGAGGGGCGCCAACGAAATTAACAGGGGAATGAAAAATGCAGACGACCAAGGCACTGATTCTGGGTTCAGTGGCAGCGATGTTGCTGTCGCCGGTTGCCACCATGGCGCAGACCGCCGGCCAGGCCGCGCAGGCGGAGGATCTCGGCGGAGAGATCGTCGTCACCGCGCGCCGGCAGGATGAAAAGCTCCAGGACGTGCCGGCGTCGATCACCGTGCTGACCACCGAAGCGATTGCCAACACCGGCGCGCGCGTGGCCGCCGACTTCGTGCAGCTGACGCCGGGCGTGACCATCGTTACCGGCGTTGTCGAAGCGGGCGACACGCAGATCGCCATTCGCGGCATCAACGGCGCGCGCGACGGCGAGAATAACGTGGCGCTTGTTGTAGACGGCGTGCTGAAGACCAATACGGCGCTGCTCGCCCAGGATCAGGGCGCGATCGCCCAGATCGAAATCCTCAAAGGCCCGCAGGGCGCCTATTATGGCCGTTCGGCGGTGGCCGGCGCCATCGTGATGACCACCAAGCGGCCGGGTGACAAGGTGGAGGTTTCCGGGCGGGTGTCGGCGGCCAACAACAACACCTATAACGCCGCCGCCTCGATCAGCGGGCCGCTGGGCGACACGCTCGGCTTCGTCGTTGCCGGCGATTATTTCACCACTGATGGTTTCTATCGCGACATTTTCTCGACCGATCCGCGCCGGGCGACGCTTTATCCGACCAACCCCGGCAAGGCGGCGTCGGTCGATGACAATGAGCGCTGGAATATCAACGGGCGCCTGCTGTTCACGCCCAGCGCCGATACCGAGCTGGACTTCAAGATCCGCTATGCCAAGCTTTCAGGGTCGGCGATCGGCTTCAATGCCATCTTCCAGCTGCCCGGCCTTGCCGACGCGCTGGGGGCGCCGGTGTTCAATATCGACGCCAATGACCATGAGTTCGTGTTCGCGCGCGGCATCGATCCGGAGAACCGGCAGAAGACGTTCGAGAGCTCGCTGCACCTGCGCCAGACGATCTCGGACAGCATCAGCATGACCGGCTATGTTGCCTATAGCCAGACGAACAACTGGTTCTACGCCGACGGCACCAGCGGGACGTTCAACTTCTTCGCCAATGAGTCGACCTGCATCGCCACCACCGCGGCGCTGACCGGCTTCCCGGTGCAGGCACCGTTCAGCGTCGGCGTCCCCGGCGGGTTCCTCAACCCCTATTCGCCGGTCTCGTGCGACGGGTCGCAGTATCAGCAGCGGGACCAGAAGGATTTCACCGCGGAAATCCGCTTCACCGGCGAGACCGATATTGGCCTGAACTGGTCGTTCGGCGGCTATTATCTCTACATCGACCGGTTCAACTGCAACAATCTCGGCGTCGACACCGGTCGCGGCGTGGTCACCGAGTGCTACACCACCGATGCCCGCAACCCGACCGAGGCGCTGGCGCAGGACACGTTCAAGACCAACGTTTACGCGCTGTTCGGCTCGCTCGACTACAAGCCGACCGAGCGGCTGACGCTGAGCGCGGCGCTGCGCTACGACATCGAGGACCGCAGCACCGAGAACGGCATCCCGACCGGGCGGCGCACGCGCTGGGTGGGCAATGTGCTGACCGGCAACCCCAATGGCACCGCCACCACGCCGGCCAACTACTTCCTCAACCCGGGCCTCGATCCGGTCTATAATCCGTCGGGCGTGCTGGCGCCGCGCGATGCGAGCTTCAAGCAGCTCCAGCCGAAGGTCTCGATTGCCTATGCGGCGACGGACAGCATCAACATCTATGCGAACTGGGGCATCGGCTTCAAATCCGGTGGCTTCAACAACGCCGGCTCGGCGGCCATCGTCAACGGCTTCTTCAACCAGGGCATCGGCGCCGGCCTGTCGATCTTCGACCAGTTCGACAAGGAGACGACCAGCGCCTTCGAAGTCGGTGTGAAGGGCAATCTGACGCCTGACCTCAGCTTCGAGCTGGCGGCCTATCATACCGATGTCACCGACTCGCAGTTCTTCGAGTTCTTCGTCGGGCCGTTCGGGCTGCTGCGCGTTGTCTCGAATATCGACAAGGTGCGCTTCAAGGGCATCGAAGGCTCGTTCAATGCGCGGCTGGCCACCGGCTTCACCGTGTTCGGCTCGGCCAACGTCATCGACGGCAAGATCCGCCGCAACAGCGCCCGGCCCTATACGGTTGGCAACAAGGCACCGGCGACGGCGGACTATACCATCAACGTCGGCGCCCAATATGATGGCCCACTGACCGACACGCTGGGGATGCTGCTGCGGGCCGACTATCGCATCACCGGCCCGACGTTCTTCCA
>NZ_JBIMKZ010000122.1:0-4525 GCF_051860865.1 Polymorphobacter sp. | reverse complement strand
GGGCACTTCGCTGCCGATGTAGCGGCCGCGCGGGCCCATGTCGCGGTGGGTCAGCTTGAACCACGCCTTGGCAAAGGCCAGCTCGAATTCGGCCGGGTTCTTCAGGAAGCGCTGCGAGATCTTGCGGTAGCTGGGGTCCTCCTTCAGCGACAGGTCGGTGGTGAACATGATCGGGGTGTTCAGCTTGCCTTCGATGTGGGCGTCCGGCACCGTGCCGGCACCGCCGCCGTTCTTGGGGATCCACTGGATCGCCCCGGCCGGGCTCTTCGTCTGCTCCCAGTCGAACTTGAACAGGTTTTCCAGATACTGCATCGACCAGGCGACCGGGCTCGATGTCCAGGCACCTTCGAGGCCGCTGGTGATGGTGTCGGCGCCGCTGCCGGTGCCGCAGCTGTTGGTCCAGCCCAGGCCCTGCGCCTCGATCGGCTGGGCGGCGGGTTCCTTGCCGACGCAGTTTTCAGGAGACTTGGCGCCGTGCGCCTTGCCGAAGGTGTGGCCGCCGGCGATCAGCGCCACGGTCTCCTCGTCGTTCATCGCCATCCGGCCGAAGGTCTCGCGGATGTCGCGGGCGGCGGCGATCGGGTCGGGCTTGCCGTTCGGGCCTTCGGGATTGACGTAGATCAGCCCCATCTGCACGGCGGCCAGCGGCCTGGCCAGCTTGCGGTCGCCCGAATAACGCTTGTCATCGAGCATCTTGGCCTCGGGGCCCCAGTTGACCAGCTCGGCCTCCCAGTCGTCGCGGCGCCCACCGCCATAGCCGAAGGTCTTGAAGCCCATGTTCTCCAGCGCGACATTGCCGGTCAGCACCATCAGATCGGCCCAGGAGATCTTGCGGCCATACTTGGCCTTCACCGGCCACAGCAGCCGCCGCGCCTTGTCGAGATTGGCGTTGTCGGGCCAGCTGTTCAGCGGCTCGAACCGCTGCTGCCCGCCGCCGGCGCCGCCCCGCCCGTCGGAAATCCGGTAGGTCCCGGCGCTGTGCCAGGCCATGCGGATGAAGAACGGGCCATAATTGCCATAGTCCGCCGGCCACCAGGGCTGGCTCTCGGTCAGCACCGCGTTGATGTCGGCCTTCACCTGCTTGAGGTCGAGCGTCTTGAACTCGGCTGCATAATCGAAGTCGGCGCCCATCGGGTTGGAAGCCACGCCATGCTGGCGCAGCGGCGACAGGTCGAGCCGCTCGGGCCACCAGAAGCTGTTGGTCATGTTGTTGACCACGGCCTGGGCCTGCGCCGGGCTGGCGACCGCCATCGGGGCCGCAATGGCGACGGCCAGCGCCGCCATGGAAATCATGTTGATCCGCATTGGAATCCTCCCTGTAGACGGCGTTTGATGACGCCGTATCGGGACATATACGCCCCCCACAGAGATAAGGAAAACCGATTGTCCTGATGATAATGATCGAAGTTTTCGATTATTCAGGATTTTCAAGATAGTCGATCACCGCCCGCCGCTCTTCGTCGGACGCCAGCGGCGGCCGCGTCATCGCCGTCCCCGGCACCACGCTGTCGGGCGCCTGCAGAAACGCATCGAGCCGCACCCGGTCCCAGACGATATCCGCCGCTTTCATCGCCGGCGAATAATCGAACCCCGCCAGCGTCCCCGCCCGCCGCCCGATCACGCCGCGCAAATTCGGCCCCTGCAGCCCGTCCTCGCCCGCCACCACCGAATGGCAGGAATAGCATTTCAGGAACGCCCGCTCGCCGACGCTCAACGGCGCCGCCGCCAGCAGCAGCGCCAGCATCATTCGGTGCGCACCACCATCAGCCGGTCGAGCGCCGATTCCGGCAGCCAAACCTCGCCCTTGCGCCCTAGGATCTGCCGCACATTGGCCGAGGCGCCGCTCCCCGGATAGGCCGCGGTAAAGCGCTCGGTCTTGGGGTCGAAGCTCCGCGTCACATTGCTCCCCCAATCGCTCACCCAGACCATATCCCGCTCATCGACATAGACCGCATAGGCCTTGGGCGCGTCCCCCGGCATCTTCCAGCTCTTCCAGGCCTTGGTCGCCGGTGAATAGCGGGTCAGCTGCCCGGTATTCCACTCGGAGATCCACAGGTCGCCCTTGCTGTCGGCCCAGACCCGCCGCGCCCCCTGCTTCGGCGTCGGCAAGTCGATCACCGTCGCCGCCCCGCTCTTGCGGTCGACACTCGCCAGATGGCTCCCGGCCAGCGACACATAATAGATCTCGCCCGCCGGCGTCGCATCGATGCCGTAAGCCCCGCGCCCGCGCGGCGCCGGCCACACCTTCATGTCGCCGCTCTTCGGGTCGAGCCGTCCATAAATGCCATTCTGCCCGGTAAACCACAGCACCCCGGCGCCATCGAAGGCCGGCGTGTTCAAATTGGTATAGCCCGTATCCTCGGGCAGCTTCCACACCTTCACCGCATTGGTCTTCGGATCGACCCGCACGATCGCGTTCAGCCCGGAATCGGTGATCCACGCCGCCCCATCCGGCCCCTGGATCACCCCATGCGGCGCCGAGCCCTCGCCCAGCGGCACATGCACGGTCCGCCCGGTTTCCGGATAAAGAATCCCCAGCGCCCCCTGCTTCTGCGCCGTATACCAGACTACCCCGTCCGGCCCCGGCGCCACGTCATGCGGCGCGGCCCCCGCCGGCACGGTATAAACCTGTGTCGTCTGCGCCCACCCCGGCGCCGCCATCACCAACGCCGCCACAACTGCCAGAATCCGCATCACATCCTCCCCAGACGTCCCGCCATAGTCACACCTCCGCGCCGGCAGGGCAACTGCGCCCTCAGTTTCCGGGCACCAGCTTCAGCATCCGTCCCTGCTTGCCATCGGTCAGCACATAGACCGCCCCGTCCGGCCCCTGCCGCACATCGCGGATGCGCGCGCCCAGCTCGGTCAGCAGCCGCTCCTCGCCCACCACGCGCTCGCCCTCCAGCGTCAGCCGAACCAGCGCCGTCGATTTCAGCCCGCCGACGAACAGGCTGCCCTTCCACGCCGGAAACAGCGCGCCCGTATAAAAAGCCATGCCGGACGGCGCCACGATCGGGTCCCAATAATAGACCGGCTGCTCCATGCCCGGCGCCGCCGTCCGCCCTTCGCCGATCTTGCCGCCGCTATACTCGCGGCCATAGGAGATCGTCGGCCAGCCATAATCGCGCCCCTTGCGAACGATGTTCACCTCGTCACCGCCGCGCGCGCCATGCTCCACCTCCCACAGCAACCCCGTCCCCGGATGGATCGCCGCCGACTGGATGTTCCGATGTCCGCTCGACCAGATCTCCGGCCGCACGCCGCTCTTGCCCACAAACGGATTGTCCTTCGGCACGCTGCCGTCACTGTTCAGCCGCACCACCTTGCCAAGCAGACTGTCCATCTGCCGCGCCTGCGCCCGCCCGGCCAGGATCGACCGCTCGCCCAGCGTGATGAACAGTTTGCCATCAGGCGCAAACACCAGCCGGCTGCCATAATGCTTGTCCGAGTCCATCGACGGCACCTGCCGGAAGATCCGCTGCACCCCCTCCAGCGCCGGCGCCGCGCCATCGACCAGCCGCCCGCGCGCCACCGCCGAATGGTTCTTGCCGTCCGCCCGCTCCGCATAGCTCCAGTAAATCAGCCCGTTCTTCGCAAACCCCGGATCGAGCGCCACATCGAGCAACCCGCCCTGTCCGGCCGGGTCCACCGCCGGCAGCCCCTTCACCGGCGGCGACAGCGTCCCGTCCTTGCGCACGATCCGCAACCGCCCCGGCTTCTCGGTCACCAGCATCTGCCCGCCCGGCAGGAACGTCATCCCCCAGGGCGATTCCAGCCCCGACACCACCGTCTCCACCTTGAACTTCACCCCGGCCGCGCGCTCCGGCGCCCGCGTCTGCCCGGCAAAGGCCGGCTTCTGGTCAGGCGCATTCGGCGCCGCCTGGTTGAAGGCGGCAACCTGCGCGGCGATCAGAAGGGCGAGCATGTGGTTCTCCTGGAACTAAGGCAAAATAGCCTCCGGCGGCCGGGGGCTCAGCCCCCGGACCCCGTCAATGTTGCTGCAGTAACATCATTGTCAGGCGATTGTTTCGCCAATGATTTCGGGGGCGCGGACATAGCCGAAGTCGCCGGCGCCCGACCACGCCCGGCCATCGGGAAACCGCCGCTCGATCCCGGCAAGGTCGCCCGGATCGGCCAGCCGCATGTTCACCCCGACCATCGTGTTGCCATGCCGCGCCACCGTCTCGGCGGTCAGCACGAAATGCGTCGTGCTTCCGCACTGCCCGCAAAACCGGATCTCGGCCCCCGCGTCCGCCTTGTCCCCGCGCACATAGCCGGAGGTCGCCCCCGCAACCCCCACCGCATCGGGCGCCAGATAAGCCCATTCCGCCCCGGTCTTGCTGCACAGCGAGCAATTGCAGGCATGGATGAAGTCAGGCCGCCCCGCCAGCTCGACCTGCACCGATCCACAAAGGCATGAAAAAGTCATCCCCCCCTTTACCAGACCCATCCGATCAATCACCAGCCCCCTCATGGGCCTCCGGCGGCAACCCAGATGCCTCCGGCGGCGGGGGCCGCGGGCCCC
>NZ_JBIMKZ010000121.1:0-4529 GCF_051860865.1 Polymorphobacter sp. | reverse complement strand
TGGTGGAGGAGATCGGCATGACGGCAGCAGGAAAGGCGGCGCGGTGACGGACGGCAAGGACAGGACCGTGATGGTCACCGGGGTGTCGCGCGGGCTGGGGCTGGCGATCGCCACGCGGCTGCTTGGCGAGGGCTATGCGGTGCTTGGCTACAGCCGCAGCGAGAGCGACGAGGTGAAGGCGCTGGCCGGGGCGCATGGCGAGCGCTTCCAATGGGCGCGGCTCGACATGGCCGATATGGATGCGATTGCCGAGACGGCGCGCGCGGCGATCAAGGGCCGGGCCATCTATGGGCTGGTCAACAATGCCGGCGTGGGGCTCGACGGGGTGCTGGCGACGATGCACCTCAGCGATATCGAGCGGGTGATGGCGACCAACCTGACCGGGCCGATCATCATGAGCAAGTTCGTGCTGCGCTCGATGCTGGCGCGGCGCGAGGGGCGGATCATCAATATCAGCTCGATCATCGCCTCGACGGGCTTTCACGGGCTGGCGGTCTATGCGGCGACCAAGGCCGGGCTGGAGGGGTTCACGCGGTCGCTGTCCCGCGAGGCGGGGAAGTACAAGGTGACGGTCAATTGCGTGGCGCCGGGCTATATGGAGACCGAGATGACCGCCGGGCTGCAGGGCGAGAAGCTCGAATCGGTGCGGCGGCGGGCGCCGCTGGGGCTGCCGGCGCCCGACGAAGTGGCGGCGGCGGTGAGCTTCCTGCTCAGACCCGAGGCGCGGTCGACGACGGGCACGGTGATTACCGTCGACGGGGGCAGCACGGCCTGAGGCTTTTGCCCGGAATTCAGCGCGGCACGTGGATCCGCGCCATGACGTAGCTGGCGATGTTGCGGAAAGCGGTGGCGACGGCATGGGCGACGGCGGCGCCGGCGATGCCCCAGAATGGGATCAGCAGCCAGGCCAGTAACGCCGTCATTGCCAGCGAGGCCACGGCGATGACCAGGATCGGGCGTTCCATGCCGCCCATGGTGAGCATGCTGCCGACCGGGCCGGTGACGATCTTGGTGGCCTGGCCCAGCGTCATGATCGCCAGCGCCGGGCCGGCGACGGCGAAAGCCGGGCCGAACGCCAGCCCCATGATCTGGCCGGGGAAGAGCAGGCAGGCCAGCACCATCGGCCCGAGCACAGCGGCCATGGTCAGCGTGACACGGCGATGGCGGCGCCAGACGCGGGCGGATTCGCCGGCGCGGATATCGCCGGCGACGCGCGCGGCGAGGAAATTCTCGCCGGTGCTGACGACAATGAACATGATCATGATCACCTGCATGGCGACGCGCATGGCACCGACCTCGGCGGTGCTGGCAGCGCCCGCGATCAGCGCCAGCAGCAGCCAGTCGGCGAACATGTCCAGGCCGCGCGCCACCATGATCGGCAGGCCGGCGCGGGTGATGGCGGTGCGGTCCACCGATGCGGGTGGCGCCCAGCTGCGAGCATCGCGGCGGATCAGCACCCAGACGCAGGCGGTGGAGGCAAGCTGGCAGGCGAAGAAGGCGATGACCGCCGCCGCCGCATTGGGGACCTGGCCGGTCACATAGAGCAGCGTGATCAGGCCGGCGAAGAGGAAGCTGTTCAGCCCTTCGTAGAACTGGCCGGCGACCGGGCGCGAGGCGGCGCGGATGATGCTGAGGCCGAGGCGGAACAGGGTAGTGGAGACGATGCCAAGGCCGGCTGCCAGCAGCGCGCCGCGATTGACCTCGAGCATGGTGGCGATCGGCGCAAAGGCGACGGCGGCGAGAAAGGCCAGGGTCAGCGCTAGGCTGGCGATGAGCACGGTGCGGGTGGTGTAGGCGAGCGCGCCCTGGGCGGCGGCGGTGTCGCCGATGCGCAGGTCGCCGGCGATGACCTTGAGGACGATCTGGTCCAGCCCGCGCAATGCCACCAGCGCCAGCAGCGTGCCGGTGAGAACGCTGAAGCCATAGTCTCCGACCACCGCCGGGCCGGCGATGCGGGCGAGCAGCGCTGTGGCAACGAACGCCGCCAGCGCATTGGCCCCTTTGATCGCATAGGCGGCGACGGCGGGCGAGGCGAGACGGGCGAGGATCACCGGCTTGCCTTAGGCTTGAGTTGCGATTTGCAGAAGAGGGGGAATGTTAAGGAAGCGTGGGGAAATTCGGACGGGAGGGCCGCGGCAAAGCCGCGGCTGGCGTCGGACGGTTCGGCCAGCGAGGCTGGCCGCCCCGCCGGCCGGCGCGCGCGAGTCGCGCGATAGCATCGCTATCGCTTGCCGCGCTGCTAGTGATTCATCCCATCGAAAAAGTCCTTGTTGGTCACCGAATCCTTCATCTTGTCGATAAGGAACTCGATGGCGTCGACCGTCCCCATCTGCATGAGGATGCGGCGCAGGACCCACATCTTGCCGAGTGTCGTCTTGTCGACGAGCAGCTCTTCCTTGCGAGTGCCGGACTTGCCGATGTCGATCGCCGGGAAGACGCGCTTGTCGGCGATCTTGCGGTCGAGGACGATTTCGGCGTTGCCGGTGCCCTTGAACTCCTCGAAGATCACTTCGTCCATGCGGCTGCCGGTGTCGATCAGCGCGGTGGAGATGATGGTTAGCGAGCCACCTTCCTCGATGTTGCGCGCCGCGCCGAAGAAGCGCTTTGGGCGCTGCAGGGCGTTGGCATCGACACCGCCGGTCAGCACCTTGCCGGAGCTGGGGACGACGGTGTTGTAGGCGCGGCCGAGGCGGGTGATGTTGTCGAGCAGGATGATGACATCGCGCTTGTGCTCGACGAGGCGCTTGGCCTTTTCGATGACCATCTCGGCGATCTGGACGTGGCGGGTGGCGGGCTCGTCGAAGGTGCTGGAAATCACCTCGCCCTTGACCGTCCGCTGCATGTCGGTGACTTCCTCGGGCCGCTCGTCGATCAGCAGGACGATCAGATAGCATTCGGGGTGGTTGGCGCTGATGGCGCGGGCGATGTTCTGCATCATCATCGTCTTGCCGACGCGCGGCGGCGCGACGATCAGGCAGCGCTGGCCCTTGCCGAGCGGGGTGACGACATCGATGATCCGGCCGGTCTTGTCCTTGATGGTGGGATCGTAATTTTCGAGGTTCAGCTTCTCGTCCGGATAGAGCGGCGTCAGATTGTCGAAATTGACGCGGTGGCGGACGGCCTCGGGCTGGTCGAAATTGACCTGGGTGACCTTGTTCAGCGCGAAATAGCGTTCGCCATTGGCAGGCGACTTCATCTCGCCTTCCACCGTGTCGCCGGTGCGCAGGCCGAAGCGGCGGACGATCTGCGGGGTGACATAGATGTCATCGGGGCCAGCGAGATAATTGCTCTCGGCCGAGCGGAGGAAGCCGAAGCCATCGGGCATGACTTCGATGGTGCCGGTGCCGATGATCTCGTTGCCGGCTTCGGCCGTGGTCTTGAGAATGGCGAAAATAATGTCCTGTTTGCGCAGGGTGGAGGCGTTCTCGATGCCGAGTTCTTCTGCCATGACAACGAGTTCAGCGGGGGTGTTGCGCTTCAGTTCCTGAAGATGCATCTGGTCTGCCTTGAGAGTCCGGGCGCGGGGGCCAAGGGACGTGCTGGATATGGAAGGCGGGCGCTTGTCGCGCGAAACCGCGCACCAGGACGGGGCGGTCGGAGGTTATCTAGGCCCGGCGCGGGGGGGAATCAAGAGTGCCTCAACGTTTCCTGACGAATTCGGCGCGCAGGACGAGACCCTTGATGCCGTCATAGCGGCAGTCGATTTCCTGGGGGTCGCCAGTCAGCCGGATCGACTTGATCAGCGTGCCGCGCCGCAGCGTCTGGCCGGCGCCCTTGACGTCGAGATCCTTGGTCAGCGTCACCTGGTCGCCGTCGGCGAGCAGGTTGCCGACGCTGTCCCGCACTTCAAAGGGCGCGTCGGCGGCTGCCTCGATTGGCTTCAGCGCCGAGGCCGGCAGCCATTCGCCGCTGACCTCGTCATAGACATAGTCTTCGCTGTCATCGGTCATTGCTTCGTCCTTTGCCCCTGTGTGGCCGGGTCTCTATCATCAATTGTCGGTGAAAGCGCGCCAATGCTATGCCGCAATGACGACTGCTGGAGTTGAACGATGCCCGTTGAAGCGCTTGGTGACTATGATGACGGCAATGTCTTTGCCCGCATCCTGCGCGGCGACCTGCCGTGCAAGCAGGTCTACGCAGACGAATGGGCGCTGGCCTTCCATGACATCGCTCCGCAAGCGCCCGTGCATGTGCTGGTGATTCCGCGCGGGCGCTGGCGGAGCTGGGCGGACTTTTCGGCGGGGGCGACCGACGCCGAGATCGGCGGCTATGTGCGGGCCGTCGGCCATGTGGCGCGAATGCTGGGGCTGGAAACGCCGGGCTACCGGCTGCTGGCCAATGCCGGCACGGAGGCCGGGCAGGAGGTGCCGCACCTCCATGTCCATCTGTTCGGCGGCAAGCCGCTGGGACCGATGCTGGCGGGCTAGGCGGTATCGAGCTTCGAAGAAAAGGGCCTCCGGCGGCTGGGGCCGCAGGCCCCAGACCCCGATAATCCGGCCTTCGCTAGGCAACGGCAGAAGGTCCTGTAG
>NZ_JBIMKZ010000120.1:0-4872 GCF_051860865.1 Polymorphobacter sp. | reverse complement strand
ACGGGCATTGCTTCGAGACCGTGCCGGATCTTGGGGTCTGGGGCCTACGGCCCCAGCCGCCGGAGGCCCCTTCCACCCTTCCCTCGTTCATGCCGCACTGCACACGGACTGATTACATTCATCACAATGATGCTTTAGGAAGCCCGCAGTCCTGCGTTCCCATCCTGCCTCGCCGGAGACTTCATGCCCCGTCAAAGTCCCATCCTCTCCGCCGTGCTGGCGTTCGCCGCCGGTGTGCTGACGGCGCGCGGGTTCGCGCCGCAGGACTGGTGGCCGTTGGCGGTCATCGGCAGTGCGATGCTGGTGGCGCTGGTGGATGTCACACATACGTGGCGGGGTGCGGCACTGGTCGGCTGGGCCTGGGGCTTCGGCATGTTTGTCACCAGCCTGGGCTGGATCGCGACGGCCTTCACCTTCCAGTCGAACATGCCGGCGGCGATGGGCTGGGTGGCGGTGGTCGGCTTGTCGGCATTTCTGGCGCTGTATCCGGCGCTGGCCGGCTGGCTGGCGCGGATGGTGCGGGCAGGCGGCGTGCCGCGGCTGCTGGTGCTGACGGGGGCGTTCATGGTCACCGAATGGGTACGCGGCCATTTCCTGTCGGGTTTCGCCTGGAATCCGCTGGGCGCGGCGTGGCTGGAGGCGCCGGGCGTGGCGCAGCTGGCGCGTTATGTCGGCCCGCAGGGGCTGACCGGGGTGATGCTGCTGGCCGGCGGCGCGCTGTGGCTGATCGTCCGCCCGCGCGCCACGGTGACCGGCCGGGTCGGCGGCGCCGGTCTGGCACTGCTGGTGGTACTGCTGGGCGCGGTCGGCAGCGGCCAGGTCAGGGACGTCTATTTCCCTGACAATCCGACCCTGGTCATCGTCCAGCCGAACATCGGCCAGGACGAAAAATACGAAGAGGGCGCCAATGATCGCCACCTGGAGGCCTATCTGGCGCTGACCCGGCAGGGCCTCGCTGCGGTGGATGCCTCACCGGCCGCCACCGGCCCGGCGAGCGCAGCCGAGCCGGCCAATGGCCAGGCGTTCGGCGCCGTCGAACCGCAGGCCGCCGCCGACAGCACCTTTTCGGACACGCTGGCCGGCGCCACCGACGGCCTGCGCCCGAATATCGTGCTGTGGTCGGAGTCGTCGGTGTTCGGGCTGGTCGAGGAGGAGCCGGCGCTGCGCGCGCACCTCGCCAGCGTGCTCGGCCCGAACGACCTGCTGGTCTTCGGCGGCGTCGCCGCGACGCGCGATCCGCGCGGCGAGCTGCTCGGCGTCACCAACAGCCTGTTCGTGCTGGACAGTCGCGGCCGCCTGCTCGGCCGCTACGACAAGGCGCACCTCACCCCGCTCGGCGAATATCTGCCGATGCGCCCGCTGATGGAGCGTCTCGGCCTGTCGCGACTGGCGCCCGGCAGCCTTGATTTCACCCCCGGCCCCGGCCCGCGCACGCTCACCGTCCCCGGCATGCCGCCGCTGGGCGCGATGATCTGCTACGAGATCATCTTCGGCAGCGCTGTCACCGAGAAGGGCAACCGCCCGGCCTGGATCGCCAACATCTCCAACGATGCCTGGTTCGGTCCCTCCGGCCCGCCCCAGCATCTCGCCCAGGCCCGGCTCCGCGCCATCGAGGAGGGGCTGCCGATCGCCCGCGCCACCCCAACCGGGGAGAGCGCCGTCATCGACCCATTCGGCACGATCCGCGCCCTGCAGCCGCTCGGCACCGCCGGCGTGCTGCGCTTCACCCTGCCGCCGCCTCTGCCGCCCACCCCCTATGCGTTGGCCGGGGACTGGCTGCCGCTGGCGATGGCGCTGTTCCTCGCGCTGGCCGGCGCCGTGATCGGCGGCCGGCTGGCGCCCAAACCCCGCCGATAGATTTGTTTTCATCATATAAAGCATTCTTTATGGCACTTGCACCGACGCCGCGCGGCGGCTAGCACGCTTGGGAAAGTCCCCAGCAGGTCAGGTGCAGCCATGGCGCGTTCCAACTATCTCTTCACCTCCGAGTCGGTCTCGGAAGGCCATCCGGACAAGGTCGCCGACCAGATCTCGGACGCGGTCGTCGACCTGTTCCTGTCACGCGATCCCCAGGCGCGCGTCGCCTGCGAGACCATGACCACCACCAACCGCGTCATCCTCGCCGGCGAAGTCCGCGGCCAGGGCATGATCGATGCCGATGGCAATTGGGCCGATGGCGCCCAGGAGGATATCCAGCGTGTCGTCCGCGAGACGGTCAAGCGCATCGGCTATGAGCAGGACGGCTTCCACTGGCAGAACCTGCACTTCGAGAACCATCTCCATCCCCAGTCCGCCCATATCGCCCAGGGCGTCGACGAATCCGGCAACAAGGACGAGGGCGCCGGCGACCAGGGCATCATGTTCGGCTTCGCCTGCGACGAGACCCCGGGCCTGATGCCGGCCACCCTCTATTATTCGCACCGCGTCCTCGAGCAGATGGCCGCCGACCGCCACAGCGGCGCCGCCCCCTTCCTTGAACCCGATGCCAAGAGCCAGGTGACGCTGGCCTTCGAGAACGGCATCCCCGTCGCGGCGTCGGCGCTGGTCGTCTCCACCCAGCACGCGCCCGGCTATTATTATCACGGCGGCGAGGGCGACCCGGCGCTGTACGGCAAGCTCCGCGATTATGTGATGGGCGTGTTCAACGATGTCATGCCCCAGGGCTTCATCACCGCCGACACCGCCATCCACATCAACCCCACCGGCCGCTTCGAGATCGGCGGCCCGGACGGCGACGCCGGCCTCACCGGCCGCAAGATCATCGTCGACACCTATGGCGGCGCGGCGCCCCATGGCGGCGGCGCCTTCTCGGGCAAGGACCCCACCAAGGTCGACCGCTCGGCCGCCTATATCTGCCGCTATCTCGCCAAGCAGGTCGTCGGCGCCGGCCTCGCCAAGCGCTGCACCATCCAGATCAGCTATGCCATCGGCGTCGCCGAGCCGCTCAGCTTCTATGTCGACACGCACGGCACCGGCACCATCGCCGACGCACGGCTGGAGACCATCCTGCCGCAGTTGCTGCGCCTGACCCCCAAGGGCATCCGCACCCATCTCGGCCTCAACAAGCCGATCTACCAGCGCTCGGCCGCCTATGGCCATTTCGGCCGCACGCCGGACGCCGATGGCGGCTTCAGCTGGGAAAAGCTCGATCTGGTGGATGCGCTCAAGTCCGCGCTCTGAGGTGCTCTCCGATCCGACGACGCTGCGCCGCCTCTACGGCCGGCGCACCGGCCACAAGCTCCGCATCGGCCAGGCCGCGATGCTCGAGGCCGATCTCCCGGCCCTGACCATTGCGCCCGGCGGTGACCTCACCGCCGCCGCGCTGTTCGGAGACGACCGCCCGCTCTGGCTCGAAATCGGCTTCGGCCGCGGCGAGCACATGGTGGCGCAAGCCGAGGCCAACCCGGACACAGGCCTCCTCGGCGCCGAACCCTTTCTCGATGGCGTCGTCGGCGCGCTCGCCAACATCCGCGAGGCCGGCGTCACCAACATCCGCCTCCACAACGGCGACGCGCTCGACCTTCTCGATCGGCTGGCCCCCGCCAGCCTGTCGCGCGCCTTCCTGCTCCATCCCGATCCCTGGCCCAAGGCCCGCCACGCCAAGCGCCGCTTCGTCAATCCCGGCCCGCTGGCGCTGCTCGCCCGCGCCCTCAAGCCCGGCGCCGAGCTCCGCATCGGCACCGATCACCCTATCTACTGCCACTGGACGCTCCAGCAGCTGCAGGACCATCCCGATTTCGAATGGCTGGCCGAAACCCCCGCCGACTGGAACCAGCGCCCCGCCGACTGGCCCCCCACCCGCTACGAGCAGAAGGCACTGCGCGAAGGCCGCGAGGTCTGGTACTTCCGCTTTCGCCGCCTGCAGAATTGACCCCCACTCCGAATCGACCTAGCACCACAGCGTGAGCACCCCCCCTCTCGATTTCGAAAAGCCCGTGGCCACCATCCAGGCCCGCGCCGTCGATTACCGCGCCGCCGGCGACGAGGCCGGCGCCCGCCATGCCGAGGGCGCCGCCCGCCGCCTGCTCGCCGAAACCTACGCCCGCCTCACCCCCTGGCAGAAGACCCAGGTCGCCCGCCACCCGGAACGCCCGCACTTCCGCGATTTCCTCGCCGGCATGGTCGATGATTTCACCCCGCTGGCCGGAGACCGCAACTTCGCCGAAGACCATGCCATCGTCGGCGGCCTCGGCCGGCTGCGTGGCCAGAACATCCCGGTGATGCTGATCGGCCATGAGAAGGGCCATGACACCGCTACGCGGGTCAAACACAATTTCGGCATGGGCCGCCCGGAAGGCTATCGCAAGGCCGTCCGCCTGATCGAGCTCGCCGGCCGCTTCAACGTCCCCATCATCACGCTGGTCGATACCGCCGGCGCCTTCCCCGGCATCGACGCCGAGGAGCGCGGCCAGGCCGAGGCCATCGCCCGCGCCACCCAGGCCTGCCTCGATGCCCCGGTCCCGCTGATCACCGCCATCACCGGCGAAGGCGGCTCCGGCGGCGCCGTGGCGCTGGCCGCCGCCGACCGCGTGCTGATGTTCGAACACGCCATTTATTCGGTGATCTCGCCGGAAGGCTGCGCCTCGATCCTCTGGCGCACCGCCGACAAGGCCAACAACCACGCCGCCGACGCCGCCGACGCCATGCGCGTCACCGCCGGCGACCTCAAGAAGCTCGGCGTCATCGACACCATCATCACCGAGCCGCTCGGCGGCGCCCACCGCGACCCCACCGCCGCCGTCGCCTCGCTGGCCATGGCACTGGCCACCGAGCTCGCCCCCCTCCTCCCCCTCTCCGCCGCCGACCTCAAACAATCCCGCCGCCGCAAAGTCCTCGACATGGGCCGCGGCCTTTAGCCCTCCCCACGCCCAA
>NZ_JBIMKZ010000119.1:0-5115 GCF_051860865.1 Polymorphobacter sp. | reverse complement strand
CCACCGAAATCCGGATCGTCCGCAGCGGCGCCAGCGTCTCGAACACCGCCACGAACGGGTCCGGCCCGGCAAAGCCGAAGTCCGCGCCCACCGCGTTGGTAATGTTCTCGCCGGCGACGTTGAGGAAGAAGCCGTCCGGCCCGTCCACCCGCGCATTCAGCGCCAGCGTCGTGAAGCGCGGCGTGAACAGACCCTCACCAAGCTGGTTGAACTTGCTGCTCCGGTGCTTCACCTGTCCGCCCAGCGTCAGCGCCATGTCATTGCCAAGGGGCATCCGCCAGTCGAGCCGCGTGGCGCCGGAGAAGCGTGGCGACTGGGACAGCCGCAGCTCGGGATTGAGCTGCGCCGCATCGGCCCAGGTCACCCCGCCGCTCCAGGTCAGCCCTTCGACCAGTTGCCACGACCAGGTCCCCTCCACCCCCTTGGAGCGCGCCCGGTCGTTGCTGGAGACGAACAGCCCGTCGGCCGTGAACTGCAACTGCTGCAACCCGAACACATCGATCCAGAAGGCGGTGGCATTCAGCGTCAGCGCCCCGTCCAACGCATCGGCCTTGAACCCGACCTCATAGGAGTTCGCCCGCTCGTTGCCGATCAGCGCATCCACATTGGGGTTCCCGGTCCCCAGCACCGGATCGAGCGGCACGCTCTGGAACTCGCCATAACCGCCCGCCTTGCCGCCGCGCGACGCCGCCGCATAGAGCATCAGCCCCGGGCTGACCCGATACTGGATCGAGGCATTGCCGGCGACCAGATTATCCTCGAACGGCGCCAGCCGCTGGAAAGGGAAGGGGGCGTTGATCACGGTATTCCACAGCGTGAACGGCGCCTCATTGGTGCGCCCGAAATCGACCCGCTTGCGCTCATTGGTATAGCGCAACCCGACATTCACCGTCAGCGCCTCGCTCGCCTCCCACGCCAGCGAGCCAAACCCCGACCAGGCCGTCGTCTTCTGCCGGAAGTCATTGGTATAATTACCGTTGAACAGCTGTCCCTCCAGCGCATCGCCGGGCGGAAAGTCCGGAATGCCCCAGACATTGCGCTGCAGCATGTCCCACTTCGAGGTGAAGAAGAAACCGCCGACGATCCAGTTCAGCCGGCTGTCCCCGTTCGACGCCAGCCGCAGCTCCTGCGAGAACTGGCTGTAGCTCTCCGAGCGCAGGAACAGGTTGGCGTCCTTATTGTCGAAGTCGAAGTCCGAATTGCTGATATTGTCGAACCACGCCGCCGACGTGATCGAGGTCAATTCCACTTCGCCGAAGTCATAGGTCACCGTCCCCACCGGCAGGTCGATCGTCGTCCGGTAATAATCGTCGCCGCCGCGCAGCTCGGGGCTGGAGCTGAAGGACTGCTTGCGCTTGCTGCCATAGGTCACCGGCCCGACCGACGGCCCCGCCCCCAGCCCGAGCCCGGCCAGGCCGAGGTCGGAGATCTGGTTGGCGCTGCCCACGCGCTTCTGGTCGCTGTGCTGGTACGACAGCAGCACCGTCAGCTGGTCGTTCGGCGTGAACTTCAATATGCCGCGCACCCCCCAATTGGTGTCGGTCGGCACCCGTTGCCCGGTCGTTTCGTTGAGCAGCCAGCCCCGGTCATAGGTCACCCGCCCGGCGACGCGCAGGCTCAGCGTCTCGCTCATCGGCAATGTTATCGCGCCGTCGCCGAGGAAGCCGCCATTCTGCACCTCGCCGCCGATCTCGGCGCGTCCCTCCAGCCGGTCGCCGGGCTGGGTGTTGACCACCGAGATGCCGCCCAGCGACGTGTTCTTGCCGAGCAAGGTGCTCTGCGTTCCCTTGATCAGCTCGACCCGCTGCGCATCGAAGATCGGCTGGTTGTACAGTCGGACATTGCCCATGAACGCCCCGTCGACGAACATGCCGATCGAATTGTCGAAGGCGACATTGCCCGCCGCCGTGCCGATGCCGCGAAAGGTGATCCCCGGACTGTCGGACGGCGCCCGCGCAAACTCGAACCCCGGCACCACCGTCGCCAGCTTGGTGACATTGTCGGTCTGCCGCGCCGCCAGCGAGGCCCCCGAAGCGACATCGATCGAGATCGGCACATCCTGCAGATTCTGTGCCCGCTTCTGCGCGGTGACGATGATCTCGTCCCCCTCGATCGCCGCACTTTGCGCATGCGCCGCCCCGCCAACCCCGCACGACAATGCCGTCGCTGCCAGCCACAAACCCCTCATCGCATCCTCCCCTGTTATGTCAGGCCCGTTCGGCCTCGATCATCTTCTCGATCCACCGCCGCGCCCGGATCGAATGGTCGTCGGCCCGCACCAGCAGTTCGGTCGGCGTCGCCATCGCCGCCACCATCCGCTCGATGTCCTCGGTCGCCTCGACATCCTGCTGGATCGCGCCGGCGAACACGCTGTTCATCGTGTCGGTCAGCCCCTGGTCCTGAATTGCGAAGGACCGCGACCAGGCGAAGAAATAATTGGTCCGGTCCGGCGCCGCCGGCGTCACCGCATGATGGACGCGGAACTCGCCGATCACCTCGCCGCCGGGCTTGCGGAAGCTCTCCAGCGCGACATGGACGGAGGGCGCATAGAAATCGATCAGCACCAGCCGCTCGACCGGCCCGTCATAGCCGAGCACCTGGGCAAAGAAGCCGGTCAGCGTCTCGTCGGGGATAAACCGGCTGCCGCGCAGAAAATTCTCGTTCTGCGTTACCTCCACCTTGGTCGCGGCAATCGCCTCGGTGCCGATGGTGCCGGAATGCAGGAAGGCCAGGTGCGAGATATCGGTCAAATTCTCGTGCAGCAGCTGCGGCCGGCACTTCAGCACCCGGTCGAGCGCCGGCACCGCCACCCAACCGGGGCTGATCAGCCGCATCTCGTCATGGTCGGGGATCAGGCTCTCGTCGGCCTTGGCCGGATCGCCCATCCAGATCCACAGCCACTCCCATTTCTCCACCAGCGGATAGGCCTTCACCCGGCAGACGGCGGGGATCACCTCCTGGCTCGGAATCCGCACGCAGCGCCCGTCCGGCCCGAAGGTGAAGCCATGATAGCCGCACTCGAGCGCGTCGCCGCGGATGATGCTCTTGGCCAGCGGATAGTTGCGGTGTGGACAGCGCCCCTCGAGCGCAATCGCCTTGCCGTCCGTGTCCCGATACAGCGCCACCGGATCGCCGAGGAACCAGCGCTCCACCGGGCGCTCATTGTTCAGCTCACGGCTCCACCCGGCCACATACCATTGGTCACGCGGGTAGTCATACCCCGGCTGCAGCGGCCACATCCCCAAGTCCTCCCCAGAACAGGTCTTCAATAGGCTGTTTATGTATTTCGATATTCGAATATTTTTTCGAATATTAGGGAGATTCAGTCCGCTGTCAATATCATTCAAACCATCAATCAGCATGTAACACACTGAAATATGGTCATTGCTTCAAACATAGTGGCGCTGCCGCGACCGTTTGGCACCAGCCTGTCGCTGCACGCCACCCTGCACGGAACAGTGCCTCCCCTCGGCCGTTCAGCCGCCATGAAATGCTTGTGGTTCGTCACCAATGTGAACTCGGGAACCGCAACGCACGAAAAATGCGAGGCGATGGTCGAGGTGTTCGCGCGGGACGGGCTGATCCTCGCCGGGCGCACCGCCTTCCCCGACGAGCCTCTGCCCGATCCCGCCGTTCTCGAGGCCGCCGGCGTCGACACTCTAGTGCTGTTCGCCGGTGATGGCACCGTGAACGCCACACTGTGCCACCTCGCCGGCTGGCAGGGCATGTTCCTTATCCTGCCCGGCGGCACCATGAACCTGCTCGCCAAATCGCTGCACGACAGTCTCGACCCCCACGCCATCATCGCCGCCGCCCAAACCGGTGCCCGCCCCGTCGCCCTGCCATACATCGAGGCCGGACCGCACCGCGCCTTCGTCGGGCTGATCATCGGCCCCGCCGCCAGCTGGTACCTGGCGCGCGAGGCGGTGCGGGCCAATCGCCTGCGCACGCTGCTGCGCGCGGTCCGCCTCGCCTGGGGCCGCACCTTCGGCCGCGGCGTCCGCATCGCCGGTGCCTCCCGGTTGCGTCGCGGCTATCAGGCGGTGTTCGTCACGCCCGGCGCCGAGCGGCTGCAGGTTCGCGCCGTCGACGCGCGGGGCTGGGGCGCCATCGCCGAACTCGGCTGGAAATCGCTGACCGACGAGATGGTCGCGGCGCGCGCCGTCGATGCCGCCGCAGCAGCCGCGCTGCGCGTCAAGGGCAGGCGGCCAGTCCTGGCGCTGTTCGACGGCGAACCGGTGATGCTCGAGCCCGGCATCGATATCACCGGCGGTCTGACCCGCAAGGCCTTCCTCGCCACGCGCCATGCCCCGGAGAGCGCCGAATGATCCGCCTGTTCCACGCCAGCGACATCCATTTCGGCGCCGCCGACCCCGAGGCGCTCGACTGGTTCCTGGCCCGCACCCATGCCGAACAGCCCGATGCGGTCATCATCACCGGGGACCTGACCATGCGCGCCCGGTCGCACGAGTTCGCCGCCGCCACCGCCTGGCTGCAATCGCTCGGCCGCCCTGTCAGCGTCGCTGTCGGCAATCATGATCTGCCCTATTTCAACCCCTGGTCGCGGCTCGTCCGCCCCTATCGCCGCCATGAGCGGCTTGCGCGCACCGTCAGCCAGCCGCTGCAGATCCCCGGGCTCGGCATCGTGCCTCTCAAGACCACCGCCCGGGCGCAGCTCCGGCTCAACTGGTCGAAAGGCAAGGTCAGCACCGCCGCGCTCGACCAGTCGCTGGCCCAGATCAACCAGACCCCGCCCGGCCACACGATCCTCGTCATCGCCCACCACCCGCTGGTCGAAGCCGATACACGCACCACGTCACGCACCCGCAACGGCCCGCGTGCTCTTGCCGCCCTGGCCGCCGCCGGCGTCGACGCCGTACTCACCGGCCATGTCCATGATCCGTTCGACGTTGCGCACTCCTCCGGCGTCCGCCTGATCGGCGCCGGCACGCTGTCGGAACGCGTTCGCCTTGCGCCCCCGTCATTCAACGAAATCCGCCTTTCCTCAGGCCGGATAGAGGTCATCGCCCACCGCCTCGGCGCCCGTGACGTGCGGCTGTAGCTGGCACCGACATTTAGCCGGCGATAACCGGACGCCTCCGGCGGGGGGGGGGG
>NZ_JBIMKZ010000118.1:0-5176 GCF_051860865.1 Polymorphobacter sp. | reverse complement strand
ACCCGGCATGTCTCGCTGTCGCTCATCGCGCCCAAGCTCTCCCGCCTCAGCCCGGTCAAAGGCGTGCAGCGGATTTTCTCCAGGACCGGGCTGGCCGGCGCCGCCACCGCCATTCTCAAGCTGCTGCTGATCGGGGCGGTCGCCGCGGCCGTGCTGCGGCCGCTGGTCTCCGGCCTTGCCGAGGTCGGCGAGGGCGTTGGCGGACTGGCGATAGTCGGCGGCGCCGTGCTGCGTCTACTGATGGCGTTGGCCGGGGTGATGCTGGTGGTGGCGCTCGTCGATGCGGCGATCAGCTGGCAACTGCGGGAGACGAAGCTCCGGATGAGCCTTCAGGAGGTCAAGCGCGAGGCTCGCCAAGACAATGGCGCCCCCGAGATCAAGACGGCGATCCGCCGGGCCCAATATGCGGCCGCCCGGCGCCGCCTCCAGACGACGCTGGTCGACGCCTCGGTGGTGGTCGTAAACCCCACGCATTTCGCCGTCGCGCTGCGCTACCGGCCGGGCGAGGACGCCGCGCCCGTCGTCCTCGAACAGGGACGTGACGAGATGGCCCAGGCGATCATCGAGGTGGCGCGGGAATTGGCGCGGCCCGTCGTCCGCTCGCCGCGGCTGGCCCGTGCGCTCTATTTCACCGCGCGGCCCGGCGCGGTGGTGCGCGAGGAACTCTATGCGGCGGTGGCGACCATCCTTGCCTTCATCATGAGCCTCGGCGATCCGGCCGAGCCGCCGCCGGTCACGGTGCCGCCGGCCTTTGACTTCGATGAGCGCGGCGCGCGCCGCAAGCCGGGGGCGGCGCTGCCGTTATAAGGGCATGACCGAGATTCTCAGCCAATTGGGTGTCGGCACCGGGATCAACAGCCGCAGTGTCATCGACGAGCTGGTCGCCGCCCAGCGCACCGCGCAGACCGAGCCGCTCAACACGCGCCTGGAGACGATCGGCAGCCGCGTCGATGCGCTCGGCCAGCTGAAGTCGGCGTTCGACGCCATCGCTACCTCGCTGCAGGACCGGGTCCGCGCCGGCGTCTTCGGCCTTCAGCCGCGCTCGGCCGATACGGCGGCGATTTCGATCGAGCGCATAGGTGCCGGCCCCAGTGCCGGCTTCCGCAGTGACCTGGCAGTGCAGCAGCTGGCCGCCGGCCAGCGCCTCGTCGCCGCGCCGCTGTCGAGTGTCGATGCGCCGGTCGGACTGGGCACGCTCAACATCCTGTTCGGCACCCGCACCGAAACTGGCGGCGGCGCCTTCGATTTTGCTGTCGGCAGCGGCATGGATGATTTTTCCGTCACCATCACGGCGGCCAACAACAGCCTCGCCGGACTGCGCGATGCGATCAATGCCGGCTCGGACGGCACGATGGCCGCCTCGATCATCAACACCGGCAGCGGCGCCACGCTCGTGATGCGCGGCCCGGACGGCGCCGAGCGCGCCTTCGTGGTCAGTGCTGCCGAGGATGTCGACAATCCCGGCCTCTCCCGCTTCGCCTATACCGCCGGTAACCGGCAGCAGACCTTGTCGGCGACGGCGGCCGATGCGGCGATGCTGTTCGACGGTGTTACCGTTACCCGCAGCAGCAATGTCATCGACGATTTGCTGCCCGGCGTGCGGCTGCGGCTGGAACAGGAGACCGGCAGCCGCGCCGTCAGCCTTTCCGCCTCGCGCGACGTCGCCGCTCTGTCCGAAACGCTGTCGGACTATGCCGAAACGCTGGGCGCGATGCGCCAGCTGATCGGCGATTTTCGCCGCGGCGGCGTCGATGGCGAGGCGGCCGGTCCGCTTGCTGGCAATGCCACAGCGCGGCTGATGGACCAGGCGCTGGTCGCCCTGATCAGCGCGCCGATTACCGCCGCCGGCGGCATGCGGCTGCGTGATCTGGGCGTTCAGGTCACCCGCGACGGGCTGGTGACCTTCGATTCTGCGCGCCTCGCCAGCCTGTCCGAGGCCGATCTCGGCCGGGCCGAGGCGCTGATCGGCTCGCAGGCGGGGTCCGGCTTCGGGACGGGTCTTGCCTCGCTGCGCGGGATATCGGATCTCGTCGCCCCGGCCACCGAGGGCCTCGACAGGCAGCGCCAGGCCGTCAACCGCCAGCTCGAACAGGCGGAGGCGCGCCTGACGACCTACAAGGAAACGCTGACCCGCCAGTTCGCGGCGATGGACCAGCTTGTTGCCGGCTCCAAGTCGGTCGGCGTGCAGCTCGATCAGCTGATCCAGAGCTGGTATCGCCGCGACGAGTAGTCAGGCGCGGCCGATATCGATCTGCATCCGCCGCATCTTCTCGATTAGCGTTGTGCGTTGCAAGCCTAGCAGCCGGGCGCAGCGCGAGATGGTGCCGCCGGATGCCGCGAGCGCCGCACGGATATAGGCCTGTTCGAGGTCGGCGAGGAGTTGCCGCAGGTCGATCGGGCTGTCCATCAGCGGCATGGGCATGGTGTCTGGATGGAGCGGGGCAGCGGATGACAGGTCGACGCCTGGCTCCGGAACACCGCCGGCAGAGCGATGGCGTGCCCGCATCAGCGTGGGCAGTGCCTGGCTGTTGATAATCTCGTCGGGGTGATGGGCCTTGGCGCGCTCGATGAAATTTTTCAGTTCTCGGACATTGCCGGGCCAGGGCTCGGCCATCAGCACCGCCAGCGCCGCCGGGCTGAACCGCACCGGCGGCCCGCCCAGCGCGATGTCGAAATGCTCGATCAGCGCCGGAATGTCCTCCGGCCGCTCGGCAAGCGGCGGCATCTCGATCCGGATGACATCGAGCCGGTAGAGAAGGTCCGACCGGAACAGGCCCCGATCGATGGCCGCGTGCAGGTCGACACTGGTTGCCGCCACGAGCCGCACATCGACATGGATGGGCAGCATGCCGCCGACGCGCTCGACGACCCGTGTCTCCAGCGCGCGCAGGAGCTTTGCCTGCATGGCGGCGGGCATGTCGCCGACCTCGTCAAGAAACAGCGTGCCACCATTCGCCGCCTCGAAGCGGCCGGCGCGGGCCTTGATTGCCCCGGTGAAGGCGCCGGCTTCATGGCCGAACATCTCCGATTCAAGTAGGTCCGGCGCCACGGCGGCGCAGTTGAGGGCGATGAACGGCTGGGCGGCACGCCGGCTGCGCTGATGAAGCAACTGCGCGACGACGTCCTTGCCCGAGCCCGATGGCCCGGTGATCAATACCGATGCCGCGCTGTCGGCCACTTTCTCGACCGTATTGCGAATGGCCGTCATCGCCGGGCTGGTGCCGATGAGCTGCGCCAGTTGCGGCATGGGTTTCAGATGTCTGGGTTTCATGCCCCCCGCCAATCGTCAAATAAATCTTTTATTAACCAATTCATTCGTTACTTAATGTTGAACATTAGAAAGACCCCTTCAAAATCCTTGAATTTAATTTAAATGCATTCATCATGAATACAGTAGAAACCCTGCCCGATCTGACTTTTAATGGCGAGCCAACATCAATGAGATACGACCATTTTGGCGCCCAGCCTGCGCTTCGGATCGTGACCGACGTCGCTGGATGGCAGGATACCGGACCGGGTTGGACCCGGGTCCCGTCCGAAATGGTGTCGCAAGGTGCCGATGTGCTGCTGCTCTCTGCCAACACGCCGGAGAATCGCCGGTTGATCGACCTCGGCCTGCCGTTGTTCGTGATGGTCGATGACAACACGCCGATCTCGTTGATCGACCGCGCGCAGGGCTTTGTTATGGCCAGCGACAAGCCGGACGATGTTGTGGCGATGATGGCCGCAATGATGGATGCCGATGCGCCCGGCGTCCGCGAATGGAGCGAGGGCAATGCCAGCATCTCGGCGCTTTCGCTCGAAGCCGGGCGCATCGCCGCTGCCCTGGCCCGGCTGGCAGCCGTGGGCACCGAGACCGAGAGCAACCAGACTGTCGATGCCTCGTTGATCCGCCGCATCATCCGCCTGCGCCGGGACCGGGAGCGCCATTTCCCGGCCGAGATCTTCGCCGACCCGGCCTGGGACATGCTGCTCGACCTTGTCGCGGCGCGGATGGAGAGCCGTCAGGTGGCGGTATCCAGCCTGTGCATTGCCGCCTGCGTGCCGACCACGACGGCGCTGCGCTGGATTCGCTCACTATCCGAGGCCGGGGTATTCGAACGGTCGACCGATCCCAGCGACGCTAGGCGGACCTGGATTAGCCTGTCGCCGTCGGCGGCCGAGGGGATGATGGCGTGGCTGCGCCGTTTTGCCGAGCAGTTCCAGCCGCGGGGCTGACCGTCACCGAGCGCAGCAGGTCGAGCACTGGGGCCAGTGACCGGTCAGGTGCCTCCTCCATCGGAATATGGCCGACGCCGGACAGGATCGACACCCGCGCGTTCGGCAGCCGCTCGCTGAACCATTCCGCCACCTCAACGGGGATCAGACGGTCCTCCGCCCCCCAGAGAACCAGTGCCGGCACCGTCAGCCGGCGGAGCGCCTCGGCGTCGGGCGGCGGGGAATATTGGCTGAACCGGTCCAGTGTCGCCTCGCGGTTGCCCGGATAGAGCAGCAGCTCCCAATAGCGGTCGACCATCGCCGGCGTGACGATCGACTGGACCGAAACCGACTGGCGCAGCGAGCGGTCGATGATGAAGCGTGGCGTCACCGTGGCCAATATCTCGCGCGCCACCGGCACCCGTGCCAGCCGGAAGCCGAGCGGCGGCGAACTGCCCTCGGGTGCTGGCTTGCCGGTGGCATCGACGAGGATCAGCGCCGCCACTTTGCCTGGATGGGCGACCGCGTACATCCAGGCGATGCCGCCGCCCATCGAATTGCCACCCAGCGCGAATCGCTCCAGACCCAGCTCTGCCACCACCGCCTCGACGATGCGGACATAGGCAGCGTTCGAATAATCACGGTCCGGTACCGCGCCGGACAGGCCATGCGCCGGGAAGTCGAACGAGATCACCCGGTAGCCGGCCGCCACCAGCCGCCGGGTCCAGGGTTCCCAGGTATGCAGCGAGGCATTGGACCCGTGCAGCAGCAGCACCGGCAGCGCGTCGCGCGGGCCTTCGTCGCGCAGATGGATGGTGGTGCCCGGCGACAGGGTGACGAAGCGGGAGGTCGGCCCGGCATAGCGGGCAACGAGCGTCGCCGCCTCCCGGTCCGGCACCCGGCCGGCGACCAGCAGGGCGGCGATAAGGCCGAGCAGCACAAGAACGGCAAGCGCCAGGCGGCGCAGCCAGCGAACGGG
>NZ_JBIMKZ010000117.1:0-5234 GCF_051860865.1 Polymorphobacter sp. | reverse complement strand
GCTGTTCACCTTCGCCATGCTGATGCTGGTGACCGCCGACAACCTCGTGCAGATGTTCTTCGGCTGGGAGGGCGTCGGCCTCGCTTCCTATTTGCTGATCGGCTTCTGGTATCACAAGCCCAGCGCCAATGCGGCGGCGATCAAGGCTTTCGTCGTCAATCGCGTTGGCGATTTCGGCTTTTCGCTGGGGATTTTCGCCACCTTCATGGTGTTCGGCACGGTGTCGCTCGATGCGATCAACGCCGCGGTACCGGCGGTAGAGGGCTCGACCTTCTCCTTCCTGGGTGCGCGCGTCGATGTGATGACCTGCCTGTGCCTGCTGCTGTTCGTCGGCGCGATGGGCAAGTCGGCGCAGCTCGGCCTGCACACCTGGCTGCCGGACGCGATGGAGGGGCCAACGCCGGTCTCGGCGCTGATCCATGCCGCCACCATGGTGACGGCGGGCGTATTCATGGTCTGTCGGCTGTCGCCGATGTTCGAGGCGAGCGCCACGGCGCTGGCGGTGGTGACCTATATCGGCGCGGCGACGGCGCTTTTCGCGGCGTCGGTGGCGCTGGTGCAGACCGACATCAAGCGGGTGATCGCCTATTCGACCTGCTCGCAGCTCGGCTATATGTTCTTCGCCGCCGGCTCGGGGGCCTATGGCGCGGCGATGTTCCATCTGTTTACCCATGCGTTCTTCAAGGCGCTGCTTTTCCTGGGTGCCGGCTCGGTCATCCATGCCATGCACCATGAGCAGGACATGCGCTTCTATGGCGGCCTGCGTAAACATATCCCGCTGACCTTCGCGATGATGACCATCGGCACGCTGGCGCTGACCGGATTCTTCTACACCGCCGGCTATTATTCCAAGGATGCGATCCTCGAGGCGGCGTTCGCCAGCGGCACCGATGCCGGTCAGGCGGCGTTCTTCGTCGGCGCGCTGGTGGCGCTGATGACCAGCTTTTATTCGTGGCGGTTGGTGTTCCTGACCTTCTTCGGCACGCCGCGCTGGGCAGGCTCCGAGCATATCGCCCATGCTGCGCACGGCCATGGGCATGGTCATGCGCATGACCACGGCCATGCGGCCGATCCGACTGCCGGCTACCATCCGCACGAAAGCCCCTGGACGATGACGCTGCCGCTGGTGCTGCTGTCGGTCGGCGCGCTGCTCGCGGGCTTCGTGTTCCATGACGGCTTTGTCGGCGCCGAGGGCGGGGTAGCCTTCTGGAACGGGTCGCTGGCCTTCGACGCGGCGCTGATGGAGGCATTGCACCATGTTCCGGCCTGGGTGATCTGGGCCCCGGCAGCGGCCTTTTTCCTTGGGCTGATCGCAGCCTATGTCGCTTATATTGCCAAGCCGGGCCTGCCGGCGGCGGTGGCGGGCGCGGTGCCGGCCCTGTACCGGTTCCTCCAGGAAAAATGGTATTTCGACCGTCTCTATGACGCGATCTTCGTGCGGCCGTCGATGGCGCTCGGCCGCTGGTTCTGGGTGCGCGGTGACCAGAAGACGATCGATGCGCTGGGGCCGGACGGCGCGGCGGCGATTGTCGCCTATGGCGCGTCGCGGGCGCGGCGCTTCCAGTCCGGGCAGGTCTATGCCTATGCCCTGGTGATGCTGGTCGGGCTGGCGGCGGTGGCGGCGTGGTTCGTGCCCGGATCGATCACCGGCGCGCTTTCGGTGGCGGGACAATGAGCGGCGTGCCTATTCTTTCGATCATGGTGCTGCTGCCGCTGGTAGCGGCGCTGGCCATCTTTACACTGGCCGGCAACGAGGCCGAGAAGGCCGGCCGGTCGCGGATCATTGCGCTGGTGACGACACTGGTGCTGTTCGGCCTCGGGCTGTTGCTGTGGCAGGCCTATGAGACGGCCAGCCCGGACTTCCAGTTCGTCGAGCGCGCGGCCCTGTTCGGCCCCTGGCTCGAGTGGCATCTGGGGATCGACGGTATCGCGCTGATGCTGATCCTGCTGTCGGTGTTCCTGATGCCGATCTGTGTGCTGGCGGGATGGGAGAGCGTCAAGACGCGCGTCCCCGAATATCTGGCGGCGTTCCTGGTCATGGAAAGCCTGATGATCGGCACCTTTGCGGCGCGTGACATGCTGTTGTTCTACCTGTTCTTCGAAGCCGGGCTGATCCCAATGTTCCTGATCATCGGCATCTGGGGCGGGGCGCGGCGCATCTATGCGTCCTACAAATTCTTCCTCTACACGCTGCTCGGCTCGGTGCTGATGCTGGTTGGCATGCTGTGGATGATCGGCGAGGTCGGCTCGACAGATATCGGCGTGCTGTCGACCTACGACTTTGATCCGCAGGCGCAGTTCTGGCTGTTCCTGGCATTCTTCGCGTCTTTCGCGGTGAAGATGCCGATGTGGCCGGTGCACACCTGGCTGCCCGATGCGCACGTCGAGGCGCCGACCGCCGGCTCGATCATCCTTGCTGGCGTGCTGCTGAAGCTCGGCGGCTATGGCATGATCCGTTTTTCGTTGCCGATGTTCCCCGATGCCTCGGCGCAGCTGATCTGGCTGGTGTTCGGCCTGTCGATGGTCGCGGTCGTCTACACCTCGCTGGTGGCGCTGGTGCAGGCCGACATGAAGAAGCTGATCGCCTATTCGTCGGTGGCGCATATGGCGTTCGTGACCGCCGGGCTGTTCGCGCTCAACCAGCAGGGTATCGAGGGCTCGATGGTGATGATGCTCAGCCATGGGCTGGTGGCGGGCGCGTTGTTCCTGTGCGTCGGCGTCGTCTATGACCGGCTGCATACCCGAGAGATCAAGCGCTATGGCGGCCTCGCCGACACCATGCCGCGCTATGCGCTGATTCTGTTGTTCTTCACCATGGCCAGCGTCGGCCTGCCGGCGACAAGCGGCTTCGTCGCTGAATTCCTGGTGCTGATCGGGCTTTACCAGACCTCGACCTGGGCGGCGCTGGTGATGACCACCGGCATCATCCTTGGGGCCGCCTATATGCTGTGGTTGTACCGGCGGATCGCCTTTGGCGCGGCGGCCGGCGACGATACACGGGCGATGCCGGACCTCAAGGCGCGCGAGGTGGCGATCCTGCTGCCGGTGGTGGCGGTGGTGCTGTGGATGGGCATCTATCCCAAGCCGTTCCAGGACCCGATGAAGCCGGCGATCGCGGCGGTGACCGCGCGGCTCGAGGGCCGGGAGATGGCGACGCTGCCGACCGACATGACCTTCCTGAGGGCCACCGAGCCGCTGGCGATGCCGCGCGGGCAGGCGGCCCGACACCTGCCCGCCGCAGAGGCCAGCCACTGATGCATCCGATCTTCGCTTCCCTCATCGTCGCGGCGCCGGAGCTGGTGCTGACGCTGGGCGTCCTGCTGCTGCTGATGCTCGGCACCTATGGCGGCGGCGCCAAGGACCCCGGCAATAGGGTGACCGCTCGCGGCGTGACTGTCGGCGCGGTGATCGTAATGGGGATTGCGGCGTTCACATTGCTCGATGCCCCCGTCGGCATGCGGCAGACGGCGTTTGGCGGTCTGTATGTGGCGGACGGCTTTTCGTCGTTCCTGAAGGTGCTGATCCTGGCGGCGGCGGCGGCCTCGATGGTGTTGGCGCTGCCCTGGCTCGAGCAGGCGAAGACGCTGCGCTATGAATATCCGGTGCTGCTGACCTTTGCCGCACTCGGCATGTGCATGATGGTCAGCGCCGACGACATGCTGTCGCTGTACCTCGGGCTCGAGCTGCAATCACTGTCGGCCTATGTGCTGGCGGCTTTCCATCGCAATGAGGGCCGGTCGGCGGAGGCGGGGCTCAAATATTTCGTGCTCGGGGCGCTGGCCAGCGGAATCCTGCTCTACGGGATCTCGCTGGTCTATGGCTTTGCCGGGACGACCAACTTCGGCGGCATCTCGGACGTGCTGGCGGCCGGTGGCAAGTCGCTGGGGCTGGTGATCGGGCTGGTGTTCATCATCGCCGGTCTGGCCTTCAAGATCTCGGCGGTGCCGTTCCATATGTGGACGCCGGACGTCTATGAGGGCGCGCCGACGCCCGTCGCGGCCTTCTTCTCGGCGGCACCCAAGGCGGCCGCACTCGGCCTGCTGGTGCGGGTGCTGGTGCAGGGCTTCGGCCCGGCCAGCTTCGACTGGCAGCAGATCATCATGTTCCTGAGCATTGCGTCGATGGCGCTGGGCGCGGTGGCGGCGATTGCCCAGACCAATGTGAAGCGGCTGCTGGCCTATTCGTCGATCGCCAATATCGGCTTTGCGCTGGTCGGGCTGACGGCGGCGACGGTAGAGGGCATCGACGCGCTGCTGTTCTACCTGACCGTGTATCTGGCGATGACGCTCGGCACCTTCCTGGTGGTGATGCAGCTGCGCACGCCCGATGGCCGGCCGATCGAAGCGATGGCCGATCTCGCCGGCCTGTCGCGATCGCAGCCGCGACTGGCGCTGGCGCTGTCCATCTTCATGTTCTCGCTGGCCGGCATTCCGCCGCTGCTCGGCTTTTGGCCGAAGCTGGCGGTGTTCCAGGCGGTGATTGACGCCGGGCTGGTCGGGCTGGCGGTGGCCGGCTTCGTCGCCTCGGTGGTGGCGGCCTATTATTATCTGCGGGTCGTCAAGATCATGTATTTCGATGCCGACGAGGCCGGGCTGGTCAGCGATGGCTCAGTGGCCAACGGACTGCTGATCCTCGGCGCGGCGCTGTTCTGCTCGCCGGTCGGCATGCTGGCGATGGCGCCGATCGCCACGGCGACCTGGCGGGCGTCGTCGGCGCTGTTCATGGGCCGCTGAGCCCTTGGCGACAGCGGGATTGACCCATCTCGCCGAGGTTGGATCGACCAACGACTGGCTGCTCGTCCGTGCAGCCGAGCTTCGCGATGGCCATTGGGTGGTCGCCGATCGCCAGACCGCCGGACGCGGGCGTCGTGGGCGAGTGTGGCATGACGGTGCCGGAAACCTGATGGCCAGCGTGCTCGTCCATGCCGAGGGGCCGGTGCAGCAACTGTCGTTCGTGGCCGCCGTGGCGCTGCGCGAGTCGGTGCTTGCCGCGTGCGGCGTGGAAACCCGGCTGAAATGGCCCAATGACCTGCTGGTTGGGGATGCCAAACTGTCGGGCATCCTGCTCGAACGCGCCGGCCCGGCGCTGGTGATTGGCTTCGGCGTCAATCTCGGCTGGCATCCGGTCGACGCCGACCGCCCGGCCACCGCCGTGGGCGGCGAGGTGCCGGCGCTGCTGGCGGCGCTGCAGTCGAGGTTCGCTGCATGGCGCGCGGTCTGGGCGACGCAGGGTTT
>NZ_JBIMKZ010000116.1:0-5656 GCF_051860865.1 Polymorphobacter sp. | reverse complement strand
CGCCAGCTGAGCGAGGCCGGGCTGCTGTCTCGGGTCCGCACGCTGCTGGCCCAGGGCGGCGCCCGGCCCGGCCCGGTCGCAGCCGGCGAGCTGAAGGCGCGGCTGGCCAGCGATGCGATGCTGCTGCGCCTGGCCGAGGATGTCAGCCGCCGGCTGGGCGGCACCGCCGAGGAGCGTGCCCGGCTCGGCGATGCCCTGGCCCGCGCCCGCGCCGCCGTCGACGCCGCCGTTGCCCGCCGCGCCGAGCAGGAGGGCGAATGATGGACGTTGCCGGCCTCTTCGTGCCCGAGCTTCCGGTTTCGCCGGCACCCGTGTTGTCGGCCGGAGAGGCGACGCCGGCGACGGGCTTTGCGTCACTGCTCGACACGTTGCTGCCGCCAGTCTCGCCGGACGCGTCGGTTACGGCGGACATCACCCTGACTTCGGCCGAGCGCGAAGACCCGACCACGCTCGATATCCTCGCTGCCCCGGTCCTGCCGTCGTCGCCGCCGGAGGTCGTCAGACCGAGCCGCCTCGCCCTGCTTTCCGATTGGCACGCGCTGCCGCCGATAATGGCGGACGACGTCTTCCCGCCCCGAGTGTCCGTAGTCCAGCATGGCATGATCCCGCCGCCACACCCGGTCCCGCCGTCGCCGGTTCAGGCCGTGCCGCTGCTTTCCATCGAACTGCCGGCTGCCGATGACGTGCCGATGGGCGACAAGCATATTATCGTACCGCCGCTTGGCGACAATCCGGACACCGCCGCCGTCGACGAGACGATTGTTGTCCAGCTGCCGCAGCCGCTGGCCCAGTCAATCCCTCTGCCGACTGCGTTGGACCCGCTTCCTCGCGTTGCCATCACGGCGGCAATGCCTGTGCTGCCGCCGGCCTTGCCGCGTTTCGAGGCACCGCGCGCCGACCGAGCTGCTTCGGTTCCGGCGCCGACAGCCAGCGCGCCGCCGCCCTCAGTGCCGCCGTTGGTGCCAACCGCGGCGGTGGCTCCAGCTGAGGCGCAAATGCCTGCCATTGCCGAGCCTGTTGCGGTCGCTGTCGCACCCACGCCCAGGCCCCTTCCAACACTCTCGCCCACGCCCTCGCATGCGGCCCCACCCGAACCACGCTCGTCCGCAGCGGTCGTTCCATTTCCGCCTGTCCCCGACGTGCAGTCGCGCACCGTGCGCCTGATTCCGTCGAACCGTGAACCCCTGCCATCCGCAGACAGCCCGTCGCCGCTAGTGCCGCCCGTGGGCACCGTGCTGCCGCTGCCGACGGTCGAGGCGGCGCGCACCGTGCTTACCGTCGATGCGCGAATGGCAGGGCAGGGGGGCGCCCGCCCGGTCGACGATGGGGTGGGTGCCGCGCTGGCGGCGACGCAGCCGCTGTCCATGTCGTTCGACAGTGCCGGGCAGGGGCCGGTGCGGATGGCGCTTTCCGGCGGGCCGCAGGCATTGCAGCTGGCGCTGGCGATGCCGGCGGAAGCGGGCGAGCGCGCGCTGGCCCGTGCCGATGACCTTTCCGTCGCGCTGTCCGACCAGGGAGTCCGCCTGGCCTCGATTCAGGTCAGTGCCGCCGATCGCAGCGCCGTCGGCGAGCCGGATGGCCGCAGCGCCGCCTCCCGCGAGGGTGGTGGCCAGCAACAGCCGACCCCCGAGCAGCGCTCGCAGGCAATGTTGGCGTCCCGCTCCGCTGCATCGCCGTCGCCGGCCGCCGTTGATGAACCATCCCTGGTCGCGCCGCGCCGTCGCGCCGCCGATCGCTTCGCTTGATCCGGAGACCGTCAATGGCCAATGCCCCCAGTCCTGCCGCCGATGCCAAGGCCAAGCCTGCCAAGGGCAAATCCGGTGTCGGCAAGATGCTGGTGCTTGCCATCGGCTTCATCGCCGCCGCGGCCGCCGCCGGGTTGGGCGCGGCCGTGGGAGTCATGAAGTTCGGCGGACCGATGCTGGGCGCTGCGCCGGCCGCTGGCCATGGCTCAGAGGCGGCCGCGTCGCCGGCAATGCCGGTCGAATATGTCGAGATCGACACGGCGTTTACCACCAACCTCGTTGATACGGGACGCTATCTGCAGGTGCGGCTGTCGGTCTCGACGCTGGGAGGCAAGCCCGTCGTCGATGCGATCGCGCTGCACAAGCCGGCGATCGTCTCTGCGGTGCTCGCCGCGCTCGGTGACCTCGGCGAGACCGACATCGCCAGCCGCGACGCCAAGGACCAGCTGCGCGTGCGGCTGAAGGACATCATCAACAATGTGCTGCGCCAACGCGGCGTCGCCGGCACCGTCGACGAGGTGCTGTTCGTGTCGATGGTGATCCAGTGAGCGAGTTGCGCATCCGGTCAGAGGCCTTTGTCGACCATCCCGTCATCGACAGCTTTATTCCGCCGGCCAGTGCCGCCCCGGCCAGCACTGCCGACCTGGGGCCGCTGGTCGGTTCCGTCAGCGCCGCGCTGGCAGGCCTGCTTGGCACAAAGGTGCAGCTGGTGCCGGCCACCGAGACCGAAGCGGAAGCCATCGACGGCCAAGGCGGCCTCAAGTTCGCGTCGCTGCTGTTGACGATCCGGCTTGGCGGCACGCCGCCTCGTGCGGATACGCCTGTGGCCGGTGGTGATGTGCTGGCAGCCTATCGCGAGCGGTTGCTGGCCGCCGTCGCTGCCGCGGTCGCCGATTCCGAATTGTGGCCGCGCGGCCTCGTGAGCCTGGCGGTGACGGCGCTGGCGCATGGCGTCGAGGACGGCCTGTGGCTGCGTCCCCCCACGGTCCGTCACGTACCGCAGCGGCTGGCGCCGAGCCCGCACCCGCGCATGCTGCGAGGGCTGGGCGACGTGCCGATGCGGCTGGCGGTCGAGCTGGCGGCGGCGGAGATGTCGCTGCTGGCGCTGCTGCCGCTGCGCCCTGGCCAGATCATCACCATCGCCCCGGCCTCCGACATGGCGCTGCGGATGGATGGCCAGGCCATCGGCCGGGTCAGCCTCAGCTCGCGCCCGGATGGCCGACAGGAAGCGCTGCTGGTGGCGCTCGATTTATCGCAGAAGGAAAGTCGCTGATGAATGCCTTTTCCCCCGGTGGCCTCCAGGCCGATGACGACAGCATCGATCCGCTCGCAGGCCCGGCGCTTGACCTTGGCGCCTTCGGCGGCATCGCCGTGCGGCTGTCGGTCGAGGTCGGTGCGGTGCGGCTGCCGCTGCGCGATGTGCTTGCGCTCCAGCCGGGCAGCGTCCATACGCTCGACCGACGGGTCGACCAGCCGGTCGATGTGCTGATCAACGATCGGCTGATCGCGCGCGGTGAAATTGTCGCGGTCGGCGACCGGTTCGGCGTCAAGCTTACCGAGATCATGCCCGGAACGCCCGGATGACGAGCGGCGGGGGCATGCAATTGGCCCGGCTGCGCGCCTTGCTCGGCGGCGGCCTGAAAAGCCTGGCGCTGGCCGGCGAGGCACGCCGTCATGCCAGGGTGCTTCAGGCATTGCCGCTGGGACCGGGTAGCCGGCTGCTGGTCGTCGAGTTCGGCGGCCGCCGCCATTTGATCGGCCAGGCGCGCACCGGCCTTGTCAGCCTTGCCGACGCGCCGGCCGAGCCCGACGCATGACGTTCTGGTTGCCGATGGTACAGGCCGTGCCCACCGTGCCGGCGTTGCCGAACTCGCTGGGCGAAGCGCTGCCAAGCCTGTCGTCGGCGATCCAGATCCTGCTGGTAATGTCCAGCCTGACGCTGCTGCCGGCGGCGCTGCTGATGATGACCTGCTTCACCCGCATTGTCATCGTGCTGGCGATCCTGCGCCAGGCGCTGGGCCTCGGCCAGAGTCCGCCCAACCAGCTGCTGGTGGGCATCGCGCTGCTGATGACCCTGTTCATCATGCGCCCTGGCCTCGAGCGGATTCACGACGGCGCCTACAAGCCGCTAGTCGCCGGCACCATGCCGGCCAACATCGCGCTGGGCATTGCCGGCGACGAGCTGAAGGGCTTCATGCTCACCCAGACCCGCGAGGCCGATCTGCGCAAGTTCGCCGAGATCGCCCGCGCCGGCCCCTTCGCCGTGCCTGCCGAGGTGCCGCTGCCGGTGGTGCTGCCGGCCTTTGTGGCATCGGAACTGAAGACGGCGCTGCAGATCGGCTTCGTCATCTATCTGCCGTTCCTGATCATCGACCTGATCGTCTCGTCGATCCTGATGTCGATGGGGATGATGATGGTGTCGCCGGCCACCGTCAGCCTGCCGGTCAAGCTGGCGCTGTTCGTAATGGTCGACGGCTGGACACTGGTGCTCGGCGCGCTGGCCAAGAGCTTCGGCGGCGGCTGATGCGCGTTCCGCTCCTCGTCCAGGCGATGGCGGACATGCCGGACGACCGGATGATGTCGGCGCTGACCCGCGATGCCGTGCTGCTGTTCGCCTCCAGCGCCGCCACCTTCCTGCTGCCGGTGCTGGTGGTGGCGATCGTCGTCGGGCTGGTACAGACCATCCTCTCGGTGTCCGAACAGAGCCTGTCGTTCCTGCCCAAGCTGCTGACATTGGTGGCGGTCATCGGCATCGCTGGCGAGCATGTGATGACCGGGCTGGCCAATTTCCTCGAAAGCGGCCTGATCGACATGGTCGGCGCCATCCGATGATCGCCGGGACCGCCTTTGACGGGCTGGACATGCTGATCCGCTTCACCATGGCAGGCGTTCGGCCGCTGGTGATGCTGGCGCTGTTGCCGCCGATGGCCGGCGCGGTCCTGCCCTGGGCGGCGCGGCTGGCGATTGTCAGCGCGCTGGCGGTTTTCACGGCCTTTGGCCCGCATGCGCCAGCCACGCTCGGGCTCGAAGCGCTGCCGGGCGAGGTGCTGGCCGGGCTGCTGGCCGGGCTGGCGGTGGCGGTGGCCTTTGCCGCTGCTGCGCTGGCCGGCGAGGTGGCGGCCAGCATCATCGGGCTCGGCTTCGCCAGCTTCGCCACCGCCGTCGGCAACGTCTCGGTGATCGGCAATTTCTTCACGATGATCGTTACCCTCGCCTGGCTGACGACCGACGGCCATCTGAGCTTCCTCGGCAGCATGGTGCTGGGAGGCGGCGTGCTGCCGCCGGGCAGTGTCGAGCTGGCGTCCGTTGGGCTCGGCGAACTGGCGGCCTATGGCGCCGTGATGTTCGAGGGCGCCTTGCGGATGGCGCTGCCGGTGGTCGGGCTGCTGCTGGTCGGCAATCTGGTGGTGGCGCTGGCGGTGCGCGCAGCGCCGCAGCTCGGCGCGCTGGCGATCGGCCCGCCGCTGCTGTTGCTGCTGATGGTCTGGACATTGCCGCTGCTGCTCGAAGGGCTGGTCAGCCGCGCCCGGATCACGCTGGAGGCGGCGGGCGCCCTGCTGCCAGGCGTCCTGTCATGAGCGAGGAGGACAAGAGTCAGGCCGCTACCCCCAAGCGCCGTGCCGATGCGCTGAAGGAGGGCAATGTTTGGGCACCGAAAGAGCTGGCGCCGGCTGCGGCCGTGATCACCGCTGCCGGGCTGGCGGGCGCGATGGGAGAAAAGCTTTGGTGGGCGCTGGCAGGCTTCCTTGCCGAAGCCCTGTCAGGCGCCGGTGCTATCGTGGCACGCGGCGAAGATGGTGTGCCCGCCGGCTGGCTGGCGCGGCTGACGCCCTGGCAGGGGCCGCTGGTGCTGGCGCTCGCCATTACCGTGCTGACTGCCGGCCTAGCCCAGGCGGCAACCCGGCATGTCT
>NZ_JBIMKZ010000115.1:0-5711 GCF_051860865.1 Polymorphobacter sp. | reverse complement strand
GAAGGTGGTGACGGGGGTCATGCCGCTGACCCAGGCGGCCTCGCGGACATCAGCGGGGAGCGCCTCGAAGGCGCGCTGCATCGGCTGGACGGCGAAGGGCAGGTTGACGATAATCGAGGCGACCAGCAGGCCGGAGAAGCTGAACATCAGGTCGGCGCCGAACAGTCGCGCCCAGAGCGCGCCGATCGGCGAGGCGCCGCCGAAATTGACCAGCAGATAATAGCCGAGCACGGTGGGGGGCAGGACCAGCGGCAGGGCCACCAGCGCCTCGACCAGCGCCTTGCCGCGGCGGAGATTGAAGGCCAGCGCGCGCGACAGCGCCAGGCCGATGGGCAGCAGCACCAATGCGGTGCAGCCGGCCAGCTTCAGCGACAGGGCGAAGGCCGTCCAGTCGATGGTCGAGCTCAGGGTGGCCGTGTTCAGGGGATTTGCTCCGGCGTGGTGAATCCGTGGCGGGCGAGGATGGCGCGGGCCGGGGGCTGCTGGAGGAAGGTGTAGAAGGCGCGGGCCGTGGCGCCGGCGCCGGCGAGCAGCACGGCGCGCTGGCGCAGCGGCTGGTGCCAGCCGGCATCGATGAGGACGAAGCGGCCAGCGGCCTTGACGCTCGGGGTCAGCGCCAGCGCATAGGGGATGATGCCGGCCTGGGCCGAGCCGGAGGCGGCGAACTGGGTGGCCTGGGCGGCGTTTTCGCCGAGCACGAGCTTGGGTTGGATCGCCGTCCACAGACCGGCGTGGCGCAGCGCCTCGCGGGCGGCGCGGCCATAGGGGGCGTGGTCGGGATTGGCGATCGCGAATTTGCGCAGGCGGCCGTCGGCGGCGGCGCGGGCGAGGTCCTTCAGCCCGGCATCGGCCTTGATTGGCGATGCGGTGGGGACGAACAGGCCGATGCGGCCGGTGGCATAGAGGACGCCATCGCCTTGCGTTTTTCCGTCGGCGGCGAGGCGGGCGACATAGGCCTCGTCGGCCGACAGGAACAGCGCGAACGGGGCGCCATTGGCGATCTGCTGGGTGAAATTGCCGGATGAGCCGAAGACCAGGCGGACGTGCTTGCCGGTCTGGCGGGTGAACAGCGCGGCGACCTCGGGCAGGGCGGCATTGAGGTCGGCGGCGGCGGCGATGGTGGGGGCGGGCGTCTGTGCGGCGGCGGGGGCGACCAGAAGCATCGCCAAGGCTGCGGCCAGCCAGGATCTTTGTCGCCAGAGGGTGCCGCGCATTGCTCGCCTTTATCGATATGTTTGGTAGTATATATCGGGGACGGGGGGCCGTGGCTAGCGGGGGCCCGGCGTTCAGAAGAAGTGCCTCCGGCGGCTGGGGCCGCAGGCCCCAGACCCCAATAAATTGGCCTCCGCGAGGCGCCGGCAGATGGTCTTGTGGGATCAGCCCAATGATTGGGGTCTGGGGCCTGCGGCCCCAGCCGCCGGAGGCACATTTTCGCCTAGGCTTTGCCGATTTTTGCCGTGTCGAAGATGATCTGGAGGTGGGTGATGCGGTCGCTGCCGGGGGCGAAGTCGAAGATGTCGACGAGGTCGGTGGTGGTGCGGGCGCCGCTCTTCATTTCCCAGTGATAGGCGAAATGGGCGGCGATTTTGCGCTCGGCGGTGAAGAGGGTGTGAATGGCGACGCTGGCATGGGCGGTGTCGGCGAACAGGCGGCGGTAGAAATCGGCGACGGGGACGCCGCCATAGACCGGTGAGCTGACCTTGCCGTCCTCGGTGAAGCATTGGAGCACGGTGTCGAGATCCGCGGCGGCCTGGGCGGCGAGATAGGTGCGGACGGGGGCTTCGCGGCTCATGCACTGACCGGTGCGTAGGCGGTCGCCTTGATCTCGATGAGGAGGAGGGGGTGGGGGAGCTGGTGAACGGCGACGGTGGTGCGGGCCGGGCCGGTCTCGTCGAAGAACTCGGCCCAGACCTGGTTGTAGCCGCCGAAGTCGTTCATGTTGACGAGGAAGGTGGTGGCGTCGACGAGGGCGGCGAGGCTGGTGCCGTGTGCCTCGAGCAGGGCGGCGATGTTGGTGATGACGGCGCGGGTCTGCTCGCGGATGTCCAGGCTGGTGACGCCCATCGGGTCGACGCTGGCGCCGGCGAAGCTGTTGTCCGGGCGGCGGCTGCTGGTGCCGGAGACGAAGAGGAAATCGCCGGCGCGGCGGACATGGGGGAAGCGGCCTCGCGGGGTGGCGCGGCCGGGGATGATGTCGGCTGTCATGCGGGGAAGGTGGCGGGGCGGGGGGCGCGGGGCAAGCGGGTGGTGGGGGGAGGGTCTCGGGATGTGAGAGTGGGGTGGGGGTGGGGCGGTTGGTGCTTGGGCCCGGAGTCGAGCCCGGGGCGACGGATAGGGGGGTGGCGGTCGTGACGGCGAGGGTGTCAGGCGGCGAGGGGTTGGGGGGGGGCGGGATCGAGAGTCGCGAGGGCGGCGGTGAGGGCGATGTCGTGTTCGTCGGCTTCGGCGGCGTGGCGCAGCGTGGTGATGCGGGTGGCGAGGTCCGGGTGGTGGCGGTGGCGGGCGATGGCGGCGGCGATCAAGGCATACTGGCGCAGGCCGCGCTCATGGGTGTCCGAATAGCCCTTGATCAGTATTTGGCATTCGGCGAGCGCGGTGGCGGCGGCGAGGTTCGTCTGGGCGAGGTCGGTGATCAGCGCCAACCAGGCGGTGATGCGGGCACGCTCCTCATGATGGCGGAGGCTGAGGCGGCGGAAGCGGCGGGCGCGGGACAGCAGCCAGAGCAGCAGGAACCAGCGCAGGCTGGTGGTGGTGACATGGCGGCCCTGCCTGAATAGCGGGGCGAGCAGCGAGGTGAACAGCGGGCTGTCGAGCAGGAAGCGGCCGAGGGGGCGGGGGAGGGTTTCGCAGACCTCGGCATAGCGGGGGTGCATGTATTCGGTGACGGCGAGCAACTGATCGTCGGCGGCGCGGACTTCGGCGCGGACGCGTGTCGAACGGGTATCGCGGGTCTTGAGGTCGGCGACGCGGATGGTGTCCTCATAGCTCATCCACAGCGCCAGGCCGCGGGCGGTCTCGGTGGCGAGGCGGTGATTGTCCTCGCCGGTATCGAGGGCGGCGATCGGCTTCAGGCGATCGAGGTAGAGATGGGCATAGGCGCTGTCCTGATAGTCCATCAGCCGCTGGACGCCGTGCATGGCGACGGGCTGGGCCGGGGGCGGCAGCTCGCTGCTGACCCGCCAGGCCAGCGCGCGGCCGGCCTCGGTGGTGGGGATCGGCGGGGCGGCGAGCGGGGGCACCAGGCCGGGGCCGGCGGTGGCGGCGTCCCAGCCGGCGGCGAAGCCCTTGAGGTTGGCGGCAACCGCGATGCCGCCGGCCTCGATGGCGGCCTCATAGGCCTGGCGCGGGAAGGGCAGGGCGCGGCTGGCGGCGAGCGCGCCGAGCATCACCGAGCTGATGACGCTGCCGGCGCGGGTGGCGGCCTCCTCCATGTCGAAGCCGATGAAGCGGGATGCGCGGGCGCGGGCGGCCTCGAGAATACGCTCGGAGGGGCGGCGGCCATCGAAGCGGGCGGTCTTTTCGGCGATGGCGTAGATGCGGTGGGTGCTGCTGATCAGCGTGGTATGGCCGGTCTTGACGAAGCCGCGTTGCAGGGCGCGGCCGCCCTCCATCAGCTCCGAGGCGATGACGATGTCGACATCGCCGGGGACCGGGCTGAGCGCCATCACCGGCGGCTCGGCTGCGGCCGGGTACATCTCGATATAGTAGATGGTCGAGCCGGTGCGCTGGGCGACGCCGGGGACCGAGGTGCCCTGAGCGACATGGCCATTGGCGGCGGCGACGGCGAGGATCCAGTCGGCGAGGACGCCGCCGCCCTGGCCGCCGAGCGCCAGGATGGCGAGGCTGATGCGGCCGGACATCTAGAAGGCTCGCGCCAGACGGTCGCGCTGGCTGATCGACTGGAGGCGGGCGATGATGCGGGTGCGGAGATTGTGGCGCCAGCGTTCGAAACCGCCGGGGTTGTTGGTCAGCGTCGCCTTGTAGAAGCTCGGGCAGAGGATCGCGGCATGGGCGACCTCGCCGCACAGGCCGCAGCCGACGCAACTGTTGTCGACCCTGGCGATCGGGTGCTGGCGCAGCGGATCGGGATTGGGGGCGATGCTGAGCGACGGGCAGCCGGACAGGCGGATGCAGCTGTGATCGCCGGTGCAGGTGTCCGGATCGATGCCGAAGCGCTCGCGGGTGACGCGCTTGCCGGCCTTGATCGCCTTGCTGGCCAGCGGCTTTTCGCGGCGCTGCTTGTTGAGCATGCATTCGGACTGGGCGACGATGACCTTGGGGCCGGGGGTGGGGCTGGTCATCGCCTCGCGGATGGTGTCCCGCATCTTCTCGATGCGGTAGGTGTTGGTGAGCGTGCGGACCCATTTGCCGCCGACGCCGCGCACGGCCACCTCGATCGGGTGGCGGGTGCTGCGGTCCTCGTTGGTGGCGCGCGAGGAGAGGATGTCCTGGCCGCCGGTGGCCGCCGAATAGCCATTGTCGACGATGATGGTGACGGTGTCGTCCTGGTTGAAGACGGCGTTGCCGATGCCCGAGGTGAGGCCGTTGTGCCAGAAGCCGCCGTCGCCCATGACCGCCATGGCGCGCTTGGGCTTGCCGTCGCGGCTGTCCGGGCGGAAGGCCGAGGCGCCGGCGCTGCCGAGGCCATAGCCCATGGTGGTGTTGCCGAGATTGAACGGCGGCAGGATCGAGAACAGGTGGCAGCCGATGTCCGACGAGACATGGGCGGGGCCGAGCTCGCGCTCGACGAGCTTCATTGCGGTGAAGATCGGCCGCTCGGGGCAGCCGGTGCAGAAGCCGGCCGGGCGCTGGGGCACATCGAGCGGGGCGAGCGCGGGGGCCTCGGCGGCGGCTTGCGGATTGGCCAGCGCGGGGGCGTAAGCGCGGAGGAATTTTTCGAGCCCCTCGCGGATGATATGGGCGCCATATTCGCCGGCGCGGGGCAGCATGTCCTTGCCGATCAGGCGGGTGTTGAGGTCGGCGCGGCGGATCAGGGTGTTGAGCTCATGCTCGATGAACTCGGGCTGGCCTTCCTCGACGATCATCACCGCCGACTTGCCGGCGCAGAAGGCGGCGATTTCCGCAGGCACCAGCGGATAGGTAACGTTGAGGCAGAGGATCGGCAGCTGGCTGTGGCCATAGCTGTCCGACAGGCCGAGCTGTTCCAGCGCGCGGTTGAGGTTATTGTAGAGGCCGCCCTGGACGATGATCCCGACATCATGGGCGGTGGGGCCGAAATGCTCGTTGAGCTTGTGCTGCTCGATATAGGCGAGTGCGGCGGGCCAACGATGGGCGATCTTCTCCTGCTCGTGGAGGAAGTTGGCCGGCGGCAGGACGATGCGGCTGGTGTCGCGGACCGGGTGGGCGGCGGCCCCGCTGACGGTCAGCGGCGGGCGCTGGTTGTCCTTGGCGATAAACTGGCCGGTCATGTGGCAGGCGCGGACGCGGAGTTCGAGCATCACCGGGGTGTTCGAGGCTTCGGAGAGGCGGAAGCCGGTTTCGACGGCATCGACGATGCTGGTGAGGTTGGGGCGGGGATCGAGCAGCCACATCTGCGACTTCATCGCGAAGGCGTGGGTGCGCTCCTGCATGATGCTGGAGCCCTCGCCATAATCCTCGCCGACGATGATCAACGCGCCGCCGGTGACGCCGCCCGAGGCGACGTTGGACAGCGCGTCCGAGGCGACGTTGGTGCCGACCACCGACTTCCA
>NZ_JBIMKZ010000114.1:0-5766 GCF_051860865.1 Polymorphobacter sp. | reverse complement strand
CCCCGCCCGGCCCGATCCGCGCGATGGTATTGCCTCGCACCAGAACCTCGGTGGGCGGGGTCAGCGCCGACGAAGTGCCGTCAAAAACCCGGACATTGCGGAACAGCGTCGCCGTTTCGGCCGGCTGCGCGAGCGCCGGAGGGGCGGCCAGGGCCGCCGCCAGCATGACCAGTATTCGCTTCATCGGTCCCCCTTCGTTGATGCTGCCGCTCTCTTATGGGCGGATCGCCGATGGCACGTCATTCTTCAGCCCGGTCGCAACGGTTTCGGCCTGCGCCATTGCACGCAGGATATTGCCGCCGGACAGCTTCATCAACTGGTCGTCCTTCCAGCCGCGCCGGAGCAGCTCGGCGAACAGCGCGGGATAGGTTTCCACCCCTTCGAGCCCGATCGGCAGGGCGTCGATTCCGTCATAGTCGGCGCCGATGCCGACATGGTCGATCCCGGCAATCTTGACGATATGGTCGATATGGTCGGCGACGACCGACAGCGGCACCACTGGCGCTGGATTGGCCTTGTCCCATGCCGCCATGGCCTCGGCAGCGCGGGCGGGCTGGCCGAGATAGAGGAGATTGAGGCGCGTAAATTCTCCTGACCGTGCGGCGGCATGGGCGATGCGGGCGTTGTCGATGAATTGCGGGACATAGTTGACCATCACCACGCCGCCGTTGGCGGCGACCTGACGGAGCACATCGTCGGGCACATTGCGGGGGTGGTCGGCGATGCCGCGCGCCGAACTATGCGAGAAGATGACCGGTGCCTTGGTCACCGCCAGCACGGCGCGCATCGTTTCGGGCGAGACGTGGCTGAGGTCGACGAGCATGCCGATCCGGTTCATCTCGCCGATCACCGCCTTGCCGAAGTCCGTGAGTGGCTGGGCGCGGGGCGCTTCGTTGGCGCTGTCGGCCCAGTCATTGTGCTTGGTATGGGTGAGGGTCATGTAGCCGACACCAAGGTCATGATACATGCGCAGCACGGCGAGGCTGTTGTCGATCTGGCTGCCGCCTTCGACGCCGAGCAGCGAGGCGATGCGACCGGCTTTCTGGATGCGGCGGACATCGGCTGCGGTGCGGGCCAGCTCGAAATATTGCGGATAGCGCGCTGCCATGCCGTGGACGATGTCGATCTGCTCGAGCGTTGCCTTGACCGCCGCCGGGCCGGTGACGCTGGCCGGCACATAGACCGACCAGAACTGGCCGCCAACATGGCCGGCGCGCAAGCGCGGGATGTCGGTATGCAACGGCCGCTTGAAGGTGCGGCTATCGGCGGTCAGGTCGGTTTTCCACCAGTCTTCGCCAAAGCCCATGCGCAATGCCATCGGCCAGTCATTATGGCCATCGATGACCGGCTGCTGCTTGAGGATCGCCTCGGCGCGGACGCGCAGCGGGTCTTCCGCGGCGACAGCGGGAACGGCAGCGAGCAGGGCAACAATCAACAGGGCTTTCATGGGCGGGGCGTTCCTTGATCGATGATGTGATGTTGCACGGACTGGCGGCAAAGAAAAACCCGGAGCGCCATAAGACGCCCCGGGTCATGTCCGCGTCGGGTACGGATCAGGCGGCCGGCTTGGCCTGGGCTTGGTTGGCAGCAATCGGCCCCGGCTGTGCCCCGCTATCGGCAGGGCCTTCTTCCGGCGAGATGCCGGGGATCGGCTGGCTCGCGGCCGGCGCTGGCGGGGCCGTGCTGTGCACGCCCTTCAGCGACGGATAGTCCTTGAGCATCTTCACACCACCGAGAGGGCGGTTGATCCCGTTATGGCAGGTGGCGCAGTTGACCTTGAGCGGATCACCGGCCGGACCGCGACGGTTCGCCGGCCAGACATCGCCCAAGGCGCTGATGTAGTTGTTGTTGATGTCACGCACCATGCGAATACCGGTGAAGGCATTGACACGCTGCGCCCGGCTATCATCCCACTTCCCGAAGTTCTGGGAATTGTGACAAAAGACGCAGTTGACGCCGAGGCCCTGGCTCATGTGCATCATCAAGCCATAGGTGGTCTCGGTGGCGACGATCGAAGCCTCATGCTGGTTCGGATAAGCCGACTTGCCGAGCACCCGGATATTGCCGTCGCCGGACAGATAGGCCGAGAAGGCATCATAGGGCAGCGAGGCATAGGCGGTCTGGACGAGCGGTGTATTTTGCCCGCGCTTGTTGCCCTTGATTTGGGTTGGGGTCGGCGGCGTATCCGACCAGCTATTGGCCGGCAGCGGCTTGCCGCGGTGGCAGGTCCAGCAGGTAACGCCGGCGTTCTCGTTGCTCTGGCCGTAATTGTTGTTGAAGTGCGGCGTCCAGTTGGCGTTGATCGCCCGTGTCATCTGCAACATCCGGCGCGCCACGACCTTGGTATAGATCTCGTCCGAAGCCATGTTCGCCGGATTGTGGCAGTAGTTGCAACCGCCATTCTCGACCGTGCCGTCGGCCGGCGCCACCCATTCGGTGAGCGCAGCCATGGTGTAGTTGAACTCGTCGACCGAAATGTCGCCAAGTACCTGGACATTCTCATAGGCAGCGCTGGCGCGCTCGCCTTCGCGCATGTCCGGAGTCAACTCGTAGGGCGGCGGTGGCACGTCGGCGGCGGTTCGCATCGTCGCCTTGTGCTTGATCTGCTCGATGGCGAGACCACGCGGGCCATTCTGCTCGACGACCTTGGTGCCAATTTCACAGCCGCCCAGCACAAGTGCCGGGACGACCGCGAGGAGTGTGAGATATTTTCTCATCATTGCGCTGCTCCCGGGATCGTGGCGGGATCGACCGTGCCGGTGGCGGGATACTGTTCGGCAAAATGGTGTTCGACAGCCCAGAGATACCAGTTGTCGACCACAGTGCCAGTCAGCAGAATGCCGATGCCGCCGGTGAGCGTCGTCAGCACCGCGAACCACCAGGCCCAGCGATGGATAGACTCCATGGTGGCATTGAAGCCCATCGTCCAGCGCCAGAACAGCGCAGCGCGTTCTGACGCAGTGCCGCGATCGGTGATCTGCTCGATCTCGCGCTCGCCGCCGTAGCGGCCGACGGCCAGAATGGTCGCACCGTGCATGGCGAACAGCAAGGTGGAGCCATAAAGGAAGGCGATCGAAAGCGCGTGGAACGGATTGTAGAACAGGTTGCCGTAGCGGATCGAGAAGGCAGCCGTCCAATCGAGGTGCGGGAAGATGCCGAACGGCACGGCTTCCGACCAGGAGCCCATCGCCAGCGGCCGGATGAACCCGAGAACCAGATAGAGCCAGATCGCCGAAGCAAAGGCCCAGGCCACATGGGTGCCCATGCCGAGCTCACGTGCACGGCGATAGGTCCGGGCCCACCACAGCAGGATGGAGGCCGTGAGGAAGAAGCCGGCGATCACCCACCAGCCGCCTTCGTTCAAAGGCGGAATGATTTCGAAGCCATAACGGGCGGGCGGCGGCTCCAGCGCCAGCCAGAAGAACTGGCGGACGAACTGGATCGGATCATAATTGACCGACGCCAGCATGTTCATGCCGATGATGACGATGCTGATGGCACCACAGATCAGCGAGGCCAGGCCGAGTCGACCAAGATAGATCGGGCCGATCTGGGCACCGCCGAACTTGCCCATCAAATAAGTGAAACCGAGTGGACCGAAACGCGGGTCGTTGTTGGCGCTCAGCGGAACGCCGGGCTCAAGGTCGCCGCGAAGCTGAACCTGGGTGAAGATGTTCTGGTAAGCCATGATTCAAGCCTCCCCTCAGGACCAGATCGGCAGGTTTAGCCACCAGGTCCACCATTCCGGCCATCCGCGCGACCAGAATGGTCCGCTGATGATGATGCACACAGCGCTCCAGAACCCGGCATTCAATGCCAGGAGCAGGCCGACGCGGTGGATGCCGAGCGTGCCGACCGAATAGCCGACCAGATCGCGGAAGAAGGTGTCCTCATATTCCGGTGACTTTACGTCCTCGCCCTTGGCCGGATTGACCGCAGACAGGACCAGCGCGCCGTGCAGGCCGAGCGCCAGGGTGGTGGTGAAGAAGAAGCTCACCGCCAGCATATGCGCCGGATTATAGTGGAAATGCAGATACTGGTAGCCTGTGTTCGACACCCAATCGAGGTGAGGGAAGATTCCGTAGGGGAAGCCCCAGCCCCAGGCGCCCATCAGCACCGGGCGGATGACGACCAGCGAGACATAGGCGAAGATCGCAACCGCAAAGGCAAAGGGCACATGATAGCCCATGCCCAGCTTGCGGCAGATCTCGACCTCGCGCAGCGCCCAGCTGGAAAAGGCGCCGATCGCGCAGATGGTGACGATCTGCCAGAGACCGCCCTCCTTCAGAGGCGCGAGCGCCAGGCCGTAATCGATGCTTGGCGGTGCGATATTGATCAGCCAGGGGTTCCACGTCGGGCCGATGGCGGCGCCGTACAGGATCAGCGCCACGCCGAGCGCCGTGAAGAAGATCGTCGTCACCCCGAAGAAGCCCACATAGAAGGGGCCGATCCAGAAGTCGAAGAGGTCGCCGCCAATCAGCGTGCCTCCGCGGACGCGATATTTGCGTTCAAAACTTAACAGCGCCATGGGGCACCTCCCTCCGGACGACCACCCCTCATGGATGGCAGCGCGGGCCTTCTAACTGATGGTGCGGACGGACGAGGAGGCTAGCCCTGGAATGGACTTGCCGACCCCGTCCGTCGCGCCTTGTCGCTTACGCCAATCGTGACTGGTCGAAACGTCAGGCCGAGGCGTTGACGTCCAGCGTCACTGCGGCCGTGGTGTCGGCCGGAGCAGCGCCATCGAGCCAGTTGTAACGCTCGGTCGAGAGCAGGATGAAGTGGATCAGGATGGCCAGCGTGAAAAGGAACACGGCCAGCGCAGTCAGGACCCGCTGCGGATTGAAAGTCTGCCAGACTCTCCACATTTTCGTTCTCCTTAGATGCGGGGCGAGGCGGCGGCAGCCGACTCAGCCATCTGGGCATTTTCGACGGAAGCGGTAATCGGCCGAGCTTCGCCGAGCCAAGGCCGCCAGGCCCAGACCAGGAAGTGGGCGATGATCGCCACGAAGGTAAAAAACGCCATGGAAGCGACGAAGCCCTTGTGGAACTCCTTTGCCTCGGCGTCGGTCAGGTAGGTACCTGGACCAATATTGCTATCACTCATGCAGTCTTCCTCCAGTCTGTCCGCCGCACGGGGCCACAATGGCCTCGCCCGACCGGCGGCTTTGCGGCGTTGGAACCCACCACAAAGTTGTTGATGGCCGAAACGGCCAAAAGGGTCTCGGCGCGGCTCATGCGGCCTGCGCCTGGTAAAGGGTGGCGGCGGCGTGGAGTCGCGCCAGCGTCACCGACTTTTCACCGGCGTCCCGGGCCGCGCGCTCGGCGGCATCGCGCAAACGCTTGGCGGCGGAAATACGGACGAGAACCGGCTCCTTGTCGACAAGCACATCGAGTTCCGAGCGGGCATCATCGTCCCACATCACGCTTTCGAGCAGCTTTGACGGCGTCGCCTCGGCGCGGTCCATTTGCGTCGACAGTGGCAGGATGAAGAACAATGCGTCGAACAGCGCATTGCAGACTTCCTGAATCAGATAGGTGGCACCCGAATAGCCCATGAACGGCGAGCCGGTGTGGCGCCGGATGGCGGCGCCCGGGAAGCTGGCGGGGATGAACACAGCGCGCGAATTCTGCTCGGCCATGTACATCCGCTCGTTGTACGACCCGAACACCATCAGCGGCGGCTTGGTGGCAATTGCTTCGCGGACGGCGGCATTGTCCGGCTTGATGCCGGCCGAGCGCATGAAGCTGAAGGTGCAGGGCAGC
>NZ_JBIMKZ010000113.1:0-5836 GCF_051860865.1 Polymorphobacter sp. | reverse complement strand
CACCGACGCGCCGGCCGCCAGATGAAGCGCGGTGGCGCTGGCATCATAGCTGCCGGCGATGATGACGCCGGTGCTTTCCTGGAGGATGCCGCCGTTCATCACCGTCGCCGCGCCGCCGCCGCCGATGCGGACGGCGGTGGTGGCGGCGCCGATATTGCCATAGGTGGCCTGGATCTGGCCGCGGTTAAGCAGCGCATAGCCGCTGGCGCCGGCGCCGATGGTGACAGGCGCCGTGCCCTCCGGGGCGATCCACAGCGCCGGGGCGGTGCCGGTGGCGGCGATATAGGCGGTGACCAGCGTGTCGGTGGTGGTGTCGATCTCGGCGGTCGGCACCTCGACGCCATCGGCATCGACATAATAGCGGTCGTTGAGGACGCCGGCGCCGACATCGGCGCTGATCCGGACGCCGGCATTGGCGTTGTTGCCGAGCGTGACCGTGCTGTCGTCGGCGACCGAGCGGGTGGAGCCGGCGGTGATGGTGCCGGCGTTGCGCAGGGTGCCCGAGACGGGGGCGGCGATGAGCAGGCCGTTGCCGCCGACGCCGGACGAGCTGTTGGTGCCGAGCAGTGTCAGGTCGCCGGTGACCGGCGCGGTGACCGAGACGGCGGTCGAGTTGCTGCCGCTGACGGCGGCGGTGCGGATGGCGATGTTGCCGGTGAACGGGGCGGCGATCGAGACGCCCAGGGCGTTGTCGCCGGTGACGCTGATATAGCCGGAGGGGCCGGAGCTGATCGATCCGGCGACGGCATTGCCCGAGACGAGCAGGCCGATATTGCCGCTGCCGTCGGTGCCGGTAAGGGCGATGCCGGCATTGTTGACGAGGGTGGCGGCGGTGAGGCCGGTGCCGGCGATCTGGACAGCGACGGCGTTCGAGGCGGCGGTGGAGGTGACGGTGCCGGCGTTGGTGACGCTGTTGTTCGAATCGATAAGCAGGGCCGGAGTGGTGCCGGCGACGGTGATCGACCCGTCAGAGGTGATCGACACATCGCCGGGGGCGGCGCTAACGGCGGTCGAGGTGGCGACCGGCGTGGTCTGGCTCGAGGTGATGGCGAGGGTCTGGGCGGTCACCGGGACCGGGGCGAGGAGGCACGCGGCAGAAAGCAGCAGGTGCCGGCGCGGGGGAAACACGATCAATGCCAATAGCCCTTTTTCAGGCCGCGATGGCAACGGGGCGCTACCGGGGCGGCCGGACTCTCGTTGGCGCTGGATGTGTCAGGGGGATTTCCGGGTTATGGTGGCGGTGCAATGTTCGGAAATATCGGGCGGGCGGGCACCCCAAAAAAGTGGCCCGGACGTTGCCGTCCGGGCCAGTCGGTTTCCTTGGGGAGGAACCTCGGGTGCAGGCTTTGGCCTGCGAAACTCTCATCCCCTCTTATGCATGGACCGTGCCAATTTCTAAATCACTGATATAGAACGATTCTAAAATCAGGCAGGCATGAGTGCTGCTCGAATCTGATGCACTGCACAACGCCTGACCATTTATTGGGCAGCCAGCAGGGCGCGTGCGTCGCACTCATCCTCGTCGAGCACCATGATCCGGACACCGGAGATGCCGCCGCCGATCAGCGAGGCGATGCCGTCGTCGAACAGCACGGAGTCGATGCCGCCGGCATCGAGGCGGCTGCGGATCAGCTCGGCCTGATAGCGGTCATAGACGGTGTCGAGGACGACCAGCGGCATCAGCGGGACTGGCGGAAGCGGGCGTAGAAGAACAGGTTGACCGCCACCAGGATGGCGGCGAACTGCATCTGGGTGCCGCGGGTCAGCCCCTCGGGGTAGATGATCGGGGTCAGATAATGATCGATGAAGCCGCCTCGGTAGCCGGCCTGGCCGGCCTTTTCGCGCAGCTCGATCTCGAGCGGGGTGAGCGGGCATAGGCCGCCGGACAGCTCGATCCAGACGCCCCAGGCCAGCGCCGGGATGTGCAGCCAGATCAGCCAGGGCCAGCGCACCAACAGCGCGGCGCCGAGCAGGGCGAACAGGATGAAGGCGAAATGCACCAGCATCACCGCATCGGCGGCGAGTGCGGGGTTCATGGCGCGGCCTTCAGGATGCGGTGCCGCCCACAGTCAGCCCCTCGATGCGCAGGGTCGGCTGGCCGACGCCGGCGGGGACCGACTGGCCGCCCTTGCCGCAGACGCCGACGCCTTCATCGAGCTTGAGGTCGTTGCCGATGGCGGTGATGCCGCGCATCGCCTCCGGGCCATTGCCGATCAGCGTCGCGCCCTTGACCGGGGCGCCGATCTTGCCGTCCTCGATTTTATACGCCTCGGTGCAGGTGAAGACGAACTTGCCCGAGGTGATATCGACCTGGCCGCCGCCGAAGCTCTTGGCGTAGATGCCCTTCTTGACGCTGCGCAGGATTTCGCCCGGGTCTTCGGTGCCGGCGGTCATGAAGGTGTTGGTCATCCGCGGCATCGGGGCATGGGCGAAGCTCTCGCGGCGGCCGTTGCCGGTGGGGGCCATGCCCATCAACCGGGCGTTCAGCCGATCCTGCATGTAACCCTTGAGGATGCCGTCCTCGATCAGCACGGTGCGGCTGGTCGGGGTGCCCTCGTCATCGATGGTCAGCGAGCCGCGGCGGTGATCGATGCTGCCATCGTCGACGACGGTGACGCCCTTGGCGGCGACCTGCTCGCCGATGCGGCCGGAGAAGGCGCTGGTGCCCTTGCGGTTGAAATCGCCTTCGAGGCCGTGGCCAACGGCCTCATGCAGCAGGATGCCGGGCCAGCCAGGGCCGAGCACCACCGGCATCTCGCCGGCCGGGGCGGCGACGGACTCGAGGTTGGTCAATGCATTGGCGAGCGCGATATCGATCGCCTCGTTCCAGGTCTCGGGAGTGAACAGCCCGTCATAGAGGTAGCGGCCGCCGCAGCCGTGGAAGCCGGTCTCGCGCCGGCCATTGGCTTCGGTGACGATCTGGACGTTGAGGCGGACCAGCGGGCGGATGTCGCGCAGGCGCTGGCCATCGGCGCGGACGATCTCGATGACGCTCCAAGAGCCGATCAGGCTGGCGGAGACCTGGACGACGCGCGGATCGCGGGCGCGGGCTGCGACGTCGATCTGCTGCATCAGCGCCACCTTGGAGGCGAAATCCTTGCCGAGCAGCGGGTTGGTGTCGATGTAGCGTTTGGCGTTGGTACCGACCGGCGGCGGCGCCATGATCGCGTCGCGGCCGCCCTTGACCAGCCCGACCGTCTCGGCGGCGCGGCGAATGGCGGCGTCTGACAGCTCGTTGGCATGGGCGAAGGCGGTCATCTCGCCGGCGACACCGCGCAGGCCAAAACCCTTCTGGCTGTCATAGGTGGCGGACTTCAGCCGGCCGTCGTCGAAGCCGAAGCTCTCCGAGACCGCATATTGGAGGTAGAGCTCGCCGTCGTCGCAGCCGTTGAGGGCGTCGGCGACAAGGCGCTCGGTGCGGGCGGGGTCGAGCGCGCCGTCACCATAGAAATACTGCGAGGGGTCTGTGCGGGAGATGTCCATGCTCCTGATATAGGGGCTGGTCAGGACGCGTCAAAGAGGCAGTCGAGCAGCCAGGCCTTGCCGGGGCGATCGAGGGCGATGGTGCTGCAGGAATTGAGCGTGTCCCGGCCAATCAGCACCCAGGGCTTGCGGCCGCCTGCACGGCCGGCGCTGGCGGTGACGGTGATGGCATCCTCGTCATCGAGTTCGGTCGAGGTGCCGGCGGCGGCGCGCGCGTCGATGCGCCGCGCCTCGGCCTCGGTGATCCGCACGGCGGCGTTGCGGATCGGCAGGCCGAGCAGCGTGGCCCCGGGCATCGCCTCCAGCCGCTGGAACGGCAGCGCGACGCCGGGGAACGGCCGCCACAGGCCGACCTTGTCCAGCCGGCGCACCAGCCCGGCGGCGAGCAGCGCCTCGGCGGCGCGGGCGTTGACGATCGTTTCGAGCGAATTGAGCTCGAGCGTCAGGCGAAGTTTTTCGCCGGCCACCCGCGCCGCCATGGACGCCGAGCCGCCACTCTTGCGCGGCAGCGTGTAGCGGCGGGCGCCGGGGCGGTCCGGGCCGAGGCGGAAGACCAGCCGGTCGCCGCTCAGCGCCAGCGCCGAGAGGATGCCATCGGCATCGTCGGCGATCGGCTTGTCGACCCAGACCGTCGGCATGCGGCCGGATTCAAAGCCGCGCGGGGCGACGCGGACCAGGTTGAAGCGGAACAGCGCCTCGCCGCCGGGGATCAGCGGGTCCTTGAACGTCATCTTGCCGATCAGCGGGAAGATCTTCAGCCCGGCCCGTTGCGCCGGCGCCAGATTGAGCAGCAGCGCCTTGTCGAAACCGAGCGCGATCCGGGCGCGCATCGGCTGGTCCTTGACCTGCAGGGCAACATAAGGCTGCGCGCCGGGCGGGACGGCGATGTCCGCCGCCGCAGGGGCAGCGGCAAGGGCCAGCGCCAGGACGGCGTGGCGCCAGCGCCGGTCAGGCAACCGAGCGGTCGCCAGCGGGAAGATCGGCGGGGCTGGCGACCAGCGGCAGGTCGCCAGTATCGGCGACCAGCGGCGCATCGGCCGGCAGCGGCGACACCGGCAGCGCCACCGGCGACGCGGCACCTGCTTCCGTGTGGGCCGGGCCGCCGGCGAGGATGAAGCGGCGGTCGCAATAGGGGCAATCGACGAAGCCGGTCGGCGGCATCTGCAGCCAGACGCGGGGGTGGCCGTCGCCGCCGCGCTCGTCGCCGTCGCAGAACAGGCGGCTGGTGTTGCTGACCAGGGTCTCGGGAGGCGGAATCAGGTCCATGGCGATCCCCTATCAACCAGGGCCGGCAAAGTCACCTGTTGCCGAAAGGTCGCATCGCGGCGGTGCAATATAAATGACTTGGAAACGATACCGGATTGTCACGTCCATCGGGCAACCGGCCTCTGTGAAGCCAATTCCAACACGACCACAGGGGTATCAGATGCGCGCACTTCTTCTTGCTTCCGCCATGCTGATGGCGAGCCCGGCATTCGCCCAGGCGACGGCGGACAGCAGCGCGGCCACCGGCCTCGCCGACGAGATCATCATCACCGCCCAGAAGATCGAGCAGCGACTGGTCGACGTGCCGGTTACGGTCACCGCCTATTCGGGCCGCACGCTGCGCGAGCTCGGCGTCACCCAGTTCGACCAGCTCGCTGCCTATGTGCCGGGCCTCAACATTCAGGAGCAGAGCCCGAACAACCCGGGCTTCGTCATCCGCGGCATCACCTCGGACAGTGGCTCGTCGCAGGGCTCGCCGGCTGTCACCGTCTATCTGAACGGCATCGACGTCTCACGGTCGCGCGGCAGCTATTTCGACCTCTATGACCTCGAGCGGGTCGAGGTGGTGAAAGGCCCGCAGTCGACGCTGTTCGGCACCGCCGCCGCCGTCGGCGTCGTCTCGGTGATCACCGCCAAGGCGCGGGCCGGCACCTCGGCCGAGCTGCGCGCCGCCTATGGCAATTTCAACCAGCGCCGGGTCGACGGCTTCGTCAACTTCGGCAACGACAAGATCGCACTGCGCATCGCCGGCGCGGTCAAGCTGCGCGACGGCGTGGTGCCGAACATCGCCGGCACCGCCGCCTCGCAGACACCGAACGGGCCGCGCCAGCGCGACCTCAACGGCCAGGACCAATATGGCGCCCGCGTCTCGCTGCGGTACACGCCGTCGGACAGCTTCACTCTCGATATCGTCGGCACCTATGACGGCCAGCGGGCGCCGGGCACGGCCTTTTCCAGCGGCACCTTCGCGCCGACCGGCGGCACCACCTCGCCCTACAGCTTCAAGGAAATCGCCGGGTCGCCGTTCAGCGTGCAGGCGCTGGGCGACGAACTGGGGCTGGTGCGCAACGTCTATGACCTCAACGTC
>NZ_JBIMKZ010000112.1:0-5924 GCF_051860865.1 Polymorphobacter sp. | reverse complement strand
AGATAGATAATCGGCAAGAAGCCGGCGCCGAGCAGGGTGGCACCGACGAAGCCGAGGCGGACCCACAGCGCGTCCCAGCCAAAGTAATCGGCGATGCCGGCGCAGACGCCGAACAGCCGCTTGTTGCGCTTGTCGAGATAGAAGCCGGTCCGGCGGTCGCTCATCGGTCACTCTCCTTGTTCTCGTCGTTGCGCAGGCGACGGCTGGCGGCATTATCGGCAAGCCGGCTGTCCTTCCAGCCCGGATCATCGGCGGCGATGATCCGCTCGATGGTCTCCAGCCGCTGGTCGAGCCGGCGGGCCATGTCGTGGAGATCGTCGAGCAGCATCTCGTCCTCCCGGCTGATCGAATTGCCCGACCGCCAGCGCGAGACATAGTGCAGCACCAGCCATGGCAGGCCGATGAACAGGATGGCGACGATCAGCACCGGGATGAGCAACATCTCCATCGGCTCAGCCCTGCCCACCGCTGCCGATACGGGCCTTCATCGCCGCCAGTTCGCGGCTCACCTCATCTTCGCCGATCAACACGGGGGCGCCCAGTGACGCCGCTTCGGCGGCGCCTTCGGCAAGATCGGCGCGGCGCTCGAGCAGGTCGAACTGCGACAGCGCCGTCTCGACGCGCGCGCCATGTGTCAACTCGCGCAACCGACGGCGCTGGCCGGCGCCTTCGGTACGGATACTAATGGCATTCTGGCGGGAACGGGCTTCCCGCAATTTGCTCTCGAGGTTGAGGATATCGACCTCGTTCAGCGCCAGACTGTCTTCGAGCACGGCCAGTTCGTCAGCGAGTTGATCGGCGAGGCGGCGAGCGCGGGCCTTTTCCTGCAGCGCGGCCCGTGCGAGGTCCTCGCGGTCCCGCGCCAGCGCCAGCTCGGCCTTTTCGGTCCAGCTGTCGCAGGCGGCGCGAGCACGGGCCAGGCTGCGGGCGATTTCCTTCTGGTCAGCGATGGTGCGCGCGGCGTCGGCGCGAACCTCGGCCAGCGTCTCTTCCATCTCGCGAATAATCAGACGGACCAGCTTGGCCGGATCCTCGGCGCGATCGAGCAGTTCGGCGACATTGGCGGCGATGATGTCCCGCGCGCGGGAAAACAGGCTCATGGCCGGTGATCTCCGATGACCGGAAACCGGCCAGGGCCGTGTTCCCCTGCTTTGCAAACCGGTTCGGTGGTTGCCATACTCCCCATATGTTGCGCGCGAGCGGTGGGGACAAGAGCATGATCCTGCGATTTGCCATGCTGGTGCTGCTTATGGTCGCGGCACCGGCGCGCGCCGATGACGGCCTCGATGCCCGGACGATCATCGCGCGCGCTTTCGAGGCTGCCGGCGGGGAGCGCTGGGCACGGGCCGAGAGCCTCTGGCTGTCCGGCCGGGCGGTCTTCTACGGCGACGGCGCCACCCCGCGCGCGGTGGCCGATGACTATCAGATGTGGCGGGCGTTCGAGGACATTCGCACCGATGCCCATGGCGAGGCGGGCAAGGTGCTGATCCACGGCCGCAGCAATGGGCGGACGATGGTCCTCGTCGGCTCGGACGGGGTACAGAGCTTCAATGACAAGGGGCTGATCCCCAAGGCGGAAGCCGACCGGTTCTGGGCCAATAATTTCGGCTTCGGCGTCATCCGTTCGGCGCTGGGACCGGGCTTCACACTGCAGAGGCTGCCCGACGACAGTGTCGATGGCCATCCGACCTACACCGTGCGCATCACCGACCACGGCGGCGGCGCGACCTTGTTCGGTATCGACCGCGACAGCCATGTCATCCGGCTCGCCGGCTTTGCCACGCCGTCTGGCTGGCATGTGCGGATCTATGATGATTTCGTCATCCAGCCGGGCTGGACGCAGGCGCGCAAGGTGACTCTCTATTACAATGGCGTCATCGCCAACCAGGTGTTCTGGACCGACTGGAAGGTCAATCTGCCGCTGGCGGCGGATCTTTTTTCGCCTCCTGGTCCACCCCATGGCGCATCATCATCGGCGCCTGCGCCATCGCGAACACCAGTGTCGCCACCGTCACCCCCCAGACCTTGAAACTGACCCATTGGTCGGTGGTGAGGATCTGGCGCGCCACCTCGTTGGCGGCGAGCAGCGCCAGGAAGAACAGCGCCCAGTTGCGGGTCAGCTTGGTCCAGCCGGCGGCATCAAGGCCGGGCAGCGCGTCGCCGAGCACCAGCTGGAGATAGGAGCGGCCGCGCGCCAGCCCGAAGAACAGGATCGCCGCGAAGGTGCCGTAGATCAGCGTCGGCTTGAGCTTGATGAAGGTCTCGTCCTGCAACCACAGGGTCAGCCCCCCGAATACCGCGACGATGACGCCGGTGAACAGCAGCATCACCGGGATATGGCGGGTCTTCAGCCAGGAGATTGCCATGGCGACGGCGGTGGCGGCCATGAAGGCGGCGGTGGCGACGAACAGCCCGCCATATTTGTTGGCAACGAAGAACACCAGCAGCGGCCCGAGATCGACGGCGAGCTTGAGAGGGCCGGAGAGTTTTGCGCGGGGCGTGTCCATGTCCGCCCCTCTACAGAGTTTGGCCGCTGGCTGAAACACTTGCGATCAGGGCCGGCGGCGCTAGCGTGCAGCGCGTGACCGCTGCCGCCTCCCTTGTCGTCGATGACCTGGCCTGCCTGCGCGGCGACCGGCTGTTGTTTGAGGGGCTGTCGTTCCAGGTCGACCCGGGGGCAGCGCTGCACCTCGAAGGGCCTAACGGCAGCGGCAAATCGAGCCTGTTGCGGCTGCTAGCCGGGCTGCTGGCGCCATTTTCCGGCACGATCAGCGCGCCGCCCTGCGCCTATCTCGGCCATGAGGTGGCGCTGAAGCCGCGAATGCGGCTGATCGACGAGCTCCGCCACTGGGCCGGGCTCGATGACGGGCTGGCGCGACTGCCGGCGGCGATGGCGGCGATGAACATCGACGGGCTGGCTGAGGTGCCATGCCGCCACCTGTCCAGCGGCCAGCGGCGGCGCGCCGGGCTGGCGCGGGCGCTGGCGTCCGGTTCGCCGCTCTGGCTGCTCGACGAACCGACCGCCGGGCTCGACACCGCGTCAGGGGCGCTGCTGACGGCGGCGATGGCGGCGCATCGGGCCGGCGGCGGCCTGGTGGTGGCGGCCGTGCACGGCGACATCGGCCTTGTCGCCCCGCAGACGATCCGGCTCGGCTGATGTTCTGGCGCCTGATCCGTCGCGACCTGACGCTGATTGCCCGCTCGCCGGCAATGTGGATGCCGGTGATGTTCTTCGTGCTAGTGGCGGCGTTGTTTCCGTTCGCGGTCGGGCCGGACGCGCGGCTGTTGGGGCGGATCGCGCCGGGGATATTATGGGTGTCGGCACTGCTGGCGGCGTTGCTGCCGGTGGAAACGCTGCTGGCGCCGGACATGGAGGACGGGACGCTCGATCAGCTGGCGAGCCGCGGCGTGGCGATGGAGCTGGTGGCGGTGGCGCGGATCATTGCGCACTGGGTCGGGTTTGCGGTGCCGCTGCTGGCGGCGCTGCCGGCGGCGGCGATCCTGGTGGGATTGGACGCGGCGCAGGGATGGCGGCTGGCGCTGGCGCTGCTGCTCGGCACGCCGGCGCTGGCAGCGCTGGCGGTGGTGGCGGCGGCGCTGACCGCGGGCTTGCGCGGCGGGGGGGCGCTGGCCGGGCTGATCGTGCTGCCGCTGGCGCTGCCGGTGCTGATCTTCGGCGTCGGCGCGGCGGCGCCCGGCGCGCTCAAGCTGCTGGCGGCGGCGAGTCTGGTGTCACTCGCCGTGGCCCCCTTCGCCGCCGCCGCCGCGCTCAAGCAGGATTAGAAGCGCATGATCGTCTCGATGCCGAACGTGCGGCCGCGCCGGAGCGGCGCGAAGAAGCCGCGCGGGGCGCCCGATTCCGCCTGCGCCGGCTGGCCATTGAAAGTCAGACCGGTGGGTATGTTGCGGGTGCCGAAGCCGTAGCGATAGTCGAACCAGCGGGTGGCGAGCGGCACTGCGTCCTCGTTGGTCAGGTTGCGGCCGAAAGCGACGACCTGGATGCCGTTAGCGGTGCGGAAGCCGATGCGGGCATTGAGGAGGAACGCCGAGGGCACAAAGGCCAGATTGTCGGTCTGGACGTACTTCTTGTCCTCAAGGCTGAAATTGAGGTTGGTGGTCAGCTTGATCGTCTCGGTGATGTTCGGTTCCCAGCTGATCGAGCCATTGACCTGATAGCTGGAGCCGAGCGGCAGCCGCTTGCCAGTGATGTCGCAGAGCGGCAGCGCGGCGGCGGGCGGGTTGGCGCTCTGGAAATTGGCGCGGATGCCGCCCGAATTGAGCTGGAAGAAGTCCGCATCGCAGCCGCTGGTGAACTTGGCATCGACATAGGACAAGTTGACATTGGCCATCAGGTCCGGGTGCGGCGCAGCGGCGAACTCGATTTCGAAGCCCTGGTTGCGGGCATCGCCGGTGTTGACGACGATCGAGTTGACGGCCTGGCCGGCGGGGATGGCGTTGGTCAGCTGGACGCCCTTCAGCTTGTTGTAGAAACCCGCGACGGTGATGCTGGCCTTGCGGTCCGACGATGTCCATTTAACCCCGACTTCACCGCCTTCTGCCAGCTCTTCTGAATAGAAGGGCCGGCCATCGGTCTGACCGTTGACGCCGTTGAAGCCGCCAGGCTTCCGGCCGCGGGCATAGACGGCATAAAGCAGAGTGCCGCCGGGCGTGGTGTAGTTGATGGTGATGCGCGGATCGGTGCCGGTCCATTTGCCTTCGGCCAGGCAGGTGCCGGTAAAACCGAACAGGGCTGCATTGGCGCTCTCGCCGGCGCAGAAAATGCTAGTTGCCGACTGGCGATCGAGCAGCGTCTTAGTTTCCTCCTGATAGCGGAGTTCGCCCTGGATGGTCAGGCCAGGCAGCGGATCCCAGGCCAGCAGGCCGAACACCGCCTTGTTCTCGATCGTTGCCGTCTGGCTAAGGTTGCTGCCGAGCGGATCACCGGCGAACGGATTGGTGAAGGTCAGGTCGACCTGATCGAAGTCCTGCTTGTAGTAATAGAGGCCGACCATGGCGCGAAATGGCTTGTCGACCGGCGATGCGAGGCGGACCTCCTGGCTGAAATCCTTGATGTTCTTCTTGGTGGTGTTGGCGAAGGTCGGCTCGACCAACGGCCCGGGCACCCCGAGGAAGGCCGGCTGGAAGAAAAAGAAGCCGTCGCTGTGATCGGAATCGGTCCCGAAGCGGTTGAGCAACTTGCGATAGCCGGTCATCGACGACAGGATCCAGCCCGAGCCGCCGAGATCCCAGTCGATGATCGCCGAGGCGTTGAACTGCTTGTTCTGGACACCGTCGAAAGCGGTGCCATCGCGCACGCCGAAGGTCGTCGGCACCGGATCGGTGTTAAGGCGGATGCCATTGGGCTGCGGCTGGATGGGGCCGCAATAATATTGGTTGGGGTTCTGGGCGCCAGGCGTGTTGCCCAGCGTCGCCGGGACGTTGGAGCCGAAGGCGCCGCCGACCGTGCGATACAGGTTCGACCGCAGTCCGGGCGAGCAGTTGTTCTCGGCCGAGCCCTGCAGGAACAGCGCCAGCGGGCCGTCTTCCTGCTCCGAATATTCGCCGCGCAGGCGGATCTTGATGTCCTCGGTCGGGCGGGCAACGACGGTGAGATAGCCGACCTTGGTCTGCTCCTGGCCGACCTTCTTGCCGGTCAGCTGGTTGGTGAACTGGCCGCCATATTCCGAGTAGCGGCCGCCGGCGCGAAAAGTCAGCGCCTCGCCGAGGATCGGGCCGGAGATGGAGCCGGACGCGACATATTCGCCATATTCGGCGACTGAGGCGCGGATATTGGCGGTCCAGGTCGTCGTCGGGTCCTTGGTGACGAAGTTGATGGCGCCGGCATAGGTGTTGCGGCCATAGAGCGCCGACTGCGGGCCCTTGACGATTTCGACCCGTTGCAACTGCTCGGGATCAAAGGCCTG
>NZ_JBIMKZ010000111.1:0-5975 GCF_051860865.1 Polymorphobacter sp. | reverse complement strand
GCTTCTGGTCCCAGATGGTGCCGGTGGCGCGGCTCTTGTCGATGTCCATCGCGCTCCAGCCGATGATGTTGAACAGGATCAGCCAAGTGCCGGCGAGGAACCAGCCGATGCTGACGGCGCGGCTGACCGGCGGGGCGTCCGGCGGGGCGAAATAGCGGGGCTCGCCGGTTTTGCTTCGGCGGATGATGGGGGCCGCGGGCGGTGGGGCGGCGGTGGCGACGGGGACAATTGTGGTTTCGGAGACGGCTTCGGGGGCGGGCGCATCGCAGTCGAGCCGGCCATAGCGTTCGACGGCGTGGCCGGCGGCGACCATGGCGCAGCCGAGGTCCGCGCCGTCGGCGGTGCAGCGGACGACCGGACGGCCATAGCTGTCGATGTCCTTCTCGTCGCAAACGACGGTGCGGCCGTCGGTCAGGGCGCGGAGGTGATCGCGGGCGGCATAAGGATCCCCGGGGGTGCATTTGCGACCGGGGCGGCAGCTGCCGGGCATTTCCGGGGCATCGACGCCGTACAGGCGCATCGATTGCTCCATGCCGGCGCAGCGGATGGCATCCCCGTCATGGTGGGTCGGGCGCTCACAGGTGAACGCCAGCGCGGCGGCCAGGGGCAGGAGCAGCGACATGGGCCGTGATTGGGGACCGGAACCGTAGTCCGGTCAAGATCAATCGAGGAAGGGATCGCGGACGAGGATGGTGTCTTCACGCTCGGGCGAGGTGCTGACCAGCGTCACCGGACATTCGGTGAGTTCCTCGATGCGGCGGATGTACTTGATCGCCTGGGCCGGAAGGTCGGCCCAGCGGCGGGCGCCCGCGGTGGTCTCGGTCCAGCCTTCGAAGACCTCATAGACCGGTTCGACGCGGGCCTGGTCGGCGGCATGGGCGGGGAAATGATCGAGCGTCTCGCCGTCCAGCCGGTAGCCGGTGCAGATGTTGAGCGTTTCGAAGCCATCGAGGACATCGAGCTTGGTCAGTGCGATGCCGGTGATGCCCGAGGTGGCGATGGCCTGGCGGACGAGCACCGCATCGAACCAGCCGCAGCGGCGCTTGCGCCCGGTGACGGTGCCGAACTCATGGCCGCGCTGGCCGAGCTGCTCGCCGGTGGCATTGTCCTGCTCGGTGGGGAAGGGGCCGGAACCGACCCGGGTGGTATAGGCCTTGGTGATTCCGAGCACATTGCCCATTGCGTTCGGCCCCATGCCGCTGCCCGAGGCGGCCTGGCCGGCGACGACGTTGGACGAGGTGACGAACGGATAGGTGCCATGGTCGACATCGAGCAGCACGCCCTGCGCGCCCTCGAACAGGATCCGCGAGCGGTTGTTGCGGGCATCCGCCAGCCGCTTCCAGACCGGCTGGATATAGGGCAGCACGTGCGGCGCGATCTCGGCCAGCTCGGCGACCAGCGCATCGCGGTCGACGGGCGGGATGTTGAAGCCGGCGCGCAGCGCATTGTGGTGGGCGAGCAGGCGATCGAGCTGCGGGCCGATGCTGCCGAGATGGGCGAGATCGCAAACGCGCAGCGCCCGGCGGCCGACCTTGTCCTCATAGGCCGGGCCGATGCCGCGCCTTGTGGTGCCGATCTTGCCGGCGCCCATCGAATCCTCGCGCAGCGCATCGAGATCGCGGTGCAGCGGCAGGATCAGCGGGCATTGCTCGGCGACGGCGAGATTTTCCGGCGTGATGGTGACGCCCTGGCCGCGCAGTTTCTCGACCTCGGCCTTGAAGTGCCAGGGATCGAAGACGACGCCGTTGCCGATGACCGACAGCGTGCCGCGGACGATGCCGCTGGGCAGCAGGCTGAGCTTGTAGGTCTGGTTGCCGACGACGAGCGTGTGACCGGCATTGTGGCCGCCCTGGAAGCGGACGACGACATCGGCGCGCTCGGCGAGCCAGTCGACGATCTTACCCTTGCCTTCATCGCCCCATTGGGCGCCGATGACGGTGACATTTGGCATGGCTTACTCCGCCGTGACGGTGAGCGGCTGCGGGGTGCCGCCGACGAGGACATGGGTGCAGCGCTGGGCGGCCGGATCCTCGTCCGGGGCCAGCGCGGTGACAGTGGTCCAGCCCTGGGCACGGAGCCGGGCGGCGGCCTCGGGCGCGGTATCGGGTGGGCAGAACAGCCGCTTTTCGGCGACGCTGCCGAAGCCGGCGTCGACGAGGCTATCCAGATAGAGCGAGAAACCGATGGCGGGCTCGGTGCGGCCATCGGGATGGACGAGGCTGTAGCTGCCGCCGCGGCCGATCTCCGACGGCAGGCCGGCGCCGAACAGCGAGAAGCCGAGCCAGGACTGGTATTCGAAGCCGTGGCGCTCTGTGGGATCGAGGCTGAGCGACAGGCCGGGTGTGCCGTCCAGCGCCGCGACCAGCGCCGACAGCGGCGCCAGCCGGGCGGCGAGCACGGCGGCGGCGGCCTCCGGCAGGGTGGCGGCGAACGCATGCAGCCGGGGCAGGGCGGTAGCAGCCGGGCCGGCGGCGGCGATCAGCGGCTCATAGGCGGCGGCGCCGGCGGCGCGCAGGCTGGCGATGTCCTTGCCGTCCAGCAGCGCTTGCAGCGTGGCGAGGCTGGCCTCGCCGGCGGAGAGGCCGGCGGCGTGGAGATGGGCGACGAGATCGGGCAACGTCAGGTCCAGGCTCAGCGCCTCGATGCCGGCGGTGGCGAGCGCTTCCACGGCGAGGCGGAGGACGGCGAGGGCGGCGGCCTCGTGATCGGCGCCGATGATCTCGACACCGGTCTGCAGCGACTGGCGCTCGGGGGACAGCTGGTCGCCGCGGACGCGCAGCACAGGGCCGCAATAGGACAGGCGCAGCGGCCGCGGGCTGGCGGCCATGCGGGTGCAGGCGATGCGGCCGACCTGGCCGGTGATGTCCGAGCGCAGCGCCAGCGTGTGCTGGCTGACCGGATCGGTGAAGCGCAGCAGCTCGCGGCGGGCGGGGCTGGCGAGGCGGCTGCCGAGCGTGGCTTCATATTCGACGAGCGGCGGGCTGACCCGGGCATGGCCATGGGCGCTGAACACCGCCATCAGCGCGGCAGCGAGCTTCGCCTCGGCCTCGGCGGCGGGGGGAAGCAGGTCTCGCAGACCTTCGGGAAGCAGTCCGGGTGGGAGCATGGGGCGGCTTTGCCGCATGCGCCTGTTGTGAGCAAGGGGCATGGCGCAGGGGGGCATGGCGCAGGGGGGAAGCTCAGCCGTTCAGGGCCTGCCAGATGCTGAAGGCGCTGGTGATGACGAGGATGATGCCGACGAGGCCGAGCAACAGGCGCGGGCGGACATGGCGGGCAAGCGCAGCGCCGAAGGGGGCGGCGATGACGCCGCCGAGCAGCAGGCCGAGCGTGGCGATGGTAAAGGCGGACAGGCCGAGCTGCCAGATGAAGGTGACCGAAATGGCAACGGTGAGAAAAAATTCGGTGGCGCTGACGGTGCCGATGGTCTTGCGCGGGTTGCCGCCCTGGAGGAGCAGGTTGGAGGTGACGACCGGGCCCCAGCCGCCGCCACCGGCGGCATCGAGGAAGCCGCCGGCGGCGCCGAGCGGGGCGACGACGCGCGGATCGCTGAAGCGCGGCTCCGGGAAGCGCCATGTGCGCACCAGCAGCAGCAGCCCGATCGCAAGCAGATAGGCCATGACCAGCGGCCGGGCCATGTCGGCATCGATATTGGTCAGCAGATAGGCGCCGGTGATGCCGCCGAGGATGCCGGGCAGCGCCAGCCGCTTGAACAGCGCCCAGTCTATGTTCTTGTGGAAGGCATGGCTGAGGCCCGAGGCGCCGGTGGTGAAGACCTCGGCGAAATGGACGCTGGCCGAGGCCTGGGCCGGGGGCACGCCGAGGACGCCGACGAGCAGCGTGCTGGAGATGGCGCCGAAGGCCATGCCGAGCGCACCGTCGATGATCTGGGCGGCGAATCCGGCGGCCATATAGGGCAGCAGATCGACGATCTCGACGGTGGAAAAATCAAGCACTGGCGGCCTTTCCGTAGCTGCGCCAGCGCGCGCATTGCCCTTGCTTCTATAAAGTTGCCGGCCCGATTGTCATGCGCCGCGGGGCAAAGAAATTGTTTTCGGCGCTAAAGGTGGCGCGCGGCGGCGGACGGCTTACATTGGTCGGCGAGGGAGACAGACATGGACGGATTGCGGTTCGACAACAGCTATGTGACGCTGCCGGAAATCCTGTTCGAGCTGCGCGCGCCGACGCCGGTGAAGGCGCCCGAGACGCTGATCTGGAACACGCCGCTGTGCGAGCGGCTGGGGCTGGACACTAACAAGGTGCCGGTCGACATCCTGGCCGGTAATGTGCTGGCCAGCGGCTCGCAGCCGATCGCCCAGGCCTATGCCGGGCACCAGTTCGGGCATCCCAACATGCTCGGCGACGGTCGCGCCGTGTTGCTGGGCGAGCATCTGGCGCCCGACGGCGCGCGCTTCGACATCCAGCTGAAGGGGGCGGGGCGGACGCGCTATTCGCGGGGCGGCGACGGGCGGGCGGCGCTGGGGCCGATGCTGCGGGAATTTATCGTCAGCGAGGCGATGGCGGCGCTCGGCGTGCCGACGACGCGGTCGCTGGCCGTGGTGGCGACCGGCGAGCATGTGCTGCGCGAGGCGGTGCTGCCCGGCGCCGTGCTGGTGCGGGTGGCATCGAGCCATTTGCGGGTGGGGACCTTCCAGTTCGCCGCTGCGCAGGACGATCCGGGGGTGCTGCGCGCACTCGCCGACCATGCGCTGGCGCGGCATTTTCCCGAGCTGTTGCCCGGCGATTATCTGGGGCTGCTACAGGGGGTGTGCGCGCGGCAGGCGGCGCTGGTGGCGGACTGGATGCGGGTCGGGTTCGTGCATGGGGTGATGAACACTGACAACATGACGATCTCCGGCGAGACGATCGACTATGGGCCGTGCGCATTCTTGGAGAGCTATGGGCGGGACGTGGTGTTCAGCTCGATCGATGCGCAGGGGCGGTATGCCTTTGGCGCGCAGCCGCAGATCGCGCTGTGGAACCTGACGCGGCTGGCGGAGAGCCTGTTACCGTTGCTGGGGGACGAAAGCGAGCGGGCTCGGGAGGCGGCGACGACGGTGCTGCAGGGCTTTCCGACGCAGTTCGAGGCGGCGTGGCTCGCGGCGATGCGCGGCAAGCTGGGGCTGGCGGCGGCGGAGGAGGGGGATATGGCGCTGGTCAGCGACGTGCTCGACTGGCTGGAGCAGGCGGGGACCGATTACACCAATTTCTGGCGCGGGCTGGCGGATGGGCTGGAGGGCGGGGTTTTGCCCGAGGCCGAGTGGGTGAAGGGTTGGCTGGCGCGGATTGGCGACCGGAGGGAGGCGGCGGCGTTGATCAGGCGGTCGGCGCCGGCGGTGGTGCCGCGCAATCATGTGGTGGAGGCGGCGCTGCGGGCGGCAGAGGCGGGCGATCTGGCGCCGGTGCGGGCGCTGCTGGCAGCGCTGGATGAGCCCTATGCGGAGACGGCGGCGAATGCGGCGTTCCGGGTGCCGGCGCGGCCCGAGGAAGTGGTGCGCGAAACCTTCTGCGGCACCTGACAAGCTCGTGACAATCGCGTGAATTTTGCGCGTGCGGCCTTGACGGTGTGACGGGAAAAGCACATATCGAGCGGGCCGTTAGCACTCGCTTCTGGTGAGTGCCAACGCTCCAATTTTCCAACAGAGAGGGAAGACATGACATTCCGTCCGCTTCACGACCGGGTGCTTGTGCGCCGCGTCGAGGCCGAAGAAAAGACCGCCGGGGGGATCATCATCCCCGATACCGCCAAGGAAAAGCCGCAGGAAGGTGAAGTCGTTTCGGCTGGCACCGGCGCCCGCAGCGATGACGGCACCGTCCATCCGCTCGAGGTGAAGGCGGGTGACCGCATCCTGTTCGGCAAATGGTCGGGCACCGAAGTCAAGGTCGGCGGCGAAGACCTGCTGATCATGAAGGAAAGCGACATCCTGGGGATCATCGGCTGATCAGCCTTTGGAATTTCCGGTTCAATTTTAGGAGAT
>NZ_JBIMKZ010000110.1:0-6021 GCF_051860865.1 Polymorphobacter sp. | reverse complement strand
TACTCGAACTTGTCGACCGCCTTCATCAGGCCGATATTGCCTTCCTGAATAAGATCAAGGAATTGCAGGCCGCGGTTGGTATATTTCTTGGCGATCGAGATCACCAGCCGCAGATTGGCCTCGACCATTTCCTTCTTGGCGATCCGCGCCTCGCGCTCGCCCTTCTGGACCATGTTGGTGATGCGGCGGAACTCGCCCAGCTCGACACCCGTCGATTCGGCGATCTGCGCGATTTCGCGGCGGATATCCTCGACATGGCGCGCCTCGGTCGCGGCAAACGCCGCCCAGCGCTTGTCGATCCGGCCCACGCGGTCGAGCCAGCTCTCGTCGAGCTCGTTGCCGCCATATTCATCGATGAACTGCTTGCGGTTCAGCTTGTGCTTGTCGGCCAGCTTCATCATGCTGGACCCGAGCGTCAGCAGCCGCCGGTTCTCGGTGTAGAGCTGGTCAACGAGCAACTCGATCTTGCCATTGTTGAAATGGATCGACTGGACGCCGCGCGTCAGCTCCTCGCGCAGCTTGTGATATTTGCGCTCATCGGCCGTCGGAAAATCCTGGTTCAGGGCCAGGGCCGAAAGGCGGCTCTCCTGAAGCTTGAAGAATTTCTTGTAGGTTGATGTAATTTCAGCAAATTTCTCAAGAGCGGCAGGCTTCAGCACCTCTTCCATCGCGGCCAGCGACAGCGTCTGGTCCTCGTCATCATCATCGGCAGGGCGCGGCGTACGCCGCTCGGTCATGCCGTCTTCCTCGTCGGGCGCAGCGACCTCGGCCTCGGGCTCCTCGTCCTCCTTGAACTGGACGGTGGGCAGGTCGCTGCCGTCCTCGCCCTCCTTGCCCTCGGCTTCACCCTCGACCGGGTCCTTGGCCAGCATCGCTTCGAGATCGAGGATCTCGCGCAGCTGCATCCGGCCTTCATTCAGCGCGTTCGACCATTCGATCATCGCGGTGAAGGTCATCGGGCTCTCGCAGAGCCCGGCGATCATCGTGTTGCGGCCGGCCTCGATCCGCTTGGCGATGGCGATCTCGCCCTCGCGGCTCAGCAGCTCGACGGCGCCCATCTCGCGCAGATACATCCGCACCGGGTCATCGGTCCGGTCGAGAGGAGCCTTGGTAACGGTCGCGACGGGGGAGGGGCCCAGCTCGCCATCGGCGGGCTCCGGCTCGTCTTCCTGGGCGGCGGCGGTCTCACCGTCCTCGGCGGCCTCGTCATTCTCGATGATGTTGATCCCCATCTCGGAGAGCTGGGCCATCACATCCTCGATCTGCTCGCTGGACATCTGGTCCTGCGGCAGCGCCTCGTTCAGCTCGTCATAGGTAATATAGCCGCGCTTCTTGGCGCGGGTGACCATCTTCTTGATCGAGGCATCGTTGAGATCGAGCAACGGCGCATCGGCGCTGTCCACCTTGGCGTCAGCTTCGTTCGTCGTTGCAGTCGCTTTTGCCATTCGTGCCATCCCATGCCTGATGTCTTGCCCGACGCAATCCGAAGAACGCATCACTGCCGAGGCCGTCATGCGCGAATCGTAACGCTCTAGTCGGCGCGGTCCGATTCCGCCAGCCGCATAAGCGTTGCGTGCAGCGCGTCGCGCTCCTGCCGCAGTCGCTGCTGCCGCAGAAAATCGGCCTCGCTACCGCTGCCGACAAAGTCCCGCGTCGCACGCGCCAGCGCCGTCTCGATCTGTGGCCGCTCGACCACGCACCGCAACAGGCTGGCAAATTCCGCTTCCAGCACCTCCCGGCTTTCCGGCCCGGCGGCCACACAAAAACGCATCCGCAAGCGATTGGCACGACACAGGCTGTCTGCAGCACCGGCCAATCCCTCCGCCTCAAGGTGGGGGCGCAGCGCAGCCGCTTCAAGGCCCGGTGTCAGCGCTGCAGCAGCCAGCACGGCATCGCGCAACCGGGCCGCCCGCCCGTCGCCGAGCATCAGCCCGGCCACCGCTTCGCCATGCCGGTCCGCCAGCCAGGGGTTGGAGACCAGCCCCGCCACCAGCGCGAGCTGTTCGGGCGTGTCGCCGCCCGCCGCCGCCTGGGCCTTCAGCGCGTCGGACACCGGCATCATTGCCAGTGGCCGCCCGCCCGGACCGCGGAACGGCGCCGTCCAGGGCGCGGCCTTCGGCGCCACCCGCCGAGCCAGATAGGCGGCGTCGAACCGCTGGTCGAAATCCGCACGATAGAGGGCCCGTACATCGGGATGGGCGATCGTCTCGCAATGCTCGCGCAACCGCGCCCGGATCGCCGCGCGGGCCTCGGGGCTGGTGCCGGCCTCGCCACCGGTCTCGGCGCGCCAGACATGCTCGGCCAACGGCGCCGCCGCCGCCAGCACCGCCTCGAACGCGGCCGCCCCGCCGCGGCGGACCAGGTCGTCCGGGTCCTCGCCGGGCGGCAGGGTGGCGATCTGCAGGCTCTTGCCCGGCGCCAGCAGCGGTAATGCCCGCAGGCAGGCCCGCAGCGCGGCCCGGCTGCCGGCGGCATCGCCGTCGAAGCAGAGGATCGGCGCATCGACCAGCCGCCAGGCCAGCTCGAGCTGCGCTTCGGTCATCGCCGTGCCCAGCGGCGCCACCAGCTCGTCGATTCCGGCGCCGGCGACGCCGATGACGTCCATATAGCCCTCCACCACCACCAGACGCCCCGCCTTGCGCGCGGCCGGCCCGGCGCGGTCGAGATTGTAGAGCAGCCGCCCCTTGTCGAAGAGCGGACCATCGGCAGAGTTCAGATATTTCGGCAGCACATCGCCCAGCGCCCGGCCGCCGAAGCCGACCACCCGGCCGCGCCGATCGCGGATCGGGAACATCAGCCGGCCCCGGAACCGCTCGAAGATCCGCCCGTCATCACCCTTGCCGAGCAGCCCGGCCGCCAGCATCCGGGCCTCTTCGGCGCCGGACAGCGCCGCCTTCAGCCCCTGGCCGGGCGCAAAGCCCAGCCCGAACGCCGAGACCATGCCCGCCGAAACGCCGCGCCGCGCCAGATAGGCCCGCGCCTCGGCCCCCGCCGGCGCCGCCAGCTGCTGGCCGAACCAGTCCGCCGCGCGCCCGGCCAGCGCCATCAGTTCCTCGGCCTCGCTGCTGCGCTGCTGGGCCTGGGGGGAGGCGGCGGGCACCTCCATCCCGGCCTGCGCCGCCAGCTGCTTCACCGCTTCCATGAACGGCAGCCCCTCCTGCTCGGTCAGGAAGCGGATGACATCGCCATGCGCCCCGCAACCGAAGCAATGGTAGAACCCCTTGTCATCGTTGACATAAAAGCTCGGCGTCTTCTCGTTGTGGAACGGGCAGCATCCCTTCCACTCCCGCCCGGCGCGGACGAGCTTGACCCGGCGCGCCACCACCGGCGACAGCGCCACCCGCGCCCGCAGCTCATCGAGAAAGGCCGGAGAGAGGCTCACGCCCCCAACGCGGCTTTCACCATCCCGCCGGCCTTGCCCATGTCGAGCTGCCCGGCATAGCGCGCCTTCACCTCGGCCATCACCCGCCCCATGTCCTTGACACTGGTGGCGCCCAGCTCGGTGACCAGCGCGACGATCGCCGCCTGCGCCGCCCCGGCATCCATCTGCTTGGGCATGAACGCCTCGATCACCGCGAGCTCGGCCGCTTCCGCCGCCGCCAGCTCGGGCCGGTTGCCCTTTTCATACATCTCGATCGACTCACGTCGCTGCTTGGCCATCTTCATCAGCACGTCGATCACCACCACGTCATCGTCGCCCTGCGCGGTGCCGGTGCGCAGCTCGATGTCGCGGTTCTTCACCGAGGCCTGGATGAGCCGCAACGCCGCGGTACGGGGCGCATCCTTGGCCTTCATGGCCGCGATGGTCGCGGCCTTGATGTCGTCTCTGAGCATAACTTTCCTAACCTTGCAGGGTGATGCACCCTAGCCTTACGCGCCTACAAAGAATAGATTGACGCGCAGGGCTTCGGTCCCTAACTCGCCCACCGTTTGTCCACCCCAACGCACAAGGAAGCACCATGGCAGCAGCGCCCGCGCCCGCCCAACCCAGAGGCGCGACCGCAGTTCTGGTGCTCGCCGATGGATCGGTGATCTGGGGGCAGGGGTTCGGCGCAGAGGGCGTGGCGGTCGGCGAGGTCTGTTTCAACACCGCAATGACCGGCTATCAGGAGGTGATCTCCGATCCCAGCTACGCCGGCCAGATCATCACCTTCACCTTCCCCCATATCGGCAACGTCGGCGCCAACCAGGACGACATCGAATCGCCCAATCCCCATGCGCTGGGCTGCGTCGTCCGCGAGCCCATCACCCCGGCCGCCTCGTTCCGCTCGACCCGCAACTTCGATGACTGGATGCGTGCTTGGGGCCGGATCGGCATTTCCGGCGTCGATACCCGCGCGCTCACCAAGCGCATCCGGGGCAGCGGCGCTCCGAACGGCGTCATCGCCCACAACCGCGTCGGCAACTTCGATCTGCGCCGCCTCCAGGCCCAGGCCGCCGGCTGGCCGGGCCTGGAAGGCATGGACCTCGCCAGCGTCATCAGCGCCACCCAGAATTACGGCTGGGACGAGGGGCTGTGGACGCTCGCCGGCGGCTATGCGCTCAACCACAGCAACACCAACGGTCCGCATGTTGTCGCCATCGACTATGGGATGAAGCGCAACATCCTCCGCAATCTCGTCGCCGCCGGTGCCCGCGTCACCGTGGTGCCGGCGCTGGCGACCTATGAGGACATCATGGCGCTGAAGCCGGACGGTATCTTCCTGTCGAACGGCCCCGGCGATCCCGCCGCCACCGGCAGTCACGCCGTCCCCGTTATCCAGAAGCTGCTCGGCGCCGGCACGCCGATGTTCGGCATCTGCCTCGGCCATCAGCTGCTGGCGCTGTCGGTGGGTGCCCGCACCATCAAGATGCACCAGGGCCATCGCGGCGCCAACCACCCGGTCAAGCGGCTCGACGATGGCCGCGTCGAGATCACCTCGATGAACCATGGCTTCACTGTCGATACCGACACGCTGCCGCCAACCGCCCGCGCCACCCATATCTCGCTGTTCGACGGCAGCCTCGCCGGCCTGGAGCTGACCGACAAGCCCGCTTTCAGCGTCCAGTACCATCCCGAAGCCAGCCCCGGGCCGCAGGACAGCCATTATCTGTTCGAGAAGTTCGTCGCCGGTCTGGGCCGCGCCGCATGACCGGCCTGCCCGAGATCGACCCCGCCCGCCTCGCCGAGGAAATGGCCGCAGACGAGAGCGTGATCGTCGAGCTTGCCGCCAATGGCGACATCGAGACGCTGCCGCGCACCATCGACATCCACTTCAAGGGCGACCGCGAGGCAATCGAGCGCCTCGCCCGCGATGCCCCGGTGCTGGGCTTCCGCTTCATCGACTTCGGCGAGTTCGAGGACGGCGATATTGCCGCCGACCTCCAGGTCGATGGCCCGGTGACCCGTGACGCCCGCACCGCCCTCATCACCCGCGCCCTCCAGATCGAGATCAGCCACGGCGTCGAATTCGACGGCTGGGGCTGCGCGCCAGAAACCGGATCAGACGAATAATGCCCAAGCGCACCGACCTCCAGTCGATCCTCATCATCGGCGCCGGCCCGATCATCATCGGCCAGGCCTGCGAATTCGATTATTCGGGCACGCAGGCTCTGAAGGCGCTCCGCGCCGAGGGCTATCGGATCATTCTCGTCAATTCCAATCCGGCGACGATCATGACCGATCCCGAGCTGGCCGACGCCACCTATGTCGAGCCGATCACCCCGGAGATCGTCGCCAAGATCATTGAAAAGGAGCGCCCGGACGCCATATTGCCGACCATGGGCGGCCAGACCGCGCTCAACACCGCGCTGGCGCTGCACCATGACGGCACGCTCGAGAAATATGGCGTGGAGCTGATCGGCGCCGATGCCGAAGCCATCGACAAGGCCGAGGACCGCCTCAAATTCCGAGATGCGATGGACCGCATCGGCCTCGAATCGCCGAAAAGCCGCATCGCCCACAGCGTTGCCGAAGCGCTCGACGCACTCGAATTCGTCGGCCTGCCGTCGATCATCCGCCCCAGCTTCACCATGGGCGGC
>NZ_JBIMKZ010000109.1:0-6328 GCF_051860865.1 Polymorphobacter sp. | reverse complement strand
TGCGCGAGGCCAGCGACCTTTTCCGGATGGCGACCTTCTTCGTGATCAGCGGCTATTTCACCGCGATGGTCTACACGCGGCGGCCGGGGATGGCCTATGCGCAGAGCCGGGCGCTGCTGCTGGTGGTGCCGCTGGTGTCGGCGCTGATCTTCGTCAACCCGATTGCCAACTGGCTGATCTATTCATGGCACAACACGCCGGTCAGCCTGTATGACTATCTGGTCGGTGGTATCTGGAACCAGCCCAAACAGGGCAATGGCGTCTGGCACCTGCAGCTGTGGTTCCTATTTTCGCTGCTTGTCTACGCGCTGCTGACGCCGCTGCTCGTGCGGCTGGGGACCGGCCGTGGCTGGCAGGCCTTGATGGACGCGATGTTCAGGATGCTCGGCACGGGCGCGCTGTATGCCGTTGCATTGGTGACGGGCGCCACGGTGCTGGCGCTGCATATCCTCTCCGACCTGTCGCTGCGCCAGCTGGTTCAGGGCACGCCGGTCGCGTGGATCAGCGCAGCCACGATCAACTACCTGCCCTGGTTCGCGCTCGGGGTATTCGCCTTCCTCGACCGGCGGCTGTTCGCAACGCTGCACCGGTTCACGCTCATCGGGCTGGTGCTGGCGGCAGCGGTCTATGCAGCGACAATCATCTGGGGTGATGCGCTGCCGTTCGTTCTGGAGCGGACTCTGTACTGGCTGAGCCGGTCATCGCTGACCCTGTTTCTGATTGTCGCGCTCTTCCGGCTGTTCGAGCGGCTGGTGACGCGGCCGAGCCGCTGGCTGAGCTTCGCCGTCGACAGTGCTTTCAGCTTCTATATCTTCCATTTTGCGGTGATCTTCGCGGTGGCGCTGCTCGTCTCGCGATGGACCGGCGATGTCTATCTCGTCTACGCCGGCATCCTGTTGCTGGCGCCGCCGCTGACGCTCGCCATCCATGCCTTCATCATCGCCCCGGTGCCGCTCTTGCGGCTGATGTTCAATGGCAAGCGCAAGCCGCGCGCCGTGGCGGCCAAGACGCACGCTGTTCCGGAAGGATCCTGATCATGTCGACCACCTTCACCCTCGATACCGCTACCAGCCGTGCCCATCCGCTGCCCGAGCCGGTGCGGCGGCTGACGGTGCCGGCGATCGCCCGGCGCAAGGGCGGCGAGCCGATCGTCATGCTCACTGCCTATACGGCGCGAATGGCGCAGCTGCTCGACAAGCATTGCGACCTGCTGCTCGTCGGCGATTCGCTGGGGCAGGTGATCTACGGCCTCGACACCACGGTGAAGGTGACGCTCGACATGATGATCGCGCACGGCGCCGCGGTGGTTCGCGGCAGCTACCGCTCGGTGGTGGTGATCGACCTTCCCTTCGGCAGCTATGAGGCATCGCCCCAGGCCGCTTTCGAAACCGCGGCGCGGGTGATGAAGGAAACCGGCGCGGCCGGCGTCAAGCTGGAGGGGGGCGAAGCGATGGCGTCAACGGTGGCTTTTCTCAGCCAGCGCGGCATCCCGGTGATGGCGCATGTCGGGCTGACGCCGCAGGCGGTGAATGCGCTGGGCGGCTATGGCGCGCGCGGCCGGTCCGAGGCGGAAGCCGTGAAAATCCTGGCCGATGCCCGCGCGGTGGCGGAGGCCGGCGCCTTCGCGCTGGTGGTGGAAGGCGTGGTCGAGCCGCTCGGTCGGGCGATCACCGAAGCCGTGTCTTGCCCCACCATCGGCATCGGCGCGTCGGTGGCCTGCGACGGCCAGGTGCTGGTCGTCGATGACATGCTGGGCATGTTCGAGCGGGTCCCGCGCTTCGTCGAACGCTTCGATGCGCTGGCCGAGCGGATCGACGCAGCGGCGGCCAGCTATGCCTCCGCGGTGCGCGAGCGGCGCTTCCCGTCCGAGAAACAGCTTTATTCCTGAGGCGTCATCGGGCATTCACCGCCCACGGCGCAAAGTCTTGCGTATCTGCTGCATCGCTCCCGGAGCCCTGTCCCCTTGGCCTTACCTCCCAGCAACACCACCCCAAACCCAGATGAAGCTTTTCTGCGCGAGGTGGACGAGCAGGTCCGCCGTGACCGGCTGGGCGTGTTCTGGAGCCGCTGGGGCATTCTGATCACCGTGCTGGTCGTCGGGCTGCTCGCGGGGCTGGCCGGCTGGCTCTGGTGGCAGGACCGGCAGGCGAAGGCCGCTGGCGCTGATGGCGAAGTGCTGGTGCAGGTGATCGACAAGATCGGCGTGGGTGACAATGCGGGGGCGCGGCCGCTTTTAGAGGGGCTGGCGAAGAACGGCGTCGGGGCTTATCCGGCGCTGGCGAGGCTGATGCAGGCGGCCGATCAGGTCGCGGTCGGCGAGGAAGACAAGGCGGCGGCGCTGCTCGAGGCGGTGATCGCCGATGGCGCCGTCTCGCAGCCGCTGCGCGACGCCGCCCTCGTCAAGCTCGTGCGGCTGCGGTTCGACACGCTGGCCCCGGCCGATATCGTCAACCGGCTGAAGCCGCTCGCGGTGCCGGGCAATCCGTGGTTCGGGCTGGCAGGCGAGATGTCTGCGATGGCGCATCTGAAGGCAGGCACGCCCGACCAGGCGACGCCGTTGCTGACGGCGATCGTCAAGGACGAAACACTGCCGTCGACGCTGCGCAACCGCGCGGCGCAGATGGCGCTGGCGCTGGGCGTCGAGGAATCGGCGCTGGGCATGAATGAACAGGCGGCTGCGGATCTGCCGGCGGCGGCACAGCAGCCCGCTCCGGCACCTGCCCCTGCCCCTGAAGGAGCGAATTGAGCATGTCGGTCGGGCGTTGGTCTCTCGTCGTGCTCGCCGGAATGGCGCTGGCGCTGCCGGGCTGCAAGATTTTCAAGGGCGGCCAGAAGCGCACCGGTACGGTAGGCGAACGGATCCCGGTGCTGGATTATGAAACTCGCGCCGAGGCGGAGGCTGAGCTGGCCAGCACCGTCGTCGTGCTGCCGCTGGAGGTCGCCAACGCCGATTGGGGCCAGCCGGGTGGAACGGCCGCCAAGGTCAATGGTCATCTGGTCTGGAGCGGGCAGCTGCAGCAGGTCTGGTCGGCATCCGCCGGTTCCGGCAGCAGTTCGACACGGCGGCTGAACGCCTCGCCCGTGGTTCATGATGGCCGGGTATTCACCGTCGATACCATGGGCGAAGTCCGTGCCTTCGATGCGGTAACCGGGCGGCTGGCCTGGCAGGCACGGGTCACCGTACCCAAGGAGGCGCAGGGCAATGCCTTTGGCGGCGGCGTGAGTGCCGCCGGGGGGCGGGTATTCGTCACCACCGGCCTCGGGGTAATGGTCGCCTATGATGCCCGCCAGGGCGTCGAGCTGTGGCGCGAGACGATGCCGACGCCGTTGCGCGGCGCGCCAGCCGTTGCCGATGGCCGCGTGTTCGCGCTGAGCCAGGACAACCAGCTTTTTGCCGTCAATGCCGAAACCGGCGATGCGCTGTGGAGCGTCGCCGGCACGGTCGAAGTGGCCGGCCTGCTCGGCACGGGCACGCCGGCGGTCGATCTGAACACCGTCGTCGTCGGCTTCTCGTCGGGCGAGCTTCAGGCGCTGCGCGCCGAGAATGGCCGCACGGTCTGGTCCGATGCGCTGGCCCGCACCGGCCGCTCGACGGCGATGGCAGCCCTGTCGGACATCGACGCCTCGCCGGTGATCGATCGCGGCCGGGTCTATGCCATCGGCCATGGCGGCCGCATGGCGGCGCTGGAACTGGCTACCGGTCAGCGTGTCTGGGAGCGCAACTTCGCCGGGGTGTCGACCCCCTGGGTGGCGGGCGAGTTCATCTACACGGTAACGCTCGAAGGCGAGCTGCTGTGCCTGACGCGCAGCGAGGGCAAGGTACGCTGGGTGAATCAACTCGATCGCTGGCGCAACCCGAAGAAGAAGACCAAGCCGATCAGCTGGACCGGCCCGGTGCTCGGCTCGGAAAAGCTGCTGATCGCCAGCTCCGACAAGCAGCTGATCACGGTCTCGCCCTATGACGGCAAGATCATCAGCCGCGCCAAGCTTTCCGACGCCGCTTATCTGCCCCCGGTCATCGCCGGCGGGATGGCCTATCTGCTGACCGACGACGGCCGGCTGACGGCCTGGCGCTAGCCATGGCAGTCCGGGCGGCGCCCAAGGCCGGCAAGGGCGCACGGCGGGTGCGCAACCCGGCCGTGGCGCTGGCCGAAGGCGCGGCGCGCGTGGCGATCGTCGGCCGTCCCAATGTCGGCAAGTCGACACTGTTCAACCGACTGGTGGGCCGCAAGTTGGCGATCGTTGACGATCAGCCCGGCGTGACGCGCGACCGTCGCGAGGGCGTCGCCCGCCTTCATGACCTCAGCTTCACGGTGATCGACACCGCCGGCTTCGAGGATGCCGATGCCAACAGCCTCTCCGGCCGGATGCGCACGCAGACCGATGCCGCGGTGACCGGCGCGCAGGTGGCGCTGCTCGTCTATGATGCCCGCGCCGGGGTGACGCCGCTCGACCGGCATTTCGCCCAGTGGCTGCGCAAGCGCGGCGTGCCGTTGCTGCTGGTCGGCAACAAGGCCGAAGGCCGGTCGGCCGAGACCGGATTGGCGGAAGGCCATGCGCTCGGGCTGGGGGCGCCGATCGCGCTTTCTGCCGAGCATGGCGAAGGCATGGCCGATCTGTTCGAAATGCTGCTCCCCTTTGTCGAGCCCCATGGGCCGGTGCCCGAACCCGTCGACCCCGAGCCCGTGGCGGCCGAGGAGGGCGATCCCGAAGGCGAAGATATGCCGCCGCCGTTGCCGGCGGGGCCTCTGAAGCTTGCCGTCGTCGGCCGGCCGAATGCCGGCAAGTCGACGCTGATCAACACGCTGTTGGGCGAGGCGCGGCTGGTCGTCGGCCCCGAGGCCGGGATCACCCGCGATTCGATCGCCGTCGATTGGGACTGGGGTGACCAGAAGGTGCGGCTCGTCGACACCGCCGGCTTGCGCAAGCGCGCCAAGGTGCAGGACCGGATCGAGAAGGCGGCGGTCGCCGATACTCGGGCGGCGATCGACATGGCCGAGGTGGTGGTGCTGCTGCTCGATTCGACGCTGGGGCTGGAAGCGCAGGACCTGCGCATCGCCGACCTGGTGCTGAGTGAAGGCCGGGCGTTGGTCGTGGCGCTGAACAAATGGGATGTCGCCGATGGCCAGAGCGCGCTGTTCCAGGGCGTGCGCAAGGCGCTCGACGATGGCTTGTCGCAGATCCGCGGCGTGCCGCTGGTGGCGATCTCCGGGGCGACGGGGAAGGGCCTCGATATCCTGCTCAAGGCCGTAACCGAGGCCCGCGACTGTTGGTCACGCCGGGTGCCGACGTCGGCACTCAACCGCTGGTTCGTGGGCGCGCTCGAGCGCAACCCGCCGCCGGCGCCGGCGGGCACCCGGATCAAGCTGCGTTATGTGACGCAGGTAGCGGCTCGTCCCCCAACATTCCTGGTGTTTGGCAACCGTACCGGGGCGCTGCCGGCGAGCTATGGCCGTTATCTGGTCAACAGCCTGCGCGACGAGCTGGACTTTGAAGGCGTGCCGATCCGGCTCGACTTCCGTGGGGGTAAGAACCCTTACAAGGGCAGCTGACGACCATTTTTCGAGGTCGCTGCATCGCCCTGTCGTGTGCATCCGTAACGAGCCAAATGACCTGACAACGATGAACAGGTCATTTCTCTATCATTGTGAATCCCCTTGCCTTTCTTAGCGATGAAGATACATTCGTGAACGATGTGTTTATCTTCAATGCGGGCTATACCTAGGGGCTATCTCATGTTTTTGCGCTCTGTTGTGTCGACGTCGTCCTCTCTGTCGGGCATCCGGATGCGAGGAAGGGCCCGAGTCGCCGGGTTGTCGCTGGCGAGCGTTATTCTGGCCGGCACGGCATTGGTGCCAGTATCGGCGCAGACGCTCGATCTGGGCGGAGTTGTCGTCAATCGCAGTGAATTGATCACGGGCGGCCCCTATACCGAGATCACCAACGGCACGCTGCGCTTCACGCCCGACGTCCCCAATGCGCCGCACATCTTCGGCGGCAGTCTCACAGACAGCCTGGGACAATTCTCGCTGCTCAAGCGCGGCACTGGCAGCCTGACCCTCACCGGCACCAGCAACACGTTCAGCGGCAACACCCGCGTCGAAAATGGCCAGCTGATTGCCGGCGCCACCAATACCTTGTCGGGCAGTTCCACGCTGGAGGCGACGAGCGTCGGCGTTGTCGATCTCAACGGCTTCGACCAGGCCGTCAAGAATCTGACCGGCTCGGGCACGGTGACCAACAGTTCCGCCACGCTGGCGTCGCTGACGCTGAACGGGATTGGCAGCATCAGCTATACGGGCGCGTTGACCGGCAACTTGCGCCTCGT
>NZ_JBIMKZ010000108.1:0-6492 GCF_051860865.1 Polymorphobacter sp. | reverse complement strand
GTCTGGGGCCTGCGGCCCCAGCCGCCGGAGGCACTTTGTTGCCGCAGGCGGCCGCTGATGAGTGTCGACACCTCCTGGACTTCGGGATCGGGCGCGGGGCTTCCCTTCCCCTTCGTCCTGCGCCATGATTTCCGCATGCGTGTCCTGCTTTTCTCCCTTCTTTTCGCAGTTTCGGTCCAGGCGCAGCCGGTTCCTGTCGGGCGGTTGCCGGACGGTATCAAGCCGCTCGCCTATTCGCTGGCCTTTACAATCGACCCTTCGCAGGAGCGGTTCAGCGGCCAGACGGCGATCGATGTGGAGGTCCAGAAGCCGACAACGCTGATCTATCTCCATGGGCAGGATCTGGAGGTCAGCCGCGCCGAGCTGGTGTCCGGGGGCAAGCGCATCACCGCGCGCTATTCGCAGGTCGATGCATCGGGCGTGGCGCGGCTCGATCTGGTGCAACCCGTGCCCGCCGGCCCGGCGCGGATCGAGATCAGCTATTCAGCGGGCTTCCGCAAAGGCGCCGAGGGCATCTTCCGGGCCAAGGTCGGCAATGACTGGTACGCCTGGACCCAGATGGAACCGCTCGATGCCCGCCGGGCCTTCCCCGGTTTCGACGAGCCGGGCTTCAAGACGCCGTTCACCATAAGTCTGACCGTGCCCAAGGCGATGAAGGCCTTTGCCAATACGCCCGAGACCGGCGTGCAGGCGGCCGGTGCGATGGTGACTCACCGTTTCGCGCCTTCCAAGCCGCTGCCCACCTATCTGGTGGCCCTGGGCGTGGGGGCGTTCGATGTGCGCGGGGTAACGATTCCGGCAAACGCCGTGCGCAAGGTGCCGCTCGAATTCCGGGTGATCGGCACCGCCGGCCAGGCCGGGCGGATGGACATCACGCTCGAGGAGACGCCCAAGCTGCTGGCGCGGCTGGAGGACTATTTCGGCATTCCCTATCCGTACGAGAAACTCGATTTCATCGCCTCGCCGGTACAGGGCGGGGCGATGGAGAATGCCGGGCTCATTCTCTATTCGGATAATCTGATCCTGCTCGGCCGCGACGCACCGTTCGGGCAGCTGCGGCGCTTTGCCGAGGTGGTGTCGCACGAGATGGCGCACCAGTGGTTCGGCGATCTGGTGACGCCGGACTGGTGGACCGACATCTGGCTCAACGAGGCCTTTGCCGAATGGATGGGCAAGCGGATCGCCCATGCCTGGCGGCCCGACCTCGGCATCGATCCGATGGAGCTCGACGAGGCCTTCGGCGCCATGGATCTCGACAGCCTCGGGCGGGGACGGCCGATCCGGCAGGAGATCACCGAGAACAGCCAGGTGGCGAGTGCCTTCGACGGCATCACCTACCAGAAGGGCGCCCAGGTGGTGTCGATGTTCGAGGGTTTTGTCGGCGCCGAGGCTTTCCAGAAGGGCGTGCGGCTGCATCTCAACCGCTATGCCTTCCGCAACGCCAAGGCCGAGCAGTTCTTCGAATCGATCGCCGAGGCGGCCAAGGATCCTCGGGTGATACCGGCGCTGAATAGCTTCCTCACCCAGACCGGTGTGCCCCTGCTCGCGGTGGCCGATGGCACCAGGTCGATCGAGCTGGCGCAGGCGCGCTATGTGCCGCTCGGGGTCGCTGCCCCGGCGGCGCAAACCTGGCAGATCCCCTATTGCCTGTCGCGCGGCGAGGGGCGGCGCTGCGACCTGCTGGCCACCGACAAGGCCCGGGTGCCGGCGTTGATCGGCACCTCGCTGGCGCTCAACCCGAACGCCGAGGGCAAGGGCTATTATCGCTACACGATGGACGAGGCCGGCTGGACCCGGTTGATCGCCGACGCGCCCGGCCTGTCCGGCCGCGACGCGATGGCGCTGGCTGACAGCCTGTGGGCCGATTTCAGCGCCGGGCGGGCGTCTTTCCCGCTGGTGCTGCGCGCCGCCGAGGCGCTGGCCGGTCATCCCGAACGACTGGCAGCGGGCAATCTCGCCGGACGGCTGGCGGGGCTGGGCAACCGGCTGATTCCGGCTGCCGACCAGCAGGCCTATCGGGCGACGATGGGGCGCATCTACGGCCCGGCCGCCTCGGCGTTGGGCTTCGATCCCAGGCACGGCGCCTATGCCGCCGAGCCCGCCGATCGCCAGTCGCGGCGGCAGACGCTGGTGCCGGTGATGGCGCTGGAAGCGCGCGATCCGGCGATCCGCAAGGCGCTGGCCGAGGCGGGCGGGCGGCTGATCGCCGGCGATGCCGAGGCCGTCGATCCGACCTGGCGGGCATTGGCGCTGTCGGTGGCCGTGCAGGAGGGCGGCGAGCCGGTGATGCGGGCGCTGTCCAGGGCCCTGATCGCTTCGGACGAGCCGTTGTTTCGCGGCCAGGCGGCATCGGCGATCGGCGCCGTTGCCACCCCGGAACAGGCGAAGGTCGCCTTGGAGCTGGCCTTTGCCGAGGGGATGCAGCCGCTCGAAACAACCGGGCTGGTCGCCAGCGTCAGCCGCCAGCCGGCCGGCCGCGAGGCCGCGGTGGCCTTTGCCGAGGCCAATTTCACCCGGCTGATGAACAGCTATCCGGGCTTTGCCAAGCGCAACATCGTCGGCCTGTTCTCGGGCTTCTGCAGCAATGCCGATGCGGCGCGGGTCGAGGCACTGGTCGAACCCAGGCTCGTCGATCTGGGCGGCGGCGAGTTGGAGTTGTCCCAGGCGGTCGCGGGTATTCGTCGTTGCGATGCGTTGAAGGCAGCCAAGGGCGCCGAAATCTCTTCGGCACTTCGACAATAGGGGCGAATGAATGGACAGCAGGCGATATGCCAGGGCTTCGATCGTCCTGCACTGGTTGATGCTGGCGCTGTTCGTGGCGGTCTATGCGGCCATCGAGAGCCGGACGCTGTTCGAGCGCGGCAGCAACATCCGCGAGGGCGTGAAGAGCCTGCATTTCATGCTGGGGCTGACGGTGTTCCTGCTGGTCTGGCTGCGCATCGCCGCCCGTCTACGCTGGCCGGCCCCCCCGATCACGCCCCCGCCCGCCCGCTGGATGATGGTGTTGGCGCACGTAACGCACGGATTCCTCTATTTGATGATGATCGCCATGCCGATCGCCGGCTGGCTGATCCTCAGCGGTGAGGGCAATCCGGTGCCCTTCTGGGGTCTGGAATTGCCGCCGCTGATCGCACCCGACAAGGACCTCGCCCACCGTATCGAGGACGTCCACAAGACGGTCGGCGAGATCGGCTATTGGGTGATCGGCCTGCATGCACTCGCCGCGCTGGCGCACCATTATCTGTGGAAGGACGACACGCTGCGGCGGATGGGGGTGCGGCGATAGGCTTGTCGCCGCACCCTTCGGGTCATCGCGCGAAATAATGCTCATAGGCCGGTAGCGTCAGGAACGGCTCGAGCGTGTCGGCAAGGATCAGCGTCCGCAGCACTTCGGCCGCCTCGGTATATTTGCCGGCCGCATAGAAATTGTCGCCCACCTGCGCCTGCCAGACCCTCAGCTGGTCGTCGATCGCCTGGTTGATCAGCGCGCCGTCGACCGCCTCGCCGCTGTCCAGCACGACGCCCTGCGTGCGCCATTGCCAGAGCTGGGTACGGCTGATCTCGGCCGTGGCCGCGTCTTCCATCAGATTATGGAGCGGCACCGCGCCCTGGCCGCGCAGCCAGGCAGCGATATAGCCAATGCCGACGTTGATGTTGTTGTTGAGGCCGGCCAGCGTCTTCGGTCCCGCCGGCGCCGTGGTCAGCGCCGCGGCGGTGGCGTCGCCGCCCGGCAATATATCGAGCTGGTTCGGCCCCGGCATGATCGCATCGAAGACTTCGCGGGCGAGGCCGACGAGACCGGGATGGGCGACCCAGGTGCCGTCATGGCCAAGCCGGGCCTCGCGCTCCTTGTCGGCGCGAACGGCGGCGAAAGCATTCTCATTGGCCTGGCTATCGTCCTTGACCGGGATGAAGGCGCTCATTCCGCCCATCGCATGGGCGCCGCGCTTGTGGCAGGCGCGGATGACATGGGCCGCATAGGCGGCCATGAACGGGCTGGCCATGGTAACGGCCGCCCGATCAGGCAGGACCTTGCCGGGATCGTTCTGGAACGTCTTGATATAGCTGAAGATATAATCCCACCGGCCGCAGTTGAGGGCGGTGATGTGATCGCGCAGCTCGTAGAGGATCTCCTCGGCGCAGAAGGCGGCCGGCAGCGTCTCGATCAGCACCGTTGCGCGAATGGTGCCGAGTGGCAGCCCGAGCACCGACTGGGCGAGGCGGAAGACATCGTTCCACAGCCGCGCCTCGAGATAATGCTCCATCTTGGGCAAGTAGAAATAGGGCCCGGAGCCATTGGCGATCAGCGTCCGCGCATTGTGGAAGAAATACAGGCCGAAATCGAACAGCGCGCCGGCAATGCGCTGGCCGTCGATGCGCAGATGCGCTTCATCGAGGTGCCAGCCGCGTGGCCGGGCGATCAGCGTGCAGGGGGTGTCGGACAGTCGGTAGCTCTTGCCCTTGTCCTCGAGCGTGATGGTCCTGGCGGCGGCGTCGCGCAGATTGACCTGGCCCTGAACCATTACATCCCAGGTCGGTGCCGAGGCGTCCTCGAGGCAGGCCATGAAGCATTGGGCGCCCGAGTTGAGCGCGTTGATCACCATCTTGCGGTCGCACGGCCCGGTGATCTCGACACGGCGGTCGGCGAGGTCGGCCGGCGCAGGGCGGACCTGCCAGGTCGGATCGTCACGGACCGAGGACATTTCGGGCGGGAAGTCGATCGCCTCGCCGGCGTTCCACCGGGACTGGCGCTCTTGGCGGGCGGCGAGCAGATTCTGCCGCATCGGCTCGAAGCTGCGGTGAAGCAGCGCCAGAAAGGCCAGCGCCGGCTCTGTGAGAATGCTGTCATATCCGGGCTGCAGCGGCGCGGTAATCTCGATGGTCATGGTCATTCCTCGGTGAAGCGAAACGGGGTGAGGCCGCGCACGCGCTCGTCGAAGGCGAGGCGGGCGGCGGCAGGCGGGAGGCCGCGCTGGCGGCAATCGGCGCGGTGGCAGGCGGCGCAGCCGGGTCCGATCGGGGCGGCCGCGCCGGCGAGATCGAGCCCGGCACTCCAGGCCAGCGCGGCGGCGTGTCGGGCCTCGCAGCCGATGCCGATGGCAAAGGCCGGGCGGACACTGCCCCAGGGGCCGGCGGTGGTGCGCACGGTGCGGGCCAGCGTCAGGAAGCGATGGCCGTCCTCCATTTCGACGAGCTGACGCTGCATCTGGCCGGGCTGCGAGAAGGCGGCATGGATGTTCCAGACGGCGCAGCCGCCCTCCCCGGGGCGTGGCAGCGGCGACGGGCCGGCAACGAAACGCTTCGAAATGGTGCCGGCCCGGTCGAAGCGTAGCAGGAAGAAGGGCACACCGCGCGCGCCCGGCCTGCCCAGCGTCGTCAGCCGATGGGCAACCTGCTCAAGTCCGCGGCCGAAGCGCGCCTGCAGCAGCTCGACATCATAGCCGGTCGCTTCGCAGGCGGCGAGAAAGCGGCCATAGGGCATCAATATTGCGGCAGCGGCATATTTGCCGAGCGCCACGGTGGCTGCCCGGATAGCAAGCGGATCCTGGATCGCCGCAGCGGCGATTGCATCGGCAATCTGCGACTTGAGTTCAATCAGCGCCAGCTGCACGGCCGAGGCAAAGCCCCGCGAGGCGGCATCGAGGCTTTCCGACAGCTGGAGCTGGCGGGCATGCAGATCGAGCCGGCGAAGCGTTGTCGGCATCACATCGACCGGCAACACGCGGACCTGGATCGAATGGCGGGTGCGCAGCCGCTCGACGACGGCGGCGTTGAGATCGCCGCCGGACAGGCGAAGCTCGTCGGCAAGCGCCTCGGCGGCCGTATCGAGCCCGGGGAAATGATTGCCCGCCTGCTCGATCATCCGCATCACCGCGCCGATCGGCCCGGGCTCGGGCTTGGGCTGGCTGGCGGGCGTGCTGGCATGGAGCCGCAGCAGCGCCTGGGCGATGCCGGGCTGACGGACGGCAAGCTCGCGCAGCTCGCCGCGTGGCATGTCGATGCCGATCAGTCGTGAATCGGTGAAAACCTTTACAAGCTCTTCGCCGATGTCGTGCCCCTCGTTCTCGGCCAGCGACTTCAGGTCGAGATCATAAGTGCCGGCGAGCTTGAGCAGGAAGGCGGCCGACAAGGGTCGCTGGTCCCGCTCTATGAGATTGAGATAGCTGACTGAAACCCCTAGGTCATTGGCCATGCGGGTCTGGGTAAGCCCACGGCTGGTGCGCAGCCGGCGCACGCGTGCACCGGCAAAAAGCTTTCGCGACAAAGGCTCCGGGGCCATGGGGAGAGGAGAAGTTGTCAATATTTTTACAACATGACCGTTCTTGTTGGCGAAAAGACAACTCTTTGACACGATTCCTTTACCGACTCGCGTTGACCCCGCCCTAGCGCAGGTCCATCAGCAGGGCAACGGCCGAGGCCGGAAGAAAAAGACAGATAATGCATCATGGGGAGGGCAGCGGCGTCGGCACAGTCCGACGCCGCCATTCACGC
>NZ_JBIMKZ010000107.1:0-6717 GCF_051860865.1 Polymorphobacter sp. | reverse complement strand
GCCGCAGGCCCCAGACCCCAAGATTTGCCGTTTCCCATTGCGACGACCGATCTTGCCGCATCACGAACCTGATTGATGGGGTCTGGGGCCTGCGGCCCCAGCCGCCAGAGGCTCTTCTGATCCGCCTCAGGCGTCCTTCCCGCCTGGCGTATGAATCCCGCCCGGCAGAGGCGGCACCCCCACTGGCGGCACATCGGGGTCGAGCTCGCCCACCTCGGTAATCCCGCGCGCCACGTTCGAGCGGCTGCGGCCATAGGCATAGTAAAAGACGATCCCCAGCGCCGCCCAGCCGAAGAAGAAGATCTGCGCGGTCCAGGACAGGTAGCCGAACAGCAGCAGGCAGCCGAGCGCTGCGGCCGGGGCGACGACCCAGACGGCCGGGGTGCGGAAGCTGCGCTTGCGCTCTGGCTGCTTGCGCCGCAGCATCATGATGGCGAGTGCCACGAAGAAGAAGGCGCAGAGCGTGCCGCCGTTGGAGATCGCCGCCAGCTGGCCGACGGGGAAGAAGGCGGCGCCGATGGTCACGGCGGCGCCGGTGATCATCGTCACGATATGCGGCGTCTTGAACTTGGGGTGGACCTTGGAGAGTACGCCGGGCAGCAGCCCGTCGCGGGACATGACGAAGAACACGCGCGTTTGCGCGAACATCATCATCAGGATCACCGAGGGCAGGGCGAAGCCGGCGGCGAGGCCGAGCACATTGCCGACCCCGGGATGGCCGATCGAGCGCAGCACATGGGCGAGCGCCTCCTTGGAGCAGACCACGGCGATATCGCCCTGGGCGCGGCAGGCGGCGGCCATTTCCGGCGAACCGGGGTAGGGGGCGACGCCGTCCGGGCCATAGACCGGCTGGGCGCCGAAGCTGCCGATCACGCCGACGCCGACCAGCAGGTAGAAGACCGTGCAGATGACGAGGCTGCCGATCAGCCCGATCGGGATGTTGCGCTGCGGGTCCTTGGTTTCCTCGGCTGCGGTGGAGACGGCATCGAAGCCGATATAGGCGAAGAAGATGATCGCCGCCGCCGAGATCGCCGAGCTGGTGCCCAGCGGCATGAATGGCACGAAATTCTCGGAATTATAGGCCGGCAGCGCCAGCACGATGAAGGCGGTCAGCGCCGCCACCTTGATGACCACCAGCACGGCGTTGACGCTAGCGCTCTCCTTGGTGCCGACGACGAGCAGCGCCGTCACGGCGATCGAGATGATCACGGCTGGCAGGTTGATGAGCCCGCCCGCATAAGGCCCGTTGACGAGCGCGGTAGGCAGCTGGATGCCCGCGAAATTCTGGATGACGCCGACGGCATAGCCGGACCAGCCAACGGCGACGGCGCTCGCGGCGACCGCATATTCGAGCACCAGCGCCCAGCCGACGATCCAGGCCATCAGCTCGCCGAAGGTCGCATAGCTGTAGGTATAGGCGGAGCCGGAGACCGGCACCATCGAGGCCAGCTCGGCATAGCAGAGCGCGGCAAGCGCGCAGACCACGCCGGCGATGACGAAGCTGATCAGCATCCCCGGCCCGGCCAGCTGCGCCGCTTCTGAGGTCAGCACGAAGATGCCGGTGCCGATGATGCCGCCGATGCCGAGCATCGTCAGCTGGAACGCGCCGAGCGTTCGCGTCAGGCTCTTCTTCTCCGCCGTCGCCAGAATTGCATCAAGCGACTTCACCCGCCAGTCCGTCACAAGGCCCCCTTTTTTTGGATTGCCCGCAATGAGACAGGCTTCCCGCGTCGGGTCAAGGCCATAGTACCTCCGGCCACCGCAACGATGTTACAATAATCACATAAGCATGTAGAAGTCGCAGTTCATATCACCTATATCCGCCCAATGACCGGAGTCTCCCCCCTCACCCCCGCTGAAGCCGCTGCGCTGGCGCCGCTGACCGGCCGCCGCGATGCGATGGTCGGCCAGGTCCTTGCCTGGGCGTCCATCAACAGCGGCAGCCGCAACCTCCCCGGCCTCGCCGCCATGGCCGATGCCCTGGCACAGGCCTTCGCCCCGCTCGGCGGCACGCTCCGCCGCGTCCCCGCCGCCCCGGCCCGCCATGTCGCCGCCGATGGCGCGCTGGTGGCGCAGCCGCACGGGGACAATCTCCAGATCGTCCTCCGCCCCGAGGCGCCGGTGCAGGTTCTGCTCACCGGCCATATGGACACGGTGTTCGCCGTCGATTCCCCGTTCCAGCACTGCCGCTGGCTATCGCCCGACGTGCTCAACGGGCCGGGGGTGGCCGACATGAAGGGCGGCATCGCCGTCATGCTCGCCGCGCTGTTGGCGTTCGAGGCCAGCGACTTCGCCCCCCGCCTTGGCTGGCAGGTGGTGCTCAATGCCGATGAGGAAGTGTCCTCCCCCGGCTCGGCGCCGCTGCTCGCCGAAGCCGCGCGCGCCGCCGATGTCGGTCTCACCTTCGAGCCGGCACTCGCCGATGGCACGCTGGCCGGCGCCCGGCGCGGCTCGGGCAATTTTGCCGCCCATGTCCGTGGCCGCGCTGCCCATGCCGGCCGCAACCCGCAGGAGGGCCGCAACGCGCTGGTCGCCGCCGCTGATCTGGCGCTCCGCCTCGCCGCGCTTACGGCCGCCGATCTCAGCGTCAACCCGGCCCGCATCGATGGCGGCGGGCCGGACAATATCGTCCCCGAGTCCGCCGTGCTGCGCTGGAACATGCGCCCAGCCACCCCGGAGGCTGCGGCCCGCGGCGCCGCCGCCGTCCAGCGCCTCGCCGCCAATATCGCCGCCGATCATGACGTCGCGGTCGATGTCCATGGCCATTTCGCTCGCCCGCCCAAGCCGCTCGATGATCATCAGCGCCGGCTGTTCGATCTGGTCCGGGATTGCGGCACGGCGCTCAGCCTGCCGATCGCCTGGCAGGACACTGGCGGCGTCTGCGATGGCAACAATCTCGCCGCCACCGGCCTGTCGATCGTCGACACCCTCGGCCCGCGCGGCGGCAGCATCCACAGTGCGGACGAATTCCTCTGTGTCGACTCGCTGGAGGAACGCGCCCGCCTCGCCACCCTCATCCTCTGCCGCCTCGCCCAACACGGCTGGACCCGCTGATGTGGCGCGTCGAGCCCGCGCGGGCCACCGACCTCGATGCCCTGCTGGCGCTCGCCGCCATCGCCGGGGACGGCATCACCAACCTGCCCGCCGACCGCGAGGCGATGGCGATGCGTCTCGACTGGTCATGCCGCAGCCTCACCCGGCGGCTCGCGGCGCCCGAGGACGAGCTCTACATCCTGGTTCTTCGCCACAGCGAAACCGGCGACGTTGCCGGCACCGCCATGATCTTCAGCCGGCTTGGTGCCCGCATGCCCTTCTATAGCTACAAGCTCAGCCAGATGGCGCAGGCCAGCCAGGCGCTCGGCCGCATCGTGCCGCTGTCGGTGCTCAGCCTGGTCACCGATCATGACGGCGCCTCGGAGGTCGGCGGGCTGTTCCTCCATCCCAAGCATCGCGCCGGCGGCCTCGCCCCGCTGCTGGCGCGGGCGCGCTACCTGTTCATCGCCCGCCACCGCGCCGGCTTCGCCGACCGCATCGTCGCCGAGCTGCGCGGCGTCGCCGACGAGGCCGGCAACAGCCCGTTCTGGGATGCCATCGGCCGCCGCTTCTTCGGCATGAGCTTCCCGGAGGCGGATCGGTTCAACGCCGCCCAGGGCAGCCAGTTCATCGCCGAGCTGATGCCCCGCCATCCGATCTACACGGCGCTGCTGCCGCCCGAGGCGCAGGCCGTCATCGGCCAGCCACACCCGAAGGGCCGCGGCGCGCTGGCGATGCTGGCGGCCGAGGGTTTCGTCCATGACGCCTATGTCGACATCTTCGATGGCGGCCCCACCGTCACCGCTCGCACCGACGCGCTGCGCACCCTGCGCACCGCCGCCCCCGCGACGCTGGCCAGCTTCACCGGCCCGCCGTCGCTGTTCGCCGCCGGCCAGCTGGCGGATTTTCGCGCCTGGACCGGCGATCCCGCCGCCGGCGCTTCGTCAGGAGAAAGCTTCCACCATGTCCCGCTCTGAAACGCTGACCAGCACCGATCCGTGCACCGGCGTCGTCGTCTGGCAAGGCCCGGTCGGGGATGTCCCCGCCGCCGTCGCCCGCGCCCGCGCCGCCGCCGCCGGCTGGGCGGCGACGCCGCTGGAGAGCCGCGTCGCCATCGCCCGCGCCTATGCCGCCCGCGTCCTGGCCGAGTCAGAAGCCTTCGCCACGCTGATCGCCCGGGAGACCGGCAAGCCGCTGTGGGAGACCCGCACCGAGGTCGCCAGCACCATGGCCAAGGTCGAGATCAGCCTGCGCGCCCGCGCCGAGCGCACCGGCACCATCATCGCCGACGCCGGCGACGTTCGCTCGGTCACCCGCCACAAGCCGCACGGCGTCCTCGCCGTCCTCGGCCCCTATAATTTCCCCGCCCATCTCCCCAATGGCCATATCGTCCCGGCGCTGATCGCCGGCAACGCGGTCGTCTTCAAGCCGTCCGAAAAGACCCCGGCGGTCGGCGCCTTCATGGCCCGGCTCTGGGCCGAGGCCGGCCTGCCCGACGATGTGCTGACCGTTGTCCAGGGCGGCGCCGACACCGGCAAGGCGCTCGCCGCCGCCGATATCGATGGGCTGTTGTTCACCGGCTCTTCCGCCGCCGGCGCCGCACTCGCCCGCCAGTTTGCCGAGACGCCCGGCCGCATCCTGGCGCTGGAGATGGGCGGCAACAATCCGCTGATCGTTTGGGACGCCGAGGACCTCGAGGCTGCCGCTGCACTGGTCGTCCACTCGGCCTATCTGTCGGCCGGCCAGCGCTGTACCAACACCCGCCGGCTGATCGTCAGCCAGCGCCAGTCAGGCCCACTGATCGACATTATCGTTTCATTAATTGACCGACTGTCGGTCGGTTCTCAGTTCGAGAATCCGCCGGTTTTCATGGGTCCGGTGATCGATAATCGGGCCGCATCTGTCCTGAAACGCGCCGAAACTGGCCTGAAAGCGGCCGGATCTGTCCCCATTCGGTCCCTGGAGCGCCCATTGCGGACCCGTCCGTGGCTCCGTCCGGCCCTCCACGACGTCACCGACGTGCCAAATCGCCCCGACCAAGAATTGTTCGGCCCGCTGCTCCAGTTGATCCGCGTGCCCAGTTTCGAGGCCGCCATGGCCGAGGCCAATGCCACGAAGTTCGGCCTCGCCGCCGGGCTGATCGGCGGCGACGAGGCGCTGTACAGGCGCTTCTGGGCGGAGAGCCGCGCCGGCGTTGTCAACTGGAACCGCCCGACCAACGGCGCCGCCTCCTCGGCGCCGTTCGGTGGCGTCGGCGCCTCCGGCAACCATCGCCCCTCGGCCTTCTATGCCGCTGATTATGCGGCCTTTCCGGTCGCCAGCCTGGAGGCCGACAGCCCGGCCGCGCCGAGCCTCATCGGCCTTCGTCCATGAAGGAGATCAATGTCGACGGGCTGATCGGCCCCACCCATAATTATGCCGCGCTCAGTCCCGGCAACATCGCCAGCCAGTCGAACGCCGGCCGCGTCTCCCGCCCCCGCGCCGCCGCACTGCAAGGGCTTGAAAAGATGCGCTTCGTCATGCGCCTCGGCCTCCCCCAGGCCTTTCTGTTGCCGCATGAACGCCCCCATCTCCCCACGCTCCGCGCGCTCGGCTTCGCCGGCACCGACGATCAGGTCTGCGCCGCCGCCTGGGACGCCGATCCCAGCCTGTTTGCCCAGGCCATGTCCGCCTCCGCCATGTGGACGGCCAATGCCGCCACCGTCTCCGCTGCCCCCGATACCGCCGATGGCAGTATCCACCTGTCCGTCGCCAATCTTTCCCGCATGCCACATCGCAGCCACGAACCCCTTGATACCGAAGCGCAATTGCGCCTCGCTTTCGCCCATCCAAACTTCCATATCCACCCGGCGCTGCCCGCCGCCTATGGCGACGAGGGCGCCGCCAACCACATGCGTCTCGCCCCGCACCACGACGGCCCCGGCCTGGAAATCTACGTCTATGGCGAGGACGGTGGCCGCTTCCCGGCCCGCCAGTCCCGCCGCGCCAGCGAGGCCATCGCCCGCCGCCACGGCGTTGCCAACACCTTGTTTATCCAGCAATCTCCGGCCGCCATCGATGCCGGCGCCTTCCACAACGACGTCGTCGCCGTCGCCAACGGGCCAGTGCTGTTCTCGCACGAGCAGGCCTTCGCCACCGCGCCCGACCTGCCGGCCTGGGCCCGCTGGATCGAAGTGCCCGCCGCCACCGTGCCTCTGGCCGACGCCATCTCCAGCTACCTGTTCAACAGTCAGCTGCTCACCTTGCCGGACGGCAGCATGGCCCTCATCGTCCCCGACGAATGCCGGACCACGCCGAGCGTCGCCAACTATCTGCAAATGCTCATCAACGGCGATACCCCGATCCGCCACCTGCACATCGTCAACGTCCGCGAATCAATGCGCAACGGCGGCGGCCCCGCCTGCCTGCGTCTGCGTGTCGTCGCCGACCCCAACCACATCGACCCCCGCTTCCGCCTCAGCGAAGCCCGCGCCGACGCCCTCCACCAGCTGATCGAAACCCGCTGGCCCGAGCAGATCAGCCCCGCCGACCTCGGTACGCCCGACCTCTGGCACCATGCGCGCACGTCACGGGCCGAGTTGCTGAAGTTATTGGAGATAAAGCCTCCGGCGGATTAGAAGTGGCCTCCGGCGGCTGGGGCCGCAGGCCCCAGACCCCTTGAATGGGGTTCGCGATGCGGCGAGA
>NZ_JBIMKZ010000106.1:0-7162 GCF_051860865.1 Polymorphobacter sp. | reverse complement strand
TGATTGCGCGCTTGGGTGGCGAGGGCGAGCCGCTGCGGCTGCTGCTCGGCGTCGGGCTGCTGGGCGGGTTCACCACCTTCTCCAGCTTCAGCGTCGAGCTGGTCGGGATGGTCAACCGTGGCGAGGTCGGCATGGCCGGCGCCTATGCGGTGAGTTCTGTGGCCGGCGGCGTGGTGGCGGCATTTCTGGGCATCGCCCTGGGGAGGGTTTGATGCCTGAGGCGATTGTTGCCGAGGACGATGACGGCATTCGCGTCGATCGCTGGTTCAAGCGGCACCAGCCGCTGGTCAGCTTCAACCTGGCCTCGCGCTGGGGACGCATGGGGCAGCTGCGGCTCGACGGCGCCAAGGCCGGGCCGGGCGACCGGGTGGCGGCCGGACAGAGGCTGGTCTGGCCGGAGATCGAGCCCGAGGCGGCCGCGAGCCGGCCGGTGGCGCGGCCGCGCGATGACCTGAGCGACGAGCAGATCGATTATGTCCGCTCGATGGTGATCTACATGGATGCCAATGCCATCGTCATCAACAAGCCGCCGGGGCTGGCGACGCAGGGCGGGACCGGGACCAGCACTCATGTCGACGGGCTGCTCGACGGGCTGATGTATGACCTCGACGTGCGGCCGAAGCTCGTTCACCGGCTCGACAAGGATACGTCGGGCGTGCTGCTGCTGGCGCGTACGGCGCGGGCGGCGGCCTATTTCTCCAAGGGCTTTGCCGGGCGCGAGGCGCGCAAATATTATTGGGGGCTGACCATCGGGCTGCCCCGGATCGAGGCGGGCGTGATCGAGGCGGCGCTGGCCAAGCAGCCGGGCAGCGGCGGCGAGCGGATGCATGTCGACGAGGAGGCGGGGTTGCCGGCGAAGACCCGCTACCGGGTGCTCGACCGCGCCGCCGGCCGCGCCGCCTGGGTGGAATTCATGCCGCTGACCGGGCGGACCCACCAGATCCGCGTCCATGCCGCCGCGATGGGGCATCCGCTGGCAGGCGACGCCAAATATGGCGGCAAGGAAGCGTTCCTGACCGGCGGGATCAGCCGCAAGCTGCATCTCCATGCACGGCGGCTGGTGATCGGCGCGCCGGGCGGCGGCAAGATCGACGTGACCGCCGAACTGCCGGGGCATATGGCCGACAGCTTCGCGCTGCTCGGCTTCGACCTGGCCAATGGCGCGCCGATCGTCGAGGCGCCGCAGCCGGTGGCCGCGGCCAAGCCGAAGGTGCGGCGGCTGTCTTCGTCCACCAGCGGCAACCGGCGGGGGGAGCGGCGGTCTCGCGGCAAAAGCTGACGGGCCGGGTCTGACGGGCCGGCCGTGGCCGGCCCTGAGCGATCAGAAGTTGAACTTGATGGTGCCGCCGAAGGTGCGCGGGTCGCCGAGCTGTGCGGAGATCAGGCCGGTGTTGCCGGGGGTGACCGCCAGCGATTCGAAATAGTTTTGCTGGAAGGCATTTCGCGCCCAGCCGAAGATGTCGACCTTTTCGGTGCGGTAGCCGAGGCGGAAGTTGTGCAGCGAATAGCCGTCGATGTTGGTGTAGATCGAGGGCGAGGCGTTGGACGAGAAGCTGGAGCGGTAGTTCCCGTCATAGCCGAAATAAACCTCGCCTTCCTGGCCGAGAAGAGCGGCGGGGATGTTGTATTCGCCCCCCCATGAAAAAGCCCATTTGGAAATGCCGGGCAGTACCGAGCCCGACACATCGCAGTTGACCGGGCTGTTGGCGCCCGGCGTGGCGGCCGGTCCCGGTGGTGTTCCACTGCCGCCTCCGGCGAGTTCCGGGGGGCAGGGGGCGTTGGTGAAGCGGGTGAACTTTGCATCGGTGAAGGCACCGCTGGCATAGGCGCTGAACCGGTCCGACGGGCGAACCGAGAAGTCCGCCTCCACGCCGCGTGACCGCACCTTGTCGGCATTGGCCAGATAGCCGCGCAGCACGTTGCTGCCGCTGATGTTGCTGATCACGCTGGCCTGGAAATCGTCGATCTCGGTCCAGAAGGCGGCGAGGTTGAGCGTGGCCCGGCGATCCCAGAACTGGGTCTTGAGGCCGAGCTCGAAGTGATTGACCTTTTCCGGATCGATGACAGCGACATCGAGCGCCGGCAGACCGTTGGGCAGGCTGGGCACGCCGTTCAGGTTGACGCCGCCGGTCTTGAACGACCGGGCATAGGTGGCATAGGCGTTGACGTCCTCGGTGAGAGCATAGGCGATGTTGAGGTCGTAGGAGAGATTCCAGGCGCTGAAGGGCACCTCGAAGAACTGCGAGGCCTGGAGACCGCGCTGCGCCGCCGTCCAGGGATCATTGTAGGAGGGGTGTGTGGTGTCGTTGGTGACCAGCTGGCGGGTGCCATTGGACGCGATGCCGGTGACGACCGAATCGTAGAGGCCGTCCTTCTTGTCATAGTTGACGCGGATGCCGGGCGAGATGGTGAGCCTGTCGGTCGCTTTCCAGTTGAGCTTGCCGAAGACGGCGACACTGGTGTTGTCCAGCCGGATGTCGTTGACGGCGGTGAGGCCGTTGAGCACGGCCGGGTTGTTCGACAGGGCGCTGGTTGGGTTGAGGAGCCAGGCGCTGCCGGCAGGACCGGTTTCCTGGATGCCGCTGGTCCGGATCTTCTGGTGGAAACCGAAGGCGCCAACGACGAAATTGACGCGCTCGGCTTCGTAATTGTAGCGCAGTTCCTGCGTATACTGGCTCTGCTTGGTGGGGTTGTTGACCTTGGTGTAGACGGGCAGGCCGGTGAAATCGCGGTCGTTGGCCGGCGTCCAGTCCCAATAGCGCCAGGCGCTGACCGAGGTCAGCGTGCCGCGACCCAAGTCCCATTGCAGCAGCAGCGACGCGCCACCGTGCTCGTTGCGGGCCCGGATCTCGGCGTCGAGGTCGGTGACGCGATCGAAAGGATTGGTGCTCGGGACCTGGTAGCCGGGGAAACGCGCGGTGAGCGCGGCATATTGGCGGTTGAGCGGGCGCTGGGTGGTGCCGACACCGGCATAGATCTGGACGCAGCAGATCGGATCCTGAACATTATAGTCACCGGCCAGCGTGATGCTGAGCGTGTCGGTCGGCTTCCACAGCAGGGCGCCGCGGACGCCCATATTGTCGATCGAGTTGACGAACTGGTTGGTGGCGACATTCTCGATGGTGCCCTGGCGATCGGTCACCGTCGCACTGATACGGGCCGCGAGCTTGTCGGTCAGCGGGCCGGAGACCGAGGCCTTGCCCTGCTTGAAATTATAGTTGCCGAGCGAGATCTCGGCCTTGCCCTCGAAATCGAAGCTGGGCGGGCGGGTGGTGATGTTGATGGCGCCGGCGGTGGTGTTCTTGCCATAGAGCGTGCCCTGCGGACCGCGCAGAACTTCGATCTGGTCGACGTCGACAAAGTCCAGCGTCGCCGAGGCGATGCGGTTGTAATAAACCTGGTCGATATAGATGCCGACGCCCTGCTCGAACCCGTCGTTGGTGAGGCCGAAGGGCGCGCCGATGCCGCGAATGTTGATGAAGGTGTTGCGCGGGTTGGTGGAATAGAATTGCAGCGATGGCTGGAGCTGGGTCAGCCGGTTGATGTTGAACACCCCCCTGGCATCAAGCGCTTCTCCGTTGACCACCGAAATGGCGACGGGCACGTCCTGGACATTTTCGGCGCGGCGCCGGGCGGTGACGAGGATCTCGCCGTCTGCGGGCGCGGCGGCGACCTGGGCATCGGCGCGCTGTGGCTCGGCGGTCTGCGCCTGGCCCGGCATGGGCGCGAGGGCGATGGCCATGGCGCCGAGGGCGATCCCATGCCGGTGTGAAGTGATGCGCATCCCTGTCTCCCGCTGTCGTTGTGGCGGCAGGGTATTCCTACTTGATTAGTAGGCAATCACAGAAAGGCTTTGCCGGCGGATAGATTTGGTTTCAACCATAGATATGGTTGGAATTATTCTTGTGTATGGATAGTCGCGCTGGGCTGGTAGAGTGGATCTTCTGCCGCGCCGTCGAAAATCATGCATCGCCGGCGTTGATATTGGCCGGTCGATAGTGGTCAGGTCGCCAGTCGGCGCAGGCTGTCGATGGTGTCGGCTTCATGGGCCGGTTTGTCCGGTCGCAGGCGGTGGAAGCGGGGAAAGCGCATGGCCAGGCCGGACTTGTGGCGGCTGGAGACATGGACCGAATCGAAAGCGACCTCGACGACATAGCTTTTCTCGACCTCGCGGACCGGGCCGAAGCGGGCGGTGGTATGGGCGCGCACCCAGCGATCGAGATCCTTCAATTCGGCATCGGTGAAGCCGGAATAGGCCTTGCCGACCGGCAGCAGCGTGCCGTCCTCGTGCCAGGCGCCGAAGGTGAAATCGCTGTAGAAGCTCGACCGCTTGCCGTGGCCGCGCTGGGCGTACATCAGCACGCAATCGGCGGTAAGCGCCTGGCGTTTCCATTTGTACCAGAGACCGACGCGGCGGCCGGCGACGTAGGCACTGTCGCGATGCTTGAGCATCAGGCCCTCGATGCTGGCATCGCGGGCGCTGTCCCGGAGCGCGGCCAGGCTCGGCCAGTCCGGCGCCTCGACAAGGGTGGACAGGTCGAACCGCTCCGGATCGAGCGCCGGCATCAGGGCTTCGAGCGCCGCGCGGCGGGCGTGCCAGGGCAGCGGGCGCAGGTCCTCGCCGGCGATCGACAGGGCGTCATAGAGGCGGACGAAGGCCGGGGCTTCGGCGATCAGTTTTGCGGCGGGGGTCTTGCGGCCGAGGCGCTTCTGCAGGGCGTTGAAGCTGGCGGCCTCGCCGCCCTGGGCAGTGCCGCGCACGAGCAGCTCACCGTCGAGCGTGGCCGGCGTGGCGAAGGCGGCGGCGACATCGGGGAAGCTGTGGGTAATGTCGTCGCCCGAGCGGCTGTAGAGGCGGGTCTGGCCGCCGGCATGGACGAGCTGGACGCGAATGCCGTCCCATTTCCATTCGGCGGCATGGGTGGCGAGATCGAGGCTGTCGGCCTCTAGCGGATGGGCGAGCATGAACGGCCGGAAGACGGGGAGATCGCCGGCGACCGGCGCGGGCGCATGGCCTTCCGCCCAGGCGAACAAGGTCGGATAGGGCGGGGCGAGGGCGTGCCAGACTTCCTCGACCGCCTCGACATCGAGGCCGAAGGCCTGGGCGAAGCCGGTCTTGGCGAGCCGGGCCGAGACGCCGACGCGCAACGACCCGGTGGCGAGCTTGATAAAGGCGTAGCGGCCCTGGGCATCCAGGCTGTCGAGCAAAGCCGCGACGGTGGCGGGGGCCTCGGCCCGGCCGAGCGTGGCGAGGGTTCTCACCACGCTGTCGAGGCTGGGCGGTGGCGGCATCGGCGTCTCGGGCAGGGGCCAGAGCAGCGAGATGGTTTCGGCCATGTCGCCGACGAAATCATGGCTGAGGGCGAACAGTACCGGGTCGTGCCGCGCCGAGATCAGCGCCTTGAGCAGGCTCGGCTGGACCGCCTTGAGATCGAGGCCGCCGGTCAGCGCGGCGAGCGCCCAGCCGCGATCCGGATCGGGCGTGGTACGCAGATAGTCGCCGATCAGCCGCAGCTTGGCGTTGCGGCTGCCGGTGAACAGCAAGGCATCGAGGAGGGTGGCGAAGGCCTGCATTGTTAAATCTTCACCATGTTCGACGCTTTTCCTCACTCCGCCCGATCTGATATGCGCTGCCTATGCGCATGAAGGAATTGGAAAAGACGAGCGGGGTGGGGCGGGAGACGATCCGTTTCTATATTCGCGAAGGTCTGTTGCCCGAGCCTGAACGCGCCAGCCGCAATTCCGCCTTCTACAGCGAGGAGCATGTCAGGCGGCTGAAGGCGATCAAGCGCCTGCAGGAAGAGTTGTTCCTGCCGCTGGCGGTGATCAAGTCGGTGCTCGATGCCGACGATGGCGACCGCTGGCTGGCGCCGGACGCGTTCCCGATGCTCGATGCCATGCTCGCGGCGCGGGTCGGCGGCGTGCAGGCACCGGAACTTCTGGCCGATGTGGAGGCGCGGCTGGAGATGGAGCCGGGGACCGCGGAGGGGTATATCGCCATCGGCATGATCAGCGTCGATGACGAGGGCCGGGTCTCGGGGCGCGACGTGAAGCTGCTAATGACGTTGAAGCGGCTGGTCGATCTCGGCTTTTCGAGCCGCAACGGCTTTCTGCCGGCACATATGGGCTTTTATGTCGAGCTGATCGACTGGGTGGTGGCGCAGGAGATGAAATTGTTCTTCGGGCATCTGGCCGGCAATGTCGGCGAGGCCGAGGCGGCGGACATGGCGCTCGAGGGGATGAACATCATCAACGAGATCATCGGGCAATTGCATCTGCGTGCCAGCTTGCGAATTCTCGGCACGCGACGGCGGATCGCCCAGGACCGGGGTTAGATACGGGTTAGGCGGGGAGGGCCTGGCCCCTCGCGATGACGGTCGCGGGGGGCTGAACCCGTGGGACGGTCAGAAGCTGGTGCTGAGGGTGACCGTGGGGCCGCTGCCGGGCTCGGCGTTGCCGGCCAGCCGCTGACGGTAATCGGCGGCGATCTCGAAGCCGAAGCGGCCCTGGCCGAGGCGCATCACGGCGCTTGGGCCGAGATCGAGCCGGCCGATGGTGAGCGGGCCGGCCTTCTGGACGCTGCCCCAAGCGCCGAGGCCAGCGGCGATCGACACCGGGCGGCTGAGGATCGGGGTGAGGGCACGTGCCTGGCCGGCGCCGACGAGGTCGCCGTTGCCGAGCAGGCTGACTTCGCCATAGGCATCGGCGTCCAGCGCCATGCCGCGGGCGCGCAGGCGGCGGCTGGTGCCGGCGCTGAGCCGCAGCAGCCAGTCATCGCGGGCAAGATCGCCGAGCGACACCAGCCGCTCGGCGCTGATGGCGACGGCGGGGGTGGCCTGCCAGCGGACACCGAAGGCGGCCTGGGCGGTGCGATTGTCGGTACGGCCATTGGCGTCGGTGGCGGCGTTGACGCGGGCGATGGCGGCCAGCGGCCGGCGGGCGAGCGGGCTGGGCGTATAGGCGACCGAGAAGCCGCTCTGGCTGGCGCCGAGCAACGGGCCGGTGGCGATGCCGGTGGCGGGGTCCAGGCCCGATTCGCGGACAAGCGCAAAGGCCTGGCCCGACCATTTGCGGCGCAGCGCCTGGGCATCGCGGCGCCATTGGGCGGCGCGGGGATCGGGTGCGTCGGCGCTGGCGGCGAGTGCGGCATCGAACAGCCGCA
>NZ_JBIMKZ010000105.1:0-7954 GCF_051860865.1 Polymorphobacter sp. | reverse complement strand
AAAAACTCGGGTTTTCCGGCACCGGCAACCTGGCGACGACTGTGCGCGTGCTGGCCGATGTAGGACCCTTCGGCGGGATTGACATTGCCGAGGACAAGGACTGGGGCACCCGGGCCACGGCCAAGGGCTACCGGGTCCGCTATGTCGATGCGATGCGGATCTATCATCCCGGCCGGACCAGCTTTGCCGAGCTTCAGCGCAAATGGCAGCGCCATATCGCCCATGCGCTCGCCGAGCACCGGGCCGCCGGGCGGCCGATGTGGCGCTGGCATGCGTTCAGCCTCGCGCTGATCGCCTCGATTCCCGTCGACAGCGTGCGGTTGCTGACCAGCCCGCGGTTGCGCGGCCTGGCCAACCGGCTGCGTGGCCTCGCCGTGCTCGCCAGGCTGCGGCTGTGGCGCGCCCGCCAGAGCTTTTCCGCGGCCGCCAGCACGGCGCTGACGGCGGGCGAATATTGGACGCGCGGATGACGGCGGCGCTCCCTGCCCCCGTCGGCATCGTGCTGGTCAACTGGAACCGCTGGCAGGACACGATCGAATGCCTGGAATCGGTGTTTCGCAGTTCGCATCCCGTTCGCGTCGTCGTCGTCGACAATGCCTCAGCGGACGGATCGATGGAGAAGATCGCCGAATGGGCCAGGGGCGAGCGGATGGCGGAACCAGCGGCTGCCGCCATGGCGCCTTTGATGACGCCGCCTGTTGCCAAGCCGCTGTCCCTGACGGTTCTTGACGCCGAGGCGGCGCATGCCCCCAGTGCGCGCGCGGGGCCGGGGCTGACGCTGGCGGCTTCGGGGGGCAATCTGGGGTTCGCCGGCGGCAACAACGTCGGGCTGCGGCTGCTGCAGGCGGTGCCGGAAATCGACTGTTTCTGGCTGCTCAACAACGATACGGTGATTGCGCCCGATACGGTGGCGGCGCTTGCCGGCCATATGGCGGGGCGGCCGGAGATCGGGCTGTGCGGCACGGTGGTCCGCTTTTACCATCAGCCCAACCGTGTGCAGGTGCTGAACGGCAGCCGATTCTCCCCGCTCACCGGCCAGTCCGCGGGCATCGGTTTCGGGCGCGACGCCGCCGAGCCGTTCGACGCCGAATCGATCGCGCGGCAGACCGATTTCGTGCTTGGCGCCAGCTTGGCGGTGAGCCGGCGTTTCCTCGATAGGATCGGTCTGATGGAGGACCGCTATTTCCTTTATTATGAGGAGATCGACTGGGCGGTGCGCAACCGTCGGCATCGCCAGCCGCTGGGCGTGGGCTTTGCGGCGGGGGCCACGGTCTGGCACAAGGAGGGCGGCTCGATCGGTTCGTCGAGCATCAAGGGCGCCCGGAGCAACCTGGCCGATTACTGGCTCAGCCGGTCACGCCTCGCCTTCACCCGGACGCATTATCCCTGGCTGCTGCCGGCGCATTGGGCCCTGACCATGGCGCTGGTGGGGCGGCGGCTGCTGCGGGGGCAGCCATCAAAAGCAAAGGGGTTGTTAAGGGCTCTTTTCGCCAGACCGTATTCGCCGTAAGTGAAGCCGTATCTCCGGGGGACCAATTCGGTCCGTCACAACCGTCGCTTTGCTTCTGAGGAATGCCGCACGATGTCCACCCTTCGCACATCCCTGGTCTGCAGTGCCGTCGCCATGCTCGCGCTTGCCGGCTGCGGCGACAAGGAAAAGGCCCCTGAGGGACAGGTCGTGGCCACGGTCGACGGCAAGGACGTGACGATTCACGAGCTGAACGCCGAGCTGACGATGATGCGCGCCAACCAGGATGCGCCGCGCAAGCTGATCGAGCAGGTGGCGCTGGCCCGGGTCATCGAGCGCAAGATGCTGGCCAATGAAGGCCGGCTGCTGAAGCTGGACAGCAGTCCGCAGTTCCTGCTGGCACGGACGCGCGCCGAAGAAGGCCTGCTGGTGCAGGCGCTGCAGGCGAATCTGCAAAGCAAGGTGCCGCAGCCGACGCGCGAGGCGGCGCAGAAGTTCATTGCCGAAAACCCCCAGGTGTTCGGCGACCGCAAGCTGTTCACGCTCGATCAGATCCAGTTCCTGCGGCCCAGCAACTTCGATCGGCTTCCGATCAAGGATGCGAAGACGATGGCCGATGTCGAGAGCATCCTGATGGACGCCAATATCGAGTTCCGCCGCGCGCCGCAGCAGATTGATACCTTGCTGATTAACCCGGCGCTGACCAGCGAGATCGTCCGGCTGACCAGCGCCAACAATGCCGAGCCTTTCATGTTTATCGACCAGCCGCCCAATGCCGCCGGGCCGGTGGTGTTCATCAACAATGTGACCGCGACCAAGAGCCAGCCGTTCACCGGCGAGAAGGCCATCGGCTATGCCCAGGCGGTCCTCCAGCAGCAGGCCGTGCAGAAGCGTCTGGCGAGCGAACTGGAGAAGTGGAAAGAGGCGTACAAGGCCAAGATCGTCTACGCCAAGGGCTATGGCGCGCCGGACATGAAGTTGCTCGAAGGCGCCAAGGCGCCGGTACCGGCCGCGGCTGCCGCTGCCCCATCGCCTGCCGTCGATGCCACACCGACGCCGGCGCCGGTCGCGGCTGACTGATCCAGCAAAGGCTTCACAACTCGTAAACGTGGTTGCCGGATGAGGGTCGCCCGTTTATCGCGGTGCACGCTGCACGGGGCCGTCTGGGCGCCAGCCAGGAGTGCTTATGAGCGTTGACCCGGAACATCGCACGGACAGCCGACGGAAGGGGATCATCCTCGCCGGCGGATCGGGGACGCGGCTGTATCCGCTCACCCGCCCGGTCTCCAAGCAGCTGATGCCGGTCTATGACAAGCCGATGATCTATTATCCGTTGTCGGTGCTGATGCTGGCCGGCATCCGCGAGGTCATGATCATCACCACACCGGCCGACCAGCCCGCGTTCCAGGCGTTGCTGGGCGATGGCGGCGACTGGGGCATGGCCTTTCACTATGCCATCCAGCCCGAACCCAAGGGGCTGGCGCAGGCCTATCATATCGGCGCGGATTTTGTCGGCGATCGGCCGAGTGCGCTGATCCTGGGCGACAATATCTTCTACGGCCATGGGCTGCCGGAACTGCTCGCCCGCGCCGATGCCCGCACCGAGGGGGCCAGTGTTTTCGGCTATATGGTCAGCAACCCCGAGGCCTATGGCGTGGTGGCCTTCGATGCCGCCGGCCGGGCGATCAGCATCGAGGAGAAGCCGCTCGCGCCCAAATCCCGATACGCCGTCACCGGCCTGTATTTCTATGACGGCGAGGCGGCGCGGCTGGCGCGCGATATCCGGCCTTCGGCCCGAGGGGAACTCGAGATCACTGACCTCAACCGTCTGTATCTCGATGCAGGCCAGCTCGAGGTGGAACTAATGGGCCGCGGCTTTGCCTGGCTCGACACCGGCACCCATGCCTCGCTGCTCGATGCCGGGCTTTATGTGCGGATCGTCGAGGAGCGGCAGGGGCTGAAGATCTGCTGCCCCGAGGAGATTGCCTGGCGGCAGGGGTTCATCGACGCCGAGCAGCTCGAGCGGATTGCTGCGCCGCTGCGCAAATCGGGCTATGGTGACTATTTGTTGCGCCAGCTCGACACCGCGCGCTGAGTCCGGAGGATCGCATGATCATCGATACGCGTTTCCTGCCGCTGGCCCCGATGCGACGGCCGAGCGAGCCTTGCCGCGAGCAGCGCCGCTAGATGGAGATCATCGAGACAGGCTTGCCGGGCGTGTTGCGGCTGCGGCCGAAGCTGTTCGGGGATGCGCGCGGCTTTTTCCTGGAAAGCTGGAACGCCCGGACGATGGCGGATGCCGGCCTCGACATCGCCTTTGTGCAGGACAATCACAGCCGGTCTGCGCGGGGCGTGCTGCGCGGATTGCATTATCAGCTGGCCGATCCGCAGGGGAAGCTGGTGCGGGTGGCGCGCGGCGCGGTGTTCGATGTCGCGGTCGACCTGCGGCGCGGATCGCCGCATTTCGGCCGCTGGTGGGGGACGACGCTCTCCGAAGAGACGATGGAGATGCTATGGATTCCGCCGGGGTTCGGCCATGGCTTTCTGACGCTGAGCGAGACGGCGGACTTCCAGTACAAGTGCACCAGCCATTATGACCCGGCATCGGACCGATCGCTGGCGTGGAATGATCCGGTGATCGGCATCGACTGGCCCGACGCGGGCGTGCCGCTGCAGCTTTCCGCCAAAGACCAGGCTGCCCCTGCCCTGGCCGACGCCGAGGTGTTTGCGTGAAGATCCTGATTGCCGGCAGTGGCGGCCAGCTCGGGCGGGCACTTCAAGCGACGGCTCCGGCCGCGCATAGTGTTGTCGCACCGCCCGAGGCCGAATTCGACATCACCGACGAGGGCGCGGTGGCGGCAGCGATTGGCGTTCACAAGCCTGATCTGGTGATCAACGCCGCCGCCTACACTGCGGTCGACAAGGCCGAGGCGGATGCGGTCAGGGCGCGGCTTATCAATGCCACGGCAGTCGAGTATCTGGCGACGCAGGCGCCGGCGCTGGTGCAGATCAGCACCGACTTCGTCTTCGATGGCACTGCGCATCGGCCCATCCCGCCCGAGGCGCGACCGAACCCGCTGAGTGTCTATGGCGCCACCAAGCGTGCCGGGGAATTGGCGGCGCTGGCCAATCCGCGCGCGCTGGTCGTCCGCACTGCCTGGGTCTATGCGGCGCAGGGAGGGAACTTCGTGCGGACCATGTTGCGGCTGATGGCCGAACGGCCCGAGCTGGCCGTGGTCAGCGACCAGATCGGCACGCCGACCCATGCCGCCAGCCTTGCCCGCGCGATCTGGGCGCTGGTCGGCGCACGGGCGACCGGGCTGCACCATTTCACCGATGCGGGCGTCGCTAGCTGGCATGATTTCGCCGTAGCGATTCAGGAGGAAGCGCTGGCGCTCGGGCTGCTGGCCCAGCCGGTGCCGGTGCGGGCGATCATGACCGCCGATTATCCGACGCCGGCGGCGCGGCCCCATTATGGCGTGCTCGACAAGACCGCGACCTGGGCAATCACCGGCCAGCCGGACCATTGGCGCACCGAACTGCGCGCCTGCCTGCGTGAGATGATGGCATGAGTTTCGATCCAAAGGCGCTGCTGGTGACCGGTGGCGCCGGCTTCATCGGCGCGAATTTCGTCCACCATTGGGAACGGGCCTGGCCCGAGGCGCGGATCATCGTGCTCGACAGCCTGACCTATGCCGGCAATCCGCAGAGCCTTGCGGGCAGCCGGGCGGAGCTGGTGGTGGGAGACATCCGCGACCAGGCGCTGGTCGAGATGCTGCTGCGCGAGCATGAGATCGACACGCTCGTGCACTTTGCCGCTGAAAGCCATGTCGATCGCTCGATCCATGGGCCGGCGGCGTTCGTCGATACCAATATCCTTGGCACGATGAGTTTGTTGGCCGCGGCGCGCGCGGTCTGGCTGGCCGGTTCCGGCACCGCGCATCGTTTCCACCATGTCTCGACCGACGAGGTGTTCGGCACTCTGGGGCCGAACGACCCGCCCTTCCGCGAGACCACGCCCTATGCGCCGAACAGCCCTTATGCGGCGAGCAAGGCGGGATCGGATCATCTGGTCCGCGCCTGGCACCATACTTATGGGCTGGAAGTGACCACTTCCAACTGCTCGAACAATTATGGCCCCTACCAGTTTCCGGAAAAGCTGATCCCGCTGTTCCTGATCAATGCGCTGCATGGCCGGGCGCTGCCGATCTACGGCGATGGCCAACAGGTGCGCGACTGGCTGCATGTCGAGGATCATTGCCGGGGGATCGAGGCCGTGCTGCGGCGGGGCCGGACCGGGGAGACCTATTGCATCGGCGGCGGTGTCGAGCTGCCGAACCTGCGGGTGATCGATACGCTGTGCGCCGCCGTCGATACGGCCTTTGCCGGCGATCCCGGGCTGGCGGCGCGGTTTCCGGAGGCGCCGGCGGCGCAGGGCCGGCCGAGCGACAGCCTGAAAACCTTTGTCGCCGACCGGCCCGGCCACGACCGGCGCTATGCGATCGATTGCAGCCGAGCCAGGGCCGAACTCGGCTATGCGCCGGTGCATGACTTCACCACCGGCTTTGCCGACACGCTGGCCTGGTATCTGGCGCAGGAACAATGGTGGCGGGCGATCATGGACGGCAGCTACCGTGCCTGGGTGGAAGCCAATTACGCCCGCCGGGGCTGAGGACCGGTTTTCAGCCGAGCGTGGCGCGGAGCATCCAGGCGGTCTTCTCATGGACCTGCATGCGCTGGGTGAGCATGTCGGCGGTCGGCTCGTCATGCGCGGCATCGGCGGCCGGGAACACGGCGCGGGCGGTGCGGACGACGGCCAGCTGGTCCTCAGCCAGGATGCGGACCATCTCCATGGCTTCCGGAACGCCCTCGGCTTCCTTGATCGACGACAGCTTGGCATAGGCCGAATAGCTGCCCGGCGCCGGTTCGCCCAGGGCGCGGATCCGCTCGGCAATCTGGTCCACGGCGAGCGCCAGTTCGGTGTACTGGCCTTCGAACATCAGGTGGAGCGAATTGAACATCGGCCCCTTGACGTTCCAGTGAAAATTATGGGTCTTCAAATAGAGCGTGTAGGTATCGGCGAGCAGGCGGGAAAGACCATTGGCGATCTCGACGCGCTGGTCTTCCGAAATACCCAGCTGCAGGCTGGCCGACTTTTCGCTCTTCTTGCTCTTGCTCATCGACGGGCTCCTTGCGGTCTTGCCAGGGTCACCAGAGATGGTGAAGCTGAACAGGGGAACCTGTAGCAAATCGACGGATCGCCGTCCAACGATCGCACGGCAACAAGAGCAACTTATGGGGTTTCGCCGGCCGGTGGCGGCATGGTGGGCGCAGCAGGGTTTGAACCTGCGACCCCTGCGGTGTGAACACAGTGCTCTACCACTGAGCTATGCGCCCACGCCGCCACCGGGCGGAACGGGGGAATTAGGCGAGGGCCGGCCGCAAGTAAAGCGGCTTTGTGGCGCTCAGACCGGAAGGGCGCGGTTGCAGGCGTCCTTGAGATTACGCCCGACCCGGAACTTCGGCATCAGGCAGGGATCGAGGTCCATCGGCTCGCCGGTGCGGGGGTTGCGGCCGGTTGTGGCCTTGCGCTCGGCGACGACGAAATTACCGAAGCCAACCAGCCGAACCTCCTCGCCCCGCGACAAGGCCTTGGTGATCTCATCAAGCATCGCGTCGATCACGCCAGCGACGGCATCGCGGGTCAATCCTGTGCGCGCCGACAAATGGCCGGCCAGATCCTGCTTATTCATTCCAGTCCCCCCGCATTCCTGGCTCCCCCATCACACGCAAGCGCGCAGAATTGCACACTCGCTTCCGCCTCGCCAGCCCAAAAGCCGGCTCCAAAAGCTGACGAGGCGGTCAGCGTGAAAGGCAGGCCGCGTCAGTGCCGGATGGCAGGCCCCGGCACTGCGGGCTGCGGCAGGGCGGCAAGCTCATCGGCCTCGCTCCATTCGATGGGGGCGAGCGGCAGCGTCAAGGCTACCGCCAGCACCTCATCGGCATGGCTGACAGGGATGATCTTCAGCCCTTCGGTGACATTGGCGGGGATTTCCGCCAGGTCCTTCTCGTTCTCGGCCGGGATGAGCACGGTGGTTATGCCGCCGCGCAGCGCCGCCAGCAGCTTCTCCTTGAGGCCGCCGATCGGAAGCACGCGGCCGCGCAGCGTCACCTCGCCGGTCATCGCCACATCCTTGCGGATGGGGATGCCGGACAGGGTCGAGACGATCGCCGTAACCATGGCGATGCCGGCCGACGGGCCATCCTTGGGGGTGGCGCCCTCGGGGACATGGACGTGGATGTCCTTTTTCTCGAACACCGACGGCTTGATGCCGTAATGGGCCGAACGGGCGCGGACGAAGCTCAGCGCCGCCGAAATCGACTCAGTCATCACGTCGCCGAGCTTGCCGGTGGTCTTGACGATGCCCTTGCCGGGCACGGTCACCGCCTCAATGGTCAGCAGTTCGCCGCCCACCTCGGTCCAGG
>NZ_JBIMKZ010000104.1:6846-7965 GCF_051860865.1 Polymorphobacter sp. | reverse complement strand
ACAACAGACGGTCCTGCGCGATCAACTAGATAATTGGGGTCTGGGGCCTGCGGCGCCAGCCGCCGGAGGCACTTTCTGTTACCGGCGGCGGCTATTTTCTCATGAATCTCGATACCCGCCTAAACCAGCCCCCCGTCGGCGATGATCGTCCGCCCGTTCACCCAGCGCGCCGCCGGCGACGCCAGGAACACGATGATGTCGGCAATATCCGCCGGTTGCCCCAGCCGCCCCAGCGGTGTCGCCGCCGCGATACCGGCGCGCATGTCATCGGGGATCCATTCAGTCATCGGCGTCTCGGTCGCGCCCGGCGCCACCGCATTGATGGCAATGTTCCGTCCGGCCAGCTCGCGCGCAAACCCCTGGGTCATCGTCGACAGCGCCGCCTTGGCCGCGCAATAGGGCACGATTCCCGGCATCGGCCCATAGGCCAGGTTCGACGAGACATTGACGATCCGCCCGCCGCGCTCGCCGAACGTCGCCACCACCGCCTGCATCATTAGCAGCGCCGACAGCAGATTGTCGTTCATCATCGCCGTGAAACCCTCGGCCGTCACTTCGCCGAACGGCTGCTTCGGCGCCGCTCCCGCACAATTGACCAATATGTCGACCCGCCCGAACGCCGCGACCAGCGCCGCCACCATCGCCTCAGCATCCGCCGCCACCGCGCAGTCGCCGGACAGCGCCACTGCCTGCCCGCCGGCCTCGGTGATCGCCGCCACCGTCGCCGCCGCGCCCGCGTGGTTGCGGAACGCATGCACCCCCACCAGCGCCCCTTCGCGTGCCAGCGCCCGCGCCGCCGCACTGCCGATGCCGCCGGACGCCCCGGTCACCAGCGCCACCTGTCCGCTCAAAACACCGCTCATGCCGTTCCCCTCACCCGCACCAGCCCGCCCAGGTCATCGACTGGCCCTGTTGCCAGGCCGATCCCGCGCAGCCCCTCGCTGCCCAATGTCTGGAAGCCGTAGTAATAGAGATAAAGCCGGTCGCCCACCGCCACCAGCCGGTTCGCCGCCACCCCGAAGTCGTCCCACGCCCCCCTGGCGCCGACGGTGAAAAACGGCCCGTCGCCGAGATGATGCCAGACCAGCCCGTCGTCCGAGTCCGCCGCGGCGATGCTCC
>NZ_JBIMKZ010000104.1:0-6836 GCF_051860865.1 Polymorphobacter sp. | reverse complement strand
GATGGGCATCGAGCCCGGTATAGATCATCAGCCACCGCCGCCCTGTCCGCAACGGATTGGCCAGCACCTGCCGCGTCACCATCCCGCCGCGGTTCCAGTCCCAGCGACCGGCAGCCCATTGCAGCGGCCCCAGCGGCGTCCAGTCGATCCCGTCATCGGACACGAACACATCGGTATCATAATCGGCGATATCGAGGCTCGGCACCGTCAGCTGCATCACGAACCGCCGCCCGTCCCAGAACACATTGGGCCAGCTCGCATAGAGCCGGTCGGCCGCATAATCGATCAGCCCGCCACCCCCGGCCTTCCCCCGCACCCGCGTCCAGTGGACCCCGTCCGGGCTGCGCGCCAGCCCGGGCCGCATGCCGATCCCGGCCATCGCGCCGATCGCCTTGTTGGTGGAGGTCCGCACATCGTCGCCGCCGGCGAAATACCACATCAGCCATTCGCCCGCGCCGCGCGTCACATCGGTCAGCCCCACGTGCAGGGCGTCGAAATCCCCGGCCACGCCGCTCGGCGCGAACACCGCGCCGCCGGCCTCGTCGCCGTCGAACCGCGTCCAGCGCACCCCGTCGCGCGACGTCGCCAGCGCGATCCGCCCGCTGCCCAGCGGCGGCGGGCCGGCCATCGTCCGGTCCCGACAATAATACCACATCCGCCACAGCCCGCTCAGCGGGTCATGATCGACCACCGCCCCGCCGACCCGAAAGTCGTCGCACCGCCCCGCCGGCCCCGGTGCCAGCACCAGCCCCAGCCGCTTCCCGTCATCCCGATTGTCATCCATTGCGCCAGTCTTCCCCCGCCCCGGCCGGCGGGCAAATCATTTTTCCTGCTTCCCCCCATCAGTCCGCCCCGTTCAGGCGGCCAGCAGCCCCTCGCAGCTCTCGCGCAGCACCTCGCAGAACGCCTCCGCCGGCGGCGACAGCGCCGCCGCCGCCGATTCGACCATCACCAGCTCCAGCGCCATCGGCGGGTCGAGCGGCCTTACCTCGAAGACATCGCCATAGGTCCGCGTCGCCATCAGCAGCGCCGGCAGAATCGCGCACCAGTCGGACCGCGCGATCAGGTCGAGCGTCCCCATCATCGAGTTCATCTCGATCACCTCGGCAATCTCCGCCCCCTGCGCCACCAGATAGGAGCGCACCGTCTGCGCCCGCACATTGGCCACCCCGGGCAGCACCAGCTTCAACGGCCCCAGCGCCGCCGGCCGCACCGGCCCCTCGCCCTCATTGTCGCCGCCATCCTCACCCGGCCGCCGCGCCCGCACCATCATTTCGGGCGTCGTCATGAACGGCGTGATCCGCAGCCCCTGCACCGCCGGCATTGCCGGCACCACCGCCACATCCAATTCGCCGGCCAGCAGCGCATGGATCAGCGCCGCGCTATAGGCCTCGGTCACGCTCACCTTCACGTTCGGATGGCGGTGGCGAAACTGCATCAGCGCCGGCGCCAGCCCGGCCGCGTTCATCGTCGGCATCAGCCCCAGCCGCGCCTCGCCGGACAGGCCGTAGGAAAACTGCCGCAGCCGCTGAAAGGCATGGTCGCTGGCCCGCAGCGCCGCCAGGCAATGCTGGTAGAATACATCGGCCGCCGGCGTCGGCAGCACCCGCCCGCGCTCGCGGCGGAACAGCAGCACCCCATGCCGCGCCTCGAGGTTGCGGACATGCTGGGACACGCCCGATTGTGTCGCCCCCTCGCGCAACGCCGCCTGGGTGAATGACCGCTCCTCATAGGCGGCGATGAAAAGTTCGAGTGCACGCATAGGCCGCTCTATCAACAATACTGATGCATTCCACAATCATAAATCATTTTTGATTGCGGTCGATCGTTCGATAACCAAAGCGGATGGAGCGGGAGACGAAAATTGCCGACGGCACCGCCGTCGACACAAGTGTCGACACGGGGGCGTTGCGTACCGCGCTCGGTCGCTTCGCCACCGGCGTCACCGTCATCACCGCCCGGGCCCCCGATGGCCGCAACCTCGGCCTCACCGCCAACAGCTTCTCGTCGCTGTCGCTCGATCCGCCGCTGGTGCTGTGGAGCCTGCGCCTCGCCTCGGCCCAGCGCCAGGCGTTCAGCAACGCCGCCCATTTCGCCGTCAACGTCCTCACTGCCGAGCAGCGCCCGCTCGGCGATCGCTTCGCCCGCCCCTCGGCCTCGCCCGATGACGACCGTTTCGACGGGCTCGACTGGCGCCCCGGCCGCGGCGGCGCCCCGGTCTTCAACCATGTCCTCGCCAGCTTCGAATGCCGCACCAACCGGCTGATCGAGCTCGGCGACCATCTGCTGTTTATCGGCGAGGTCGAGCATTTCGCCTTCGCCGATGGCGCCCCCCTCATTTATGGCAACGGCCGGTACGCCGTACCCGCCGCGCTTGCCGCCTGATACTGGAACCTGATCGATGGACCCCCGCTAATGGATCTCGGCTTCTTCACCATGCCGATCCACCCGCTCGGCCGCAGCGTCACCGAAACGCTGAAGGAAGACCGTGAACTGGCGCTGATCTTCATCGCCTCGCTGATCTCGGCCACCAAGACCATCAAGCTCGGCACCGGCACCGTCAACCTGCCCTGCCACCATCCGGCCGCCGTCGCCGCCCAGGTGGCGATGGTCGATCACATGGCCGAGGGCCGCTTCCTGTTCGGCATCAGCCCCGGCGGCCTGCTGTCGGACGCCGAGGTCTTCGGCAACCTCGACAAGGACCGCACCGCGATGTTCCTCGAGGCGATCGACCATATCCTCGCCATCTGGACCACCGAGGCGCCGCACAAGCGCGAAGGCCAGTTCTGGTCCTTCTCCACCGAACGCACGACCATCGCCGATCTCGGCCAGGGCAGCATCATGAAGCCCTATCAGCGGCCGCATCCGCCGATCGTCGTCACCGCCGTGGCCCCCTTCTCCAAGGGCGTCACCGAAGCCGCCAAGCGCGGCTGGCAGCCGATCTCGGCCAATTTCCTGCTGCCGCAATGGGTCAAGACCCATTGGCCCAATTACGAGAAGGGCTGCCAGGAAGCCGGCCTCGCCGCCTCGCCGGCCCATTGGCGCGTCGCCAAGAGCATCTTCGTCGCCGACGATCTCGCCACCGCCAAGCGCTACGCCACCGAGGCGCAGGGCCCTTACCATCAATATTACCGCTCGATCGTCACCAAGATGCTCGCCAACGGCCGCGCCAATCTGTTCAAGCGCGACCAGAAGGCGCCGGACAGCAGCGTCACCGTCGAGAGCGTCGTCGACGACCTCGTCATCTGGGGAACCCCGGACAAGGTCGCCGATGATCTCCAGGCCTTCCGCGAGACCGTCGGCGATTTCGGCACGCTGCTCTATGCCGGCCATGACTGGGCCGACAAAGCGCTCGCCCTCCGTTCGATGGAGTTGATGGCCGAGCAGGTCATGCCCCAAATCAACGCCGCCACCCGCCCCCCCACCCGCCTCGCCAGCTGAATGACCAGCGCCCAGGCCTTCCACATCCCCAGCGCCGACGGCGAGGCGATGCTTCACGCGCGCCTCGATGGCCCCAGGTCCGCGCCTGTCCTCACCCTGCTGCACACGCTGGCCACCAGCACGGCGCTCTACAACCCCAACATCCCGGCGCTCGCCGCCGATTACCGCGTCCTGCGCCTCGACATGCGCGGCCACGGCCGCAGCACCGCCGGCACCCGCCCACGCTGGACCATCGCCAGCCTAGCCGCCGACGTCCTCCACGCCTGGGACCATCTCGGCATCGACGCCAGCCACCTGCTCGGCCTGTCGATCGGCGGCATGATCGGGCTGGAAGCCGCGCTCGCCCATCCGGCCCGCGTCCTCAGCCTCGTCGCCGGCGATTGCCGCGCCGACGCCCCGCCGCCCTTCCTCGCGCTCTGGCCGGCCCGCCGCGACCTGCTCGAGACCGGCGGCCTCGCCGCCGTCGCCGACGCCACCCTGCCGACCTGGCTGACCCCCGCCGCCGCCGCCGAGGCCGTCGCCGAGGCCCGCGCCATGATCCTCGCCACCAGCCCGGCCGGCTATGTCGCCGCCACCCATGCGCTGGAGACCGTCGACATCCTGCCCCGCCTCCCCGGCCTCGCCGTCCCCACCCTCTATCTCGCCGGCCGCGAGGACGGCGCCTTCCCCGCGGCACTCGCCGCCATGCAGCAGGCCACCCCCGGCAGCCGCCTCCACCTGATCGACGCCACCGCCCACCTGCCCAATCTCGAGGCCCCCGAGGCCTTCGCCGCCGCCGTCCTCCCCTTCCTCGCCCAGCACACAAGAGCCCCGGCATGAGTTCCAGCATGAGTTCCAGCATGAGCCAGATCGCCATCCTCGGGCTCGGCACCATCGGCGGCGCCATGGTCACCCACCTGATCGCCGCCGGCTACACGGTCGACGGCCATGATCCGGACGCCCAGGCCAGCGCCCGCGCCCGCGCCGCCGGCGCCACCATCGCCGCCACCCCCGAGGCCCTCGCCGCGACCCCCCACCCGCTGATCCTCAGCCTGCCCAGCGCCGAAGCCGCGCTCGCCGTCACCGACATCATCGCCCGCGCCGGCACCGCCCCGCTGGTCATCGATACCAGCACGCTGTCGCTGGCCACCAAGCAGCAGATGGCTGCCCGTCTCGCCGAGGCCGGCATTCCCCTCCTCGATTGCCCGATCAGCGGCACCGGCGCCCAGATGGCCGCCAGGGACGCCGTCGTCTACGCCAGCGGCGACCCCGCCCCCCTCGCCGCCGCCCGCCCCTTCCTCGCCGCCATCGCCCGCGAGGTCATCGATCTCGGCCCGTTCGGCAACGCCACCCGCATGAAGCTGGTCGCCAACCACCTCGTCGCGCTCCACAATGTCGCCACCGCCGAGGCGATGCTGCTGGGCCTCAAGGCCGGCCTCGACGCGCAGGCGATCATCGCCGCCATCGGCCAGGGCGCCGCCCAGTCGCGCATCTTCGCGCTGCGTGCCCCCCTCGTCGCCGCCGACCAGTATGAGCCCGCCCAGATGAAGCTCGGCGTCTGGGCCAAGGACATGGCGCTGCTCGCCGATTTCGCCCGCAGCCACGGCGCCGCCACGCCGCTGCTCGATGCCGTCCAGCCGCTTTACGCCGCCGCGCTCGACGCCGGCCTGTCGCAGGCCGACACCGCCGCCGTCGCCCGCGTCCTCGCGGCGCACCAGAATACCGCCGTGCCAGCCATCCCCGCCGGCACGGCGGTACCCGCAGTACCCAATTTCAGCCTCGGCAGCGAAATCCGCGACGGCATGCGCATCGATTGGGACGTCCCCATCACCATGTCGGATGGCCTCGTCCTGCGCGCCGACGTCTTCCGCCCGGTCGAGGACGGTAACTACCCGGTCCTGCTCACCCACGGCCCCTATGCCAAGGGCCTGTCCTTCCAGCAGGGCTATCCCAGCGCCTGGAAGACGATGGCGGACAACCATCCGGACGTCACCGCCGGCTCGTCGAACCTTTACCAGAATTGGGAAGTCGCCGATCCCGAGAAATGGGTCCCGCACGGCTATGCCTGCGTCCGCGTCGATTCCCGCGGCTGCGGCACCTCGCCCGGCTTCATCGACCATTTCTCCCCGCGCGAGACGCAGGATTTCTACGAATGCATCGAATGGGCCGGCGTCCAGCCCTGGTCCAACGGCAAGGTCGGCCTCAACGGCGTCTCCTATTTCGGCATCAACCAGTGGCAGGTCGCCTCGCTGCAGCCGCCGCACCTCGCCGCCATGTGCATCTGGGAAGGTGCCGCCGATTTCTACCGCGACATGACCCACCATGGCGGCATCCTCAGCACCTTCTGGGCCAATTGGTCGGACATGCAGGTCAAGACCGTCCAGCACGGCATCGGCGAGCGCGGCCGCCGCAGCCTCGTCCATGGCGCGCTCGTCTGCGGCGACACATTGCTCGATGACGAAACGCTCGCCGCCAACCGCTGCGACTTCGGCAACGACATCTTCGCCCACCCGCTCGACGACGACTATCACCAGGTCCGCTCGCCGGACTGGTCGAAGGTCACCGTGCCCTTTCTGTCGGCGGCCAACTGGGGCGGCCAGGGCCTCCACACCCGCGGCAATTTCGAAGGTTTCACCCGCGCCGCGAGCCCGCACAAATGGCTCGAAGCGCACGGCCTCGAACACTGGACGCATTTCTATACCGATTACGGCCGCCATCTGCAGAAGCGCTTCTTCGACCATTTTCTCAAGGGCGATACCAGCAGCTGGCAGGACGAGCCCCCGGTCCGCCTCCAGGTCCGCCACCTCGACCATTTCGAAGACCGCACCGAGGCCGCCTGGCCGATCCCGCGCACCGTCTGGACCAAACACCATCTAGATCTTGCCACCGGCATGCTGGCCGACGCGCCGACCCACGCCGACCCCGTCTCCTTCGCGGCCGACGGCGATGGCCTCACCTTCCTCGCGCCGCCCTGCACGCACCCCACCGAGATCACCGGCCCGCTGGCGCTCCGCCTCCACGTCTCGTCGAGCACCGTCGACGCCGACCTCTTCGCCGTGGTCCGCGTCTACACGCCGGACATGCGCGAAATGGTCTTTCAGGGCGCCATCGATCCCCACACGCCGATTGCCCAGGGCTGGCTGCGCGCCTCGCACCGCAAGCTCGATCCCGCCCTCAGCCAGCCGTGGCGCCCGTACCACAGCCACGACGAGCTGCAGCCGCTCAGCCCGGGCGAAATCGTCACCCTCGACATCGAGATCTGGCCGACCAGCATCGTTGTCCCCGCCGGTCACCGACTGGCGATGACCGTTCGCGGCAAGGACTATGATTACGGCCATTCGGGCGGCAAACAGTCCAACTTCAAGAACGAGCTGCGTGGCTGCGGCCCGTTCCTGCACAATGATCCGCGTGATCGA
>NZ_JBIMKZ010000103.1:7782-8013 GCF_051860865.1 Polymorphobacter sp. | reverse complement strand
ATGCGGGGGCGGCCGCAGACAGCAACAGGCCCGTTGCGGCCAAGACGATTATGTTCATTCTGTCCCCTTTCCGGTACCGATCAGTGCCGGAAAACGCTATGTTTGGGGACGAATGGGGACAAGGTTCGTCAATTACTCTCCCGCATCAGCTCGCGGGCGGTGATGACACGCATGATCTCGTTGGTGCCTTCGAGGATCTGGTGGACGCGCAGGTCGCGGTAGATGCGCTCG
>NZ_JBIMKZ010000103.1:0-7772 GCF_051860865.1 Polymorphobacter sp. | reverse complement strand
GGGTAATCCATCAGATAGCCATAGCCGCCGAACAGCTGGAGCGCGCGGTCGGCGATCGAGGTGCCGGTGTCAGTGGCGAAGCGCTTGGCCATGGCGGCGAAGCGGGTCTTGTCCGGGGCGGCAGTGCTGACCTTTTCGGCGGCCAGATAGAGCAGCGCGCGGGCGGCCTCCAGCTCGGTCGCCATGTCGGCAAGCTTGAACTGGGTGGCCTGGAAATCGGCGATGGCGCGGCCGAACTGCTGGCGGCCGCGGGTATAGGCCAGCGCCTCGTCGAGCGCGCGCTGGGCGCCGCCCAGCGAACAGGCGCCGATGTTGAGACGGCCGCCGTCGAGGCCGGCCATAGCGATGGCGAAGCCCTGGCCCTCGCTGCCGACGAGGTTCTCGACCGGCACGCGGACGCTGTCGAAGTTGACCTGGGCGGTGGGCTGCGAGTGCCAGCCGAGCTTGCGCTCCTGGGCGCCGAAGCTGACACCGGGCATGTCCTTCTCGATGACCAGGCAGGAGATGCCGCGCGGGCCGGGCTCGCCGGTGCGGACCATGGTGACATAGAGCTCGTTGACGCCGCCGCCGGAGATGAAGGCCTTGGAGCCGGAGACGACATAATGATCGCCGTCCCGCTCGGCGCGGGTGCGCAGCGCCGCGGCGTCCGAGCCGGCGCCGGGCTCGGTCAGGCCATAGCTGGCCATCTTGTCCATCGTCACCAGCGCTGGCAGGTAGCGGGCCTTGACCGCGTCGTTGCCGTAGCTGTCGATCATCCAGGCGGCCATATTGTGGATCGAGATGAAGGCCGAGGTGCTGGGGCAGCCATGCGCCATGGCTTCCATGATCAGCGCCGCTTCGAGCCGGCCGAGGCCGATGCCACCGCTCTCTTCGCTGACATAGATGGCACCGAAGCCGAGCTCGGCGGCGGCGCGGATGGTGTCGACGGGGAAGGTATGATGCTCGTCCCAGGCGCTGGCGTGCGGGGTGATGGCATCGGCGGTAAAGCGCCGGGCCATGTCCTGGATGGCGATCTGGTCTTCTGTCAGGGCAAATTGCATGGTCTGTTCCACCTCCCGGCCAGCCCTAGCGGAAGCGGCCGCCGAGGCAAAGGCTGCGTATGTCGCGGAATCAGTGGATCCGGCCGGCGGCGTCGGCGAGGCGGATGTAGAGCTTGCCGATATCGGCGCTGAGCAGGGTGGCGGCCAGCGCTTCGCCGTCCCGGTCGCCGAGCAGGCGGGCGATCAGATGTTCGAACTGATCGAGAAAGCGGCCGGCCTCGGCGCGGAACGCCGGATCATGGGTGACATGGCGGCCAATGCGGCGCTGTTCCTCGCTGTCGAGCAGCGGCCGGATCGCGGCGGGCAGCGCGCTGCGGTCGCCGCGCAGCCAGGACCGCCATTCGGTCTCGGCCACGTCGAGCTGGAGCAGCCCGGCGATGTCGCCGATGGTGGCCGACAGGCCGGCCATCAGGCTGCTGACATCCCGGGCCAGCGTGCCGCGCTCGCGCACGGCAAAGCGGGTCTCGATCTCGCCGATGCGGCTTTCGGTCTGGCTGACGGTCTCGACAAGGCCGACGAGCCGCGCCGTCGCCTGCTCGGCGGCGCGGTGGCTGGTGCCGGTGGCAGTTTGCGCCGCCGCTTCGAGCTCGGCGAGCGTGGCGCGGGCGGCGGCGAACTGGCCGGCCAGCGCCGCCGCCAGCGCGGCGAGGCGGGCATCGCCGGCATCGAGGCTGGCGGTGGCGTCGCCGAGCGTGACGACGGCGCCTTCGGTGGTCCGGGTGAGCCGCAGGCTGCAGGCATCGAGCGCATCGGCGCCAGCGACGAAGCGGGCGAGCGCGGCTTCGGCGTCGGCAAGACGGTCGGCGAGCGTCGCGGCGAGCGCGGTCGACTGGTCGGCGAGGCGCTGCTGGCCGGACTCGAGGCCGGCGAGCGCCGTGGCGGCGTCGGCCAGCGGCGACGCGAGGGTGTCGGCGGTGGCGATGGTGGCGGTGAGGCTGGTCTGGAGGCCATCGGCAGCGCGGCCATGGGTGGCGAAACGCTCGTCAAGCATCCGGCTGACCTCGATCAGCGCGTCGAGCCGCTGGCCGAACAGGCGAACGCCTTCGTCCCCGAGCAGGGTGAGCTGACGGCCGGCGCCGTCGAGCCCGGTATCGAGGCGGCCGAGCGTGGCGACCAGCCGCTCGGCGATGCTGGCCATGGTGGCATCGGCACGTTCGAGCACGCCATCGACGGCGGCATCGAGCGCGTAGCTGCGCTTGGCGATGGCGCTGGTGGTTTCCTTCGACGCCTCGTCGAGGCGGGCGAAATGGCTGGCGAGCGCGGCGATAGCGGCATCGGCGCGGCTGCCGGCCTCCAGCGTCTGGGCCTGGACGCGCGCCAGCATCGCCTCGGCGGCGCGGAGCTGGACCATGCTGTCTTCACCCAGCGTGGCGAGGCCGCCGCTGATCGTCTCCACGCCCGATGCGAGCGGCGGCAGCGCAGCGGCGAGCCGGTCGGCCGCCTCCCGGGCCGTGGCGGCGTCGGCGGCGATGCGGGCGCCATGGGCAGCCAGCGATTCGGCCTGGCGGCCAAGCCCGGCGGCGTCGGGACCGGCGGCAGCGGCCAGCGCCGCAGTCTGGTCGGCGATGCCGGCGAGGCGCGAATCGAGACGGGCGAGGCTGGCCTCCAGCGCCTCGGCTTGCTGCCGGACGGCGGCGAGCCGGGCCTCGGCGTCATCGAGCGGCGTCGGCACCGGCTTGCCGGGCAACCAGGCCAGCGCGAGGCCGGCGACGACGAGGCCCGGCAGCAGGGTCAACGCCGCCTGGAGCAAAGCCAGCGGGCTCGGCGACGGCGGCAGCGTCAGCGCCGCCTGGACGCCGGCAAGAACTACCCAGGCCATGGCCAGCGCCGCGACGATCCGCAGTCGCCGCGCCGACGCTGGATGCGATGAAGGCTGTTCCACCCGTTGCTGACCTTGTGTTCCGGTCCCCTGCCCCGCTTGTATCCGATGCAGCCGCCGGGGACGCCAGTGTTTTCCGACCATAAGTGTTTTACGCCTGTCGAACCGCTATAACGGCCGCAGCGGGGAAATCTGGACGGAATCCCCCGGCTGTGCCATTCGGCGCGGCATGGCCGTGCTGGCGGGCCGAACCGGCCGCAATATCTTTGCCAATTTCGTTGGCCAGGGCGTCGCATCGCTCCTCTCGCTGGCGCTGGTGCCGGTGTACATCCGCTATATCGGCATCGAGGCCTATGCGATTGTCGGGCTGTTCGTGGTCATCCAATCATGGATGGCGCTGCTCGACTTGGGCATGACGCCGACGCTGGGCCGCGAGGTGGCGCGGTTTACCGCCGGGACGGTGGCGATCCAGCATATCCGCGACCTGCTGCGCAGCCTCGAGACGATCTACCTCGGGCTGGCGCTGGTGGTGGCGATCACCCTGACCATCGGTGCGCCGCTGCTGGCGACGCGCTGGCTGCAGGTGGAGACGCTGCCGCTGGAGACGGTGGCCGGCGCGCTGTCTTTGGTCGGCGGCGTGGTCGCGCTGCGGTTCTGCGAGGGTATTTACCGGGGCGGGCTGATGGCGCTGCAGCAGCAGGTCTGGGTGAATGTGATGGCGACGCTGCTGGCCTTGCTGCGCAGCCTCGGCGCGCTGGCAGTGCTCGAATGGGTGTCCCCGACGATCCTTGCCTTCCTGCTCTGGCAGGGGGTGGTTTCGCTGGTCAGCCTGGCGGTGCTGGCGGTGCGGCTGCACATCAGCCTGCCGGCGGCGCCGCGCCGGCCGGCGTTCTCGGTGCCGGCGCTGCGCGAGGTCGGCGGCTTTGCCGGTGGCGTGTTCGCGATCAGCCTGCTCGGCGTGGTGCTGACGCAGATCGACAAGCTGCTGCTGTCCCGGCTGCTGCCGCTGGCCGAGTTCGGCTATTTCATGCTGGCCTCGACGATGGTCGGCGTTCTGTACATGGTCTCCTGGCCGGTGGCGCAGGCGGTCAGCCCGCGCCTCGTACAGCTGCTCGAAGGCCGTGATGCGGTGGCGCTGGCGAACGGCTATCACCGCGCCTGCCAGCTGGTTACCGTGCTGCTGGCGCCCGCCGTGCTGGTGCTGGCGCTGTTTTCCCATGAGGTGATCTTTGCCTGGTCCGGCGACACGACGCTGAGCGCCGGGGTGGCGCCGATCCTCGGGCTGCTGGCCTTCGGCACCGGCATCCATGCGCTGCTGCAGTTGCCCGCGCTGTTGCAGCTGGCGAGCGGCTGGACCGGGCTTTCATTGCGACTCAACATCGTGGCGGTGATCGTGCTGGTGCCGGCGCTGTTCCTGCTGGTCCCCGAAGGCGGCACGGCGGCGGCGGCGGGGATATGGGCGGCACTGAACGTCTTCTATCTGCTGGCGATGGTGCCGCTGATGCACCGGCGGCTGCTGCCCGGCGAGATGATGCGCTGGTATGTCCGCGACGTGGGCGTGCCGCTGCTGGCGGTGCTGGCGGTGACGCTGCCGGCGGCGCTGCTGGGACCCTTGCTGGGGATGGGGCGCTGGAGCTGGCTGGCCTATCTGGTCGGCGTCGGCCTGCTGGCGCTGGCGGCGGCGGCAATGGCGGCACCGCTGGTGCGCGGGCAGCTGCTGGCGGCGATCGGCGGGATCAGGCGGCGAGGACCTGCAGCGACGCCATGAAGGCGGCTTCGGCGGCCGAGAAATCGGGCGGCGCGACCTCGGTGGGTAGGGCCGCCAGCGCGGCGGCGAGGCCGGCGGCATCCTCGTAGACGGCCAGCCCGTCCATGGCGACATGGCCGCGCGCCGCCCAGCTATTGGCAACGACCGGAACGCCGGCCAGCAGCGCCTCGGGGATACGGGTGAGCGCGCCGGACATCGGCGCCTGATGGACCCAGAGCGCGGCGGCACCGGCCATCAGGTCCATCAGCGCCGGCCAGCTCTGCGCGCCGAGCACGGTGACGCCGTCGCCAGCGTCGGCGGTCAGGGCTTCGGTACCATAGCCGGCGAGGATGACGGGAAGCGACGGCCGCTGCGCGCGGACCAGGGCCAGCTGCTCAACCATGCCGGCGCGGGTGGGAGCATTATGGGCGGTGCCGAGGATCAGCAGATGCGTCGGCGCGGATTGCCGGCGGCGGGTGCGGATAGCAGCGAGATCGGCGGCGCGGGCGGGCGGGGGCGCATAGGGCAGCAGCCGCGCATCGATGCCGAACAGCTCGAACAGCTCGCGATCGAAGCGGCCGATGGCCCAGACCTGATTGGCGCGGGCCAGCCAGCCGACTTCGCGGGCGAGATTGCGGCTGACACGGTCGACATCGATGGCGATCGGCCAGACATAGGGGATCAGCGCCTCGACATTGTGCGGCAGCGCCACCAGACGCAGCCCGCGCCGCGCCGCGATGCGGGCCATGGCGGGGCCGTAGCGCTGATCGGCATCATAGATGACCAGATCGCCGCGGCCGAGCCCGAGGCCCGCGATTGTGCGATCAACAAACGCATTGAACAGGCCCTGGGCGGGGCTGGCGAGACGGGCAGCTTCGGCCGCGCCGCGCAGCGCCAGCCCGGCCAAGACCGGGCGCGACAGGCTGCGCGGCGCCGGGGCGACATGGGTGATTGCCGCCGGCAGGGCGCGGGCGACGAGATCGGCAATCTGCTGGCTGCGCAACTGGCCGCCATGGACTTCGTTGCCGCCCCAGGGCGAGATGCGCAGGAGAACGGCGCGGCGGGCGGGAGAGGTGGGCATCGGTCGGGCGCGGTTCCTGGTGGCAGGGTGGCGGATTGTGCTGGCCGGGCCCTGCCCTTATGGCGGGAGCGCCCCCAAGTCGACCCCGGACAACCGCCCATGCCATCTGCCGACCAGTGCCCCGTGACGATCGGCCTGCCCGTGCTCAACGGCGCCGCGACGTTGCCACGGGCGCTCGACTCGCTGCTGGCGCAGACGCACGAGGACTTCAGGCTGGTGATCTCGGACAATGCCTCGACCGACGAGACGCCAGCGATCATCGCCGATTATGCAGCGCGGGATCGCCGGGTGCAGGTGCTACGCCGGGAAAAACTGGTTTCGCCGATCGAGAATTTCGGCGGGTTGGTGCTGGGGGCGCAGACGCCGTTCTTCATGTTCGCGACCGATGATGACATCTGGCGGCCGCGATTCATCGAGGCGACGCTGGCGGCGCTGCGGGCCGATCCCGGCGCCTCGCTCTGCGTTTCGCGGATCGCATTTCTGGACGATGGTATCGAGGGGTTGTTGTCGAGCGGCACTGGTCCGCTGACCGGCACGGCGGCGGAGCGGCTCGATGCCTATTTGCGCGATGTTGGCGAAAATGGCCGTTATTATGGCCTCCACCGGACGGAAGCGCTGGCGGCGGGGTTCAGGGACCTGCAGCCGATGCCGGCGTTCGACTGGCTGGCATTGATTCCCAGCGTGCTGGCCGGGCGACATCTGGAGCTGCCCGAGGTGCTGCTGCTGCGCGAGCGCACGCCAATCGCCAATTACCGGGTCTGGGCGCAGCGGCTGGAGCCGCGTTTGATCGGGCGGGTAATGCCGCACTGGCGGATGGCCCGGGCGGCGCGGTCGTTGTTGCCGGCAGAGATGCGGGACAGCGCGGGACCAGCACTGTGGCGGCTGGCGATCGCGTCTGCCTCCAACTCACCTTATGCGCCGGTGCGGGCCGCTTATGCGGCGGCGCTCGGTCTGCGACGGTTGCTGCGCTGACTCAGGGCTTGCGGCGCAGCCAGCCGATCGGGTGGTGGGAGCAGTCCGGCGTGTCCTGGGTTTCGTCGAAGGGGCGCGGGGGCTTGGCCAGCTCGAAGTCCGGATGGGCGGCAAGGAACGCGTTGACGGCGGTGATCGGATTGTCCTCGGCCCAGTCGGCGGGCGCGCGCGGGGCGCCGGCGACGAGCTGCATAACGCCGTCCTGGCTGAGGATGTAGCTGCCCGGGGTGACGAGATCGGCATAGGCGGCGAGTTCGGCGGCGACATGATCACGGCTGTGGTTCGAATCGAGGATCAGCATCACCGTGTCGGTCGGCTTGATCAGCGCCTTGACCTGGTCGACGACCTCGGCGGCGACCGAGCTGCCCTCGATCATGGTGATGCGCTTGACCATCGGATGGGCCTCGATGGCGGCGCGGTTGTGGGGACGGATATCGATGTCGAGGCCGATGACGCGGCCTTTTCCGATCATTTCCATCAGGCTGGCGTAGAAAATCAGCGAGCCACCATGGGCGATGCCGGTCTCGATGATAATGTCAGGCTGGACCTGCCAGATGGCTTCCTGGATGCGCAGCATGTCGTCCGGCAGCTGGATGATCGGGCGGCCTAGCCAGCTGAAGCCATAGGAATATTTGCGGACCCAGCCGGTCTTGACCCAGAGGTCGGCGATGACGGCGAACGCCTCCTTCGAATAGAGATCATGGTCCTGGCCGTCGACGGCGAGGGTGGCGGCGTCGGTGTCGATGGTGATCTTCATGGGTACAAACTCGGGTTCGCGGAAAGCTTCGGGTTAGGCGAAGCGGAGGATCAGGGCAACCGCCGGGCAACCATGTCGGCGAGGCCGGCCTCCAGCGTCCAGCGCGGGGTGAAGCCGATCTCGTCATGCAGGCGGCGGGTATCGGCTTCCATCACCTCGGGTTCGCCGGGCTGGCGCGGGCGGGCGCCCCAATCGACCAGCGCGGCATCGCCGGCCAACGCGGCAGCGGTACCGATGATCTCGCGCAGCGGGCGGGCGGTGCCGCTAGCGATGTTGACGGCGCCGGTGGCCGGGCTCTGCAGCAGCGCGACCAGCGCCGCGGCGGCATCGTCGACATGGATGAAATCCCGGCGCTG
>NZ_JBIMKZ010000102.1:0-8042 GCF_051860865.1 Polymorphobacter sp. | reverse complement strand
CGGGGTCTGGGGCCTGCGGCCCCAGCCGCCGGAGGCATCTTGTTACCGCCGGATGCCCACTTCGGGGCCGATACCACCCGGACACGCGACGGCCGCAGCGGGGGGCTGCGGCCGTGCGGGCATGTCAGACGCTCAGAAGGCGGCGCCGACCGAGAACAGCACCTTGCTGCCCGAGATTGTCGAGCCGTCCTTGGTCGACGAGAAGTTCGGCTGCAGCAGGTTGTAGGCAGCCGACGCCGTGCTGATGTCGGTATCGACATAGCTGACGCCGAGTGTCACCGGGCCGACATCGACGGTGGCGCCGAGCGACCAGTCCCAATAGGAGCCGGTGGGCGCGACGCTGGTGCCGTTGGGCCCGAGGCCGGGGTTGCCGTCCGAATAGCCGAGATGGGCCTTCAGCGTCAGCGGCGTATCCTTGACCGCATAGGCCGCATCACCCCAGACATAGAGATTGTCCTCCTTGTCGCCGAGACGGCTTGTCGGGGTGGCGAACCAGTTGCCGAGCGACTCCTGGCTGGGGGCATAGGCGACGCCGGCGAGCAGCGAGACCGGGCCGGCATCGCCGCTGATCTTGACATAGGGCTCGGCGAAATCGGTGATCTTGGCGCCGCCGGGATACATGTACCAGGTCAGTCCGACATCGAGTGTGCCGGCGCCGAGCGGGACGGTGATGCCGCCGAACAGGTCGAGCTCGACATTGGGACCGCCGAAGGTGCCCCAGCCGGCGAGGCTCGAGGCCCAGAAGCCGGCATAGAGGCCCGACTTGTGGGCGACGCCGAGCCCGCCCTGGACGGCAAAGCCCTTGTCCGACATCGAGACGCCGCGGAAACGATAATCGGTGACCAACGCAACATTGCCGTTCAGCGTGAATTCCGGCTCGGGCGCATCCTGCGCCAGGGCGGGGATCGAGGCGCCGAGGGCGGCGAGTAGCACAACGGACTTGACGAGCATCTTCATGGACATGGCCCTTTCTATGGGGGTTATGTCCCTCTCCCATTGGCCCGGCCTGGCCTCTTGCCCCTCGCGGGGCCGGGCGTCGGTTCGAACAACAGGATGATGGGACAGCACGGGCTGAATTGCCTAGCGGGATTAAACGATCCCACACGCTTTGTGACCATTATGTTGCTGAAATATCACGATATTTCGGCAGATCGTGCAGATCTGGGGCGCAGTGTGCGCCAGTTTCGGTCTGGATTTTGCTTGGCCCGGAGCGGGGTGTCCCGCTCCGGGCTGGAGGATCAGCTGTTGTAGGCGCGCTCGCCATGTTCGCCGAGATCGAGGCCTTCGCGCTCGACTTCGGGGCTGACGCGCAGGCCGGTCAGGGCTTTGGCGACGTAGATGGCAATGGCAGTGCCGACGGCGGCCCAGACGATGGTGGTGCCGACGGCCGCGAACTGGGTGACAAGCTGCGCCCCCATGTCGAAATCGTCGCCGCCAGGTCCGCCGAGCGACGGGGCGTAGACGATACCGGTGCCGATCGCGCCGACAATGCCGCCGACGCCGTGGATGCCGAAGGCATCGAGCGAGTCGTCATAGCCGAGCTTGGGCTTCACCACCGCCACGAAGAAGTAGCAGACCAGCGAGGCCACGGCGCCGAGGATGATGGCACCGAATGGCCCGGAATTGCCCGCCGCCGGGGTAACGGCGACGAGTCCGGCGATGTCGGCCGAGGCAAAGCCCAGCGCCGACGGCTTGTGACCGGCGATACGCTCGGCGAGCATCCAGAACAGCGCGGCCGAAGCGGTGGCGACAAAGGTGTTGATCATCGCCAAGCCGGCCGAGCCATTCGCCTCCAGCGCCGAACCGGCGTTGAAGCCGAACCAGCCAACCCACAGCAGGCCGGTACCGACCAATGTGAGGGTCAGCGAATGCGGCGCCATCTGGTCCTTCTGATAGCCGATGCGCTTGCCGAGGATCAGCGCCGCGACCAGCGCCGAGATGCCGGCATTGATGTGGACCACCGTACCGCCGGCAAAATCCAGCGCACCCATCTCGAAGAACAGGCCGCCGGCCGCCCAGACCATATGGGCAATCGGGAAGTAGACGATGGTCAGCCAGACGAGGGTGAAGGCCATGACCGCGGAAAATTTGATCCGCTCGACAACGGACCCCAGCACCAGCGACACGGTGATCGCGGCGAAGGTCATCTGGAAGGCGACGAACACATATTCGGGGATGACCACGCCATCGGTGAAGGTCGCGGCGGTGCTGTCCGGGGTGATCCCGGCGAGGAACAGCTTGTCGAAGTTCGAGATGAACGGCTTCAGGCTCTCGGACGCGTCCGGCCCGAACGCCATGGTATAGCCGAAGATCACCCAGATCAGCATGGCGAAGCAGGTGGCGGCGCCGATCTGCGTCATCGTTGAGAGCATGTTCTTGGAGCGGGTCAGGCCGCCGTAGAAAAGCTGCAGGCCCGGCAGGATCATCAGCAGCACCAGCACGGTGGCGACCATCATGAAGGCGGAATCGCCTTTGTCCGGCACCGGATCGGCAGCGACCTCGGTGACCACGGCAACGGCTTCCTGCGCCAGCGCGGGCATCGCGACCAGCGCGCTACCGGCCAGTGTCAGCCCGAGAAGTTTCAGATCAAGTTTCATATGTCCCCCTTCGTTCCGGTCAGAGTGCGGCGTCATCGGTCTCGCCGGTGCGGATGCGCACGGCCTGACCAATGTCTGCGACGAAGATCTTGCCATCACCGATGGTGCCCGTGTTGGCGGTCTGCTGGATCGTGTCGACAACCATATCCACCTGGCTGTCGTCCACCACGACCTCGATCTTGATCTTGGGAACCATGTTGGTCGTATATTCGGCCCCACGGTAGATTTCGGTATGACCCTTCTGGCGACCAAAGCCCTGGACTTCGCTTACGGTCATCCCCTGCACGCCGGCGACCGACAATGCCTCCCGAACTTCATCAAGCTTGAACGGCTTGATGATGGCAATGACGAGTTTCATAGCCCCTCCCTGGCACGAAAATCCGCGCAAGTGATCTGATGCACGAACCGTGCCAGATGCCGCAGCGCAACATTACGAACGGGTTACAGCCCGGCGTCGGATCGCAGGCCCCGGCTGCACGGTCGCGATGCCCTTTTCCTGAGCATGTCAGTGGGGAAGGCACGATTCTTGGGCACCATCGATGACCGGCCCGGCGCAGGGGGACAACGGGGGTTGCGCTTTCCTCGCGAGGCCGCACTATCGGCGGAAATAGCCGGATTGCGTGACATGCCGGGCACGCGCCGCGCCGATGGGAGATAACAGGCGACCATGAGCATGCCACCGGCCTTTGACGAAATGTTCGGGATGGGCAGCGGCTATGCGGCCGCCGAGCCGCTTTTTGCCGATGAAACAACAATCAACGCGTCCTACCGCTGGATCCGCGAATGGCTCTATCACAGCTCGCCCGCCGTGCTGTCGGCCCGCAAGCTGCAGGCCGAGCTGTTCTTCCGACGGATCGGCATCACCTTCGCCGTCTATGGCGACCCCGATGCCGCCGAGCGGCTGATCCCCTTCGACATCGTGCCCCGCATCCTCGCCCGGGCCGAGTGGACGCGACTGGAAAAGGGGCTTGTCCAGCGGGTCGGCGCACTGAACGCCTTCCTCGCAGACGTCTATGGCAAGCAGGAGATCCTCAAGGCCGGCATCGTTCCCGCCGACCTCGTGCTCCAGAACAGCGGTTATTGCCTGCACATGGCGGGAAAGACGCCGCCGGGCGGCATCTGGACCCATGTCGCCGGCATCGATCTGGTCCGCACCGGACCCGATGATTTCTATGTGCTGGAAGACAATGCCCGCACGCCGTCGGGCGTCTCCTACATGCTCGAAAACCGCGAGGTGATGCTCAAGCTGGCGCCCGAGCTGTTCCAGCACGTCAAGGTGGCGCCGGTCGAGACCTATCCGGAAATGCTGCTGGAAACGCTGGCCTCGGTGTCGCCGCGCGGCGACCGGGCGCCGGTCATCGTGCTGCTGACGCCGGGCCGCCACAACAGCGCCTTTTACGAGCACAGCTTCCTCGCCGACAAGCTGGGCATAGAACTGGTCGAAGGCTCCGATCTCTTCGTCCGCGAGGACGTCGTCTACATGCGCACCACCCAGGGACCCGAGCGGGTGGACGTCATCTACCGCCGCCTCGACGACAATTTCATCGACCCCCTGGTATTCAATCCCGCCTCGATGCTCGGCGTACCCGGCCTGATGTCGGCCTATGCCGCCGGCAACGTGACGCTGGCCAACGCAGTCGGCACCGGCGTCGCCGACGACAAGGCCATCTACAGCTACATGCCGGAAATCGTCCGCTTCTACACCGGCGAGGAGCCCATCCTTCAGAATGTCCCGACATGGCGGTGCCGCGAGCCCGAGGCCCTCGGCTATGTGCTCGATCACCTGTCCGAGCTGGTGGTCAAGGAAGTCGATGGCTCGGGTGGCTATGGCATGCTGATCGGCCCCCAGGCCCCGCAGGCGACGCTCGCGGCCTTCGCCGCCAAGCTGAAGGCCCATCCGGCAAAATTCATCGCCCAGCCAACACTGGCCCTCTCAACCTGCCCGACCGCCGTCGACAGCGGCATGGCGCCGCGCCACGTCGACCTGCGGCCGTTCGTCCTGTCGGGCCGCGACGGCGTCAAGATCGTCCCCGGCGGTCTGACCCGGGTGGCGATGACGCCGGGTTCGCTGGTCGTCAATTCGAGCCAGGGCGGCGGCACCAAGGACACCTGGGTGGTCGACGACTGGGACGACGCGCCCGACGACAACACAGCGGCGGGAGCCGCCTGATGCTTTCCCGCACCGCCTCCAACCTCTACTGGATGGGCCGCTACCTCGAGCGCGCCGACTATACCGCCCGGCTGATCGAGGCGACGCAGCGGCTGGCCGCCCTGCCCTCCTCCTATGGCGGCGCCACCAACGCCTGGGAATCGGCGCTGGCCTCGAGCTGGATGACCCATGCCTTCGCCGAGACCGGCTTGCCGATGACCGAAACCAATGTCGGCACCTTCCTGACCATCGATCCCGGCAACCCCAGCTCGATCCGCACCTGCCTCGATACCGCCCGCGCCAATGCCCGCACCGTCCGCACCGCCCTCACCGAGGAGGGTTGGGAAGCGATCAACACCGCCTGGCTGGAAATCGGCCGCTACGGCACCCATCTCGCCGGCCGCGAGGCGCTCGCCCCGCTGCTCGACATGGTCAAGCACGCCGTCTCGGCTTTCGAAGGCGCCGCCCAGCGGACGATGCTGCGCAGCGATGCCTTCTGGTTCATCAACCTCGGCTCGAGCATCGAGCGGGCAGACAATTCGGCGCGGCTGCTCGATGTGAAATACCATCTGCTGCTGCCGCGCGGCGAATATGTCGGCGGCAGCCTCGACTATTTCCAGTGGACGACAATCCTGCGCACCGTCTCGGCCATGACCGCCTATCGTTGGGTCTATCGTGACACGGTCAAGCCCTGGCTGGTGGCAGACCTGCTCATCCTCAACCGGCAGATACCGCGCAGCCTCGCTTCCTGCTATGAGGACATCCGACGGCAGCTCGATCTGCTCGCCAGCCAGAGCGGCCGGCGAGGACCGGCGCACCGGCTGGCCGCGGCCGGCCATGCGCAACTGACCAACACCAACATCGATACGATCTTCAGCGGAGGCCTCCACGAATTCCTGACCCGCTTCATTGTCGACAACAACCGGCTGGGTGACGCCATCGCCAAGCAATATCTGTTCTGAAGGGCCGACATGCGCATTCGCGTCGAATACACCACCGTCTATGACTATACGACGCTGGCCAGCGACGTTGTCCAGCTGCTGCGCGTCGAACCGCGCGAGACCGCCAGCCAGCACGTCGTCCACTGGCGGCTCGATACCGACACCGATGGCCATCTGCGGCGTGGCGAGGATGTGTTCGGCAACGTCACCCACATGTTCTACGCCGACACGCCAATCGCCCGCCTCACCCTTCACGTCTCCGGCGAGGTCGACACCGACGAGGTGCACGGCCTGGTCGAGGGCGGCCCCGAGCGGCTGCCCCTGCCCGTCTTCCTGCGCACCACGCCCCTGAGCACGGGAGACCCGGCAATATTCGATTTCGCCCGCGACTGCGCGCGCGAAAACCCGCTCGATTCCTGCCATGCGCTCAACACCGCGCTCTATTCGCAGATGCGCTTCGATGCCGATGTCACCCACAGCCACACCGACGCCATCCATGCCTTCCGGCTCCAGGCCGGCGTCTGCCAGGACTATAGCCATATCTTCCTCGCCGCCGCCCGCCATCTCGGCATTCCCGCCCGCTACGTCTCCGGCCACCTCGTGCGCGCCGATGGGCTGATCACCCAGCCGGCGGGCCATGCCTGGGCAGAAGCGCATATCGATGGCCTCGGCTGGGTCGGCTTCGATCCGACCAACGGCATCTCGGTGACCGAGGCGCATGTCCGGGTGGCGGTCGGGCTCGATTATCTCGATGCGGCGCCGGTGCGCGGCGCCCGCCGCGGCGGCGGTGCCGAAACGCTGGAAGTCACTGTGACTACCCGCGACAAGGACGCCGTCCAGAGCATGGCCCTGCAGGCCGCCGACACCAGCGAAGCGGCACGCGCCCAGTCGCAATCTTGAACCAGAACCGGCAAGATGCGATGCAGCAACGCATCGTTGCCGAACGGCTTCCCGGGGGAACTGAAGCAATGACCTATTGTGTTGGCATCGTCGTGCGGGAAGGACTGGTCATGATGGCCGACACCCGCACCAATGCCGGAGTCGACAACATCTCCAGCTACCGAAAGCTGCGGATCATGGACACCAGCCCCAACCGCGTGATCGCCGTCGCCTCCGCCGGCAGCCTGTCCGTCACCCAGTCGGCCCTGAGCCGGGTCGCCGAAGGCGTGCTGATGCCCGGCCATGACACGCCCGAGACACTCGACAGCGCCCCTTCCGTCTTCCGCGCCGCGCAAATCATGGGCCAGGCCCTCCACGACGCCAAGGACGCCATCGACCGCGTCGTCGAAGGCGCCGATGTCTCCACCGGCGCCACCCTGCTGCTCGCCGGCAGCATCGATGGCCGCCGCCCCCGGCTGTTCCTCATCTACGGCGCCGGCAACTTCATCGAATGCCAGTCCGACACGCCCTTCCTGCAGATCGGCGAACACAAATACGGCAAGCCGGTGCTCGACCGCATGATCACCTACGAAACCCCGCTCGCCGAAGCCGTGAAGATCGGGCTGATCTCCTTCTCCGCCACCATGCGCTCCAACCTCGCCGTCGGCCTGCCGATCGACCTGATGACCATCCGCTCCGGCGTCTCGGCCATCGAGGTCCTGCACCGCATCGACACCGACGACCCCTATTATCGCGAAATGAACGACCGCTGGTCCAACGCCCTGCGCGCCGCCGCCGCCGCCATCCCGCTGCCGGAATATGCCAGCGCGCCGCACGAGATGCCGCCGGATTAAGGGTGCAGGCGCCTCCGACCGTTGGGGCCAAGCGGCCTCGCCAGTCAGAAGAAACTGGCCTCCGGCGGTAAGAGAAGATGCCTCCGGCGGCTGGGGCCGCAGGCCCCAGACCCCGATAATCCGGCCTTCGCTAGGCAACGGCAGACGGTCCTGTAGAATCAACCAGATAATTTGGGGTCTGGGGCCTGCGGCCCCAGCCGCCGGAGGCATTTTGTACCCGCCGGAAGCGCATTTCGCTGGCCGTCGATACCTGGACCTGCCCCTATTCAAGGGGTCTGGGGGCCTGGCCCCCAGCCGCCGAAGGCGCCGCCACCCTTTCACGTCCCATCCACAGCCTCATAGCCAGCCCCAGGCCGACCAGCGACACCGAGCTCATCGACAGATAGCCGAGCGCGGCGCGGCCGGCGGGCTGGAGATATTCGTAGAGGGTGCCCGAGAGCAGGGTGGTCGCGGCCTGGGCCGGGGCCGAGGCCAGGGCCATGTAGATCATCTGGGCGGTGGGGGTGCGGCTGTCGCCGTGCAGCGCCTGAATCATCCGCATGCCGCCGAGGAAGGTGGCGGCGAAGGTGCCGGCGTGCAGCAATTGCAGCGGGTAAAGCGCCCAGACGGGGGGCAGCGTGGC
>NZ_JBIMKZ010000101.1:3338-8085 GCF_051860865.1 Polymorphobacter sp. | reverse complement strand
GCCGCACGCTGATGCCCGGTCTCATCGACGTCCATGTCCATATGGTCTTCACATCGATGACGATGATGAGCCTGCTCGCACCCGGGCTCACCCCGGAAAAGGCAATGGCACGCGCCGCCACCGAGGCCGAGAACATGCTGTTGCGCGGCTTCACTGCCGTGCGCGATGTCGGCGGCCCGATCTTTCCGCTGAAGAAGGCGATCGATACGGGCCAAGCCAAGGGCCCCCGCATCTGGCCCTCCGGCCCGGCGATCAGCCAGACCTCCGGCCACGGCGACCTCCGCCTGCCGACCGAGCCGTCGCGGCGCTTCACCGGCCAGGTGCCGCGCATGGAGCAGATGGGCGCCAGCCAGATCGCCGATGGCCGGGACGAGGTGCTAACCGCGGTCCGTGAAAACCTGCGCTTCGGCGCCAGCCAGCTCAAGCTGATGGCCGGCGGCGGCACCAGCTCGGACTATGATCCGCTCGATGTCACCCAATATACGCTCGACGAGCTGAAGGCGGCTGTCGAGGCCGCCGAGGACTGGGGCACCTATGTCACCGTCCATGCCTATACGCCGCGCGCCATTCGGCGCGCCATCGAAGCGGGCGTACGATCGGTCGAACACGGTCAGCTGCTCGATGAAGCAACGCTCAAGTTAATGAAGAAGCAGGGCGTCTGGCTGTCGATGCAGGTGCTGATGGCCGACAATGACAACATGACCGAGAGCCGCCGTTTCAAGCGCAGGCCGGTGATCGACGGCCAGGACCGGGTGTGGCCGCTGGCCAGGAAGCTCGGGGTCAAGCTCGCCTGGGGCACCGATTTCCTTTTCGATCCGTCGATCAACGGCGAGCAAAATGCCTATATCCTCCGTCTCAAACCCTGGTTCACCAATCGCGAGATCCTCAAGCTGATCACCCATGACAATGCCCAGCTGCTGGCCATGTCCGGCCTTCGCAGCCCTTATCAGGGCCGGCTCGGCGTCGTTGCCGAGGGCGCGCTGGCCGACCTGATCCTCGTCAACGGCGACCCGCTAGCCAATCTGGATCTGCTTGCCGACCCGGCGGCGAACTTCGCGGTGATCATGAAAGACGGCCAGATCTACAAGAACAGCCTTCGCTGACACAAAATGGGGGCCGATGTCGCCATCGGCCCCCACTGTGTCGTGCCTGTCGCCTTTGTCGCCGGCGGACTGCGGCGATCATCCGGCCTGCGCCTTTGATCACCAGGGCCTGCTCGCAACATGGCAGCACCACGGCACTTTCGCCTTCGGCTTTCGGTGTCCCTTGCAGGTCCCTTCCACCGTGGCTGGACTGGTCGTCCCGGTTGCCGAGGCCGTCCCCGTGCGCCATGGCGTGTCCCGGCTTCCGCCGTGATCTGCCCTGGCTGACGGTTTCGCTGCACTGCGATCGGTCAGATCCAACCCGCCTTCCTTCGTCGAAATCCCGACGAAACGTCGAAATCGTCTGAAACAAGGCCGTAACCGCTTGTATCCTTTGGCCCTTCGGCCGCCGTCAATTCCCGGCTACAGGTGAATGGTCTCATGGATGACCGAGTCGACCAAGCCCGGAATCGACGAGATGCCCCTGTGGATAACGAGGATAACGGGGATAAGTCAGGCCGCCCGCATGCCATGGGCGCCGTTCCCGAGGTGCAGCACCCGCTCGCCGCCGTCCCGCAGGTGCAGGATCGTGCCTTGCGGCACATCGTCAGCGATGCGCACGCCGTGCCACGGTTCGCCACCCGCCAGCAGACCCCGCAGCACCCGGCAGGTAACCCCGTGGCTGATGACGAGCAACGGACGCAGCGGCAGCCCGGCGAGCCAGTCCTCCAGCCGCCGGGCGATATCCGGGAACCATTCGCCCCCCGGCGGTGGCACCGCCAACAGTCGTCGCGCCGGATCGCTGATGGCGCCGCGCTCGGCCACGATATCGGCATGGCTACGGCCCTGCCATTCGCCGACGTCGATCTCCAGCAGGCGTGGGTCCAGCGACCATTCGCTGAAATTCCGGCCGAGATGCTCGCCGATGATGGCGGCCGTCTGCTGGGTGCGGCCGGACGGCGAAACCCACAGATCGCGCCCCGGCGCCAGCCCGCTCGCCGCCAGCGCGGCCCCCATCGCCTCAGCCTGCGCAATGCCGGCACGTGTCAGCGGTGAATGCTCCATCCGGCCCTGCATCACCGCTGCGGCATTGAACACGGTTTCGGCATGGCGGGCGAGGATCATATCCATCCACAGCCGCCTAGCATGGCGAGCAGATGGGCACTACCGCGCGCCGCGCGCCGCGCTATAGTCGCCGCACAACAAGCGCCACAGGCAACAGGGAAAATCGATGAAGGCCATTGTCGAGCGTGCCACTCTGCTCAAGTGTCTCGCCCATATCCAGTCCGTGGTCGAGCGGCGCAACACCATCCCGATCCTCTCGAACGTGCTGATCGAGGCGCGGGCCGACGGGCTGCGGCTGATGGCGACCGATCTCGATCTCCAGATCGTCGAAACCATCCCGGCCCAGATCGAGCTCAACGGCGCCACCACCGCGTCCGCGCACACGCTCTTCGACATCGTCCGCAAGCTGCCCGATGGCGCCCAGGTCGAGCTGGCCACCACCGCCGACCGGATGACCGTCGTCGCCAGCCGGTCGCGGTTCAGCCTCGCCACGCTCAAGCGCGACGACTTCCCGGTGATCGCCGAGACCGAGCTGCCCACCCAGTTCACCCTCAGTGCCAAGGAACTGCGCGAGCTGATCGACGCCACCCGCTTCGCCATCTCCACCGAGGAAACCCGCTATTATCTGAACGGTATCTACATCCACGCCCCCGAGGGCCAGAACACGCTGCGCGCCGTCGCCACCGACGGCCATCGCCTCGCCCGCATCGAGCTCGACCTGCCGGAAGGCGCCGCCAACATGCCGGGCGTCATCGTGCCGCGCAAATGCGTCGCCGAGGTCCGCAAGCTGATCGACGAATATGCCGACGAAGCGCCGATCGGCATCGCGCTCTCGGCCTCCAAGATCCGCTTCCGCTTCTCCGCCGAAGCCACGCTGACTTCCAAGCTGATCGATGGCACCTTCCCGGACTATAGCCGCGTCATCCCCACCGCAAACGACAAGCGCCTCGTCGTCGATACCAAGGCACTGGCGGAAGGCGTCGATCGTGTCGCCGCCATCGCCACCACCGAGAAGACCCGCGCCGTCAAGCTGGCACTCGGGCCAGGCAAGGTGACCCTCTCCGTCACCAGCCCGGAAAACGGCACCGCCGCCGAGGATGTCTCCGCCGACTACAGCGCCGACGCCCTCGAGGTCGGCTTCAACTATCGCTACCTGCTCGACATCCTCGCCCAGGTCGGCAGCGACAGCGTCGACGTCCATCTCGCCGACGCCGCCGCCCCGACACTGATCCGGGAATCGGATAGCTCGCGCGCGCTGTACGTGCTGATGCCCATGCGGGTCTGAGAGCATCCGGCGATAAGAGAAGTGGCAGCCGCGGCGGGGGGGCCCGGGGCCCCGACCCCAACAAGTGGTTTTTTCCCCCGGGAGATAGGCCGTCGCCGGGGGGGGGCCGCAGGCCCCAGACCCCAATCATTGGGTTGATCCCGCAGGTCAGTCGGCCGTCGCCTTGCGGAGGCCGGATTATCGGGGTCTGAGGCCTGCGGCCCCAGCTGCCGGAGGCATTTTGTTACCACCGGAGGCATATAGTTCCTGCCCGAGGCCCTTAATGCCCTCGGTGCTCAGCCAGGATATGACGCACGGTCGGCTGCATCCGCGCGTTGTAGCGCGCCAGTACCGGATGGTCGCCGCCGCTGCCGAAGTGGGTGATCAGGTCGCGCCCGGTCCAGTAATGCAGCGCGAAGCCTGGTGCTTCGGCGACGATCATGTCGCGCCCGTCGGGCACATCGGGGTCGATACTGCGGAAGTCGATGGCTACCTGCGGGGCTGATGAGGGGCAGACGGCGAGGGTGGAGCCGCCCCAGCCGGTGACGATACCGCGGTGGAGATGGCCGGTGACGAGGCGGATGACATGGGCATGGCGCTCGATGACGGCGCGCAGCCGCAATACCCAGGCGGCATCGATGTCCTCGGTCATCCAGCCGTTGCCGGTGTCGATCGGCGGGTGGTGGAGGACGACGATGGTCGGCTTGGCGTCCTCGGCCAGCCGGGCGTCGAGCCAGCGGGCGCGCACACTGTCGAAGGCGCCGCCGTGCCGGCCCTCGTCGAGCGTATCGAGCACCAGGATGCGCAGCGGTCCGGCGTCATAGCTGTACTGCATGAAGCCATCGACGAGCGGGGAATCGGGAAAGACGGCGCAGAAATTGGCCCGGCTGTCGTGGTTGCCCAGCGCAGGCAGCACCGGGAACGGCAGCTTGTCGCAGATTGCCTTGAGCGTCTGGTAGGAGGTGATGGTACCATGCTCGGTCAGGTCGCCGGTGGCCAGCAGCAGGTCGGGCCGGGGGGTGAGGGCGAGCAGCGTCTCGATGATGTCATCGAACCGCTTGCGGTTGAGTTCCGCCGGATCATCAGGCTGGAAGCCGAGATGAATATCGGTGACCTGTGCGATCAGCATCGGCCTGACGTGCCCCCTGTTGCCGAGAAGATACGCCACTGATCTGGACACTGATGCAGCAGCATGGATTTTGCGCGGAAGCGTCGGGCCCCGTTCACCGGTCGAGCCGTTGCGCAACCGTGACTGTCGCGCCGTCGCGTGGGCCGGCCCCCCCCCTGGCGGGGGGGGCCCCCCTGCCCGAGCCCCGGGCCTGGTAGCCGGGGGCGG
>NZ_JBIMKZ010000101.1:0-3328 GCF_051860865.1 Polymorphobacter sp. | reverse complement strand
CCCGTCCCGGGGTCGCGCGGGCGCCCCCCGGTCCCGGGCGGCCCGGCGGGGGGGCCCCCCCCCGCGATGACGGTGGGGGCCGCCGTGCCCGAGCCCGGGCCGTGATAGCCGTGGCAGGTATCGCAGCTGGCGGCGACGGCGGTACGGGCGTTGCCCGATCCATGGCAATCCCGGCACTGGGCGACCTTGGGCAGCAACACATCGGTGGCGGCCCTGGATGTGCTGGCGCCGGTGTGACAGGCCAGGCAGGCGGCATCGGCGGTCTTGCCGTTGTAGCTGTCGTGGCGTTTGTGCGGAAACAGCCCCTTGGGCAGGTAATGGTTGGTCAGCTTTACCTTGGCCACCGTCCAGCGGGTGCCGTCAGCGCCTGTGGTCGGGCTGGTCTCATGGCAATCGGCGCACAGCCCCTGCTTGTCGAAGATCCGGTTGATGGCTGCATCGGCCTGTTGCCGGGCCTCGGCCGGGCTGAAGCGGCCGAGCGGTTCGGCGACGCCCGGTCGCTTGCGGTCTGGGCTTAACCGAACGACTCCCGGGCGCGGGGATAGGCTCTGCGACAGGTAGAAGTCGCGGATGATACCTGCGACCTGATCAGGCTTGCCATGGGGCAGGGTGCGCAGCACGCCGCCGTCCCGGGCGAAGGCGAGGTCATGGCAGGCGCTGCAATTGGCCTCCATCCCGATCGGCTTGAACCGCACGCCGTCGCTGTCCGGCACATGGCAATAGCGGCAGCCGAGCGCCCCGTCCTGTCCCGGCAGTCCCTGCTGGCGGACCATGTTGGCGACACTGTTGGTCCGCGACAGATGCAGTTCATGCGGATAGATCAGGCCCGAGCGCTCGCGCGGTGCCTCGTCGAGGGAAAGCCGTTCGAGCAATGGCGCCGGGCCGCCGGTCTGCGTCACCAGCGTCGGGCTGAACTGCGGATGCTCTTCCCAGCTCCGGACATTGCGCAGCTTCGTATCGGCCAGCCGGCCGGACAGGCCGTCATGGCAGTCGGCACAGAAGCGCGCCGAGACCATCAACGCCCCGGACGGCCCCTCATGCTCCTTGTGGCACGAAGCACAGCGCCCGGCCTCGAGGCCCAGCCCATGCTGGAACGGCGCTGCCACCCGCTGCAGGCCCTGCGGGCTGCCGCGCGCGACGGCCAGCCGGTTATTGGCGGCATGGGCGGGCAGGGCGGAGGGCTTGTGGCAGGCGATGCAGGCGCTGTCGGGCGTCGCCTCGAACGCCTTCTGGTGGCAAGCGCCGCAGCTGTTGGCCAGCCCGGCATGGGCCGAGGACAGCGGCCCGCTGCTCCAGACGATGTCGGGCTGCGTGCCGGCATGGACGATGGCGGGCGCTTCCGCGACGACCTGCAGGCGTGGCCCGACGGCCGCGGGCCGCCCGGCTTCTGCGACCATCGCCTCCGGAAGCGCGGTGTCGCGCCCGGCCATGGTCAGCAGCGGCGCCAGCAGACCGCCGACCAGCACCAGGACGGCCAGCGTCCAGGCCAGGACCCGGCGGTTGGGGATGGTGCCGCGCAACGAAAATATCTCGGTTTCGGCTGCCGCGTCGGCAGCGTCTGTCGGGGCGATGACGCGCTCGGCGGTGACGCCGACGCTGTCCGGCGTTTCACCCGGAGACAGGCTCAGCCGGTGGCTGGCCATGCTGATCGCCGGCAAGTCGGCCACGCGCAGGTCGGCGCGGTTGACGAACTTGCCGTCGATCTCCAGCGGAATGCCGCCGGTAGCCTCCACGGCGACGATCCCGTCCGGCAGCCGCGTCAGCCGGGCGTGACGCAGCATGATGCCAAGGTCGGCCAGCTGGATGTCGCAGTCGGTGCCCCGCCCGACGATGATTTCGGTCGCTGGCAACGTGCGGGTGCGAATGATGTCGCCCCCGTCGGCGCGCTTGGCGATCTGGCGGATGATGAAGCTCATGGCCCGGCTACCAGTAGAGGAAGACGCTGAGAACATGCGCGACCAGCGCCACGATCAGCGCCACGGTCACCGGCACATGCACATACAGCCAGATCTCGAGGCTGGTCTTCATCCGGATATGCCGGCGGGCCTGGGCGAGTGCCGCATCCTTGCGCTCGAGCAGGAACAGGATCTGGGTCAGCGCCGGGTCGGGCTTGCCGCTCTGCATCTGGCTGCGCACCAGCGCCTGCACGGCATCGCGGGCGCGCGCGTTGCCGCAGTTCGGATGATGCGCGGTCAGCCGCCGCCAGAGCCCGCCGGCCACCTCGCACTCTTCGAGACTTAACCGCACCAGGTCGGCCTCGGCCTTGCCGAGCGGCTGGGCGGCAGTGTCGAGCTGGCGGTCGAGCGTTCGGATCGCCTCCAGCATCTGCGGCTGGGTCGCCTCGTTGCGGTTGGCCGAGAGCTGCGCCGGCAGCCGGGCATAGACGACGACGCCATAGATTCCCGAGAGGATGACGATAATCATCAGCACATAGGCCAGGCTGTGGACGTTCCAGCCGAGCTGGAACCCGGCGTGCAGCGTGCCGATGACGATCAGCGACAACCCCAGATAGACATGCGCCGAGGTCCAGGCCTTGAGCGAATAGGGCCGCGGCGTGATGATCCGCTTGCGCAGCCCGATAAGGCTCAGCCAGACGATCAGCCCGGCGCCGAGCGTGCCGAGCGCATAGCCATAGGCGGTGCCGCCATTGGCGCGCGGCTGCGGATCGAGCAGCGCGTAGACGATGATGCAGAGCAGGGACAGCGCGGCCGCGACCTTGGCCCAGCGCATCCGGCCATGGGTCAGGAAGCCCTCATGCGCAGTATCGCGCGGGCCGCGGGCGATTGCCTTGCCCGCCATGGTACGATTGCCGGCCATCAGTCGCCCTGGCGATCGAGCAGTGCCACCGACAGGAACTGCTCTGGCGAGACCCGGATGGCGGCGCCGGTCGGGCAGGCGCGGACACAGGCCGGGCCGCCCTCCTGCCCGGCACACATGTCGCATTTGATCGCCTTCTTCGCCGCCTCGGGGTCGCCGTGCTTCTTCTTCCACTTGGCCGAGGGCTCGCCCGGCCCCGGCCCCTGGCCGAACAGCATCCAGCTGATCAGCCAGGGCTTCTTCGGCGGCACCTTGTCCATCCGGATCACGCCATAAGGGCAGTTGCGCTGGCAATTGCCGCAGCCGATGCAGCTGTCGTCGATATACACCTCGCCGGTCGGGCCGCGGTGGATGGCGTTGGGCGGGCAATCGGCCATGCAGTGCGGATGTTCGCAGTGCCGGCACGAGGTCGGCACATGCAGGTGCGCGAACGTCCGCCCGGCCTCGCGGTCGAGCCGCGACAGGCCGTCATGGCTGTCGGCACAGGCCTTTTCGCAATTGTCGCAGCCGA
>NZ_JBIMKZ010000100.1:0-8300 GCF_051860865.1 Polymorphobacter sp. | reverse complement strand
CGGCTGCTGATCAAGCCCGAGTGCCTGCAGATCACCGGCTCGTTCAAGTTCCGCGGCGCCCTGAATCGGCTGCTGGCGCTATCGGCGGCCGACCGCGCCGCCGGTGTCGTCGCCTATTCGTCGGGCAACCATGCCCAGGGCGTCGCCCGCGCCGCGCGGCTGCTCGGCGTGCCGGCCGTGATCGTCATGCCCGCCGACGCGCCGGCGCTGAAAATCGCCCGCACCCGCGCCGATGGCGCCGAGATCATCCTCTACGACCGCCTCACCGAATCACGCGAGGGTATTGCCGCTGGCATTGCCGAGGCCAGGGGCGCGACGATCATCCCACCGTTCGAGGACCGCCATGTCGCGGCAGGGCAGGGCACGGCCGGGCTGGAGGTGGCGAACGATCTGGCCACGCGCGGCCTGCAAGCGGACCTGGCGCTGGTCTGCTGCGGTGGCGGCGGATTGGCGTCGGGCTTCGCCATAGGCTCGGGCCTGCCGACGATAATCGTCGAACCGGACGGCTATGACGATGCCGGGCGCAGCCTCGCCGCCGGCGAGATCCTGCCGGTCGAACAGCCCGGCCCCACCCGCTGCGACGCACTGCAGACGCTGCGGATGGGCCGCCTGGCCTTCACTACCCTGTCTTCGGTCGACGCCCGGGGCATCAGTGTTTCGGAACGCGACGTGGCAAACGCCGTCGCCTTCGCCTTCACCGAACTGAAGCTGGTCGTCGAACCGGGCGGCGCCGTGGCGCTGGCGGCCGTTCTGGCAGGCAAGGTCGATCTCGCCCGGCGCACGTCCGTGGTCATATTGTCCGGCGGCAATGTCGATGCGCAGACCTTCGCAGCCTGCCTCAGCGAGGCCGGTCGAAGCGGTGCGTGAGCGGCAGTTCGGCCTGGGCAGGCGGTTCATCGCTCGCCTCGCCGAACCAGCGCGCCACCGCCTGGCGCCCGGCAACGCCGATATGCAGCCCCATCTTCGTCCGCCGCCACAGCACGTCCTCGGCGGTGGCCGCCCATTCCCGGTCGCGATAATGCTGGAGTTCGGCCTCGAACATGCCGCCGATATTCGGCCCCAGCCCCGCCTCGAGCAGCGGCACCGCCGCCGTGCCCAGTGTATGCGCCAGCCGGCGGACCAGCTTCGGGTCGTAATTCTCCTGCGCCGCCGTCAGCTGATTCAGCCATTCGCGGAAGGCCGACTGGCCGTCCTGCCCGGCCCGGCGCGGCACATCGCCGCCCGGCAGCGGCGCCGTCGCCGTCCAGCCACGCTTCCCGCTGGCGACCCGCGCCAGCACATCCTCGGCAAGCAGGCGATAGGTGGTCAGCTTGCCGCCGATCACCGTCAGCGCCGCCATGCCATCATGCTCGACGATCCGCCAATCCCGTGTCGTCTCGCGCTCGCCCTTGCCAGGCTCCAGCACCAGCGGCCGCACGCCGACGAAACGATGAACGATATCGGCGGCAGACAGCGGACGCGCCAGCCCGCGATTGGCCGCCGCGAGCAGATAGTCGACCTCGTCGTCCCCCACCGCCGCGTCTCCCGGCGCGTCGATGGTTTTCTCGGTCGTGCCGATCAGCGAGAAATCGTGCTCATAAGGCAGGATGAAGATGATCCGCCCATCCGGCTGCTGGAGCATGAAGGCATCGCGACCGAGATGCACGCGGCGGGTGACGATGTGCGATCCCTGCACCAGCTTCAACGCCGGCGCGTCGTTCAGGCCGAGCACCTGCCGCGCCACCTCGCCCGCCCAGGGGCCCGCGGCATTGACGATGCGCCGCGCCGCCAGCCGCCGGGCATCGGCCAGCGTCACCTGCCAGATATCGTCCTGCCGTGTCGCCGACACCGCGGCGTTGCGCGGCAGGATCAGCGCGCCGCGCGCCGCCGCATCCTGGCAGTTGGCGATAACCAGCCGGGCATCGTCCACCCAGCCATCCCAATAGCGAAACGCCGTCACGCTCTTGTCGGCCAGTGCCCGCCCGGCCCTGTCGTTCATCAGGTCGACCCGCGCCGAGCCCGGCACCGCCCGGCGTCGCGCCAGACGATCGTACAGGAACAGTCCGGCGCGCACCATCCAGCCCGGCCTGGCGCCGGCGCCTTGTGGCAACACGAAGCCCTGCGGCCAGCTGATGTGCGGCGCAATATCGAGCAGCACCTCACGCTCCTTCAGCGCCTTGCGGACGAGGCCGAAGTCGTAGAATTCGAGATAGCGCAGCCCGCCATGAATCAGCTTGGTCGAGGCGCTCGACGTCCCGCCGCCGAGATCGCCGGCCTCGACCAGCGCCACCGAAAGCCCGCGCCCGGCCGCATCACGGGCGATGCCGGCACCGTTGATGCCGCCGCCGATCACCAGCAGGTCGTGAAGACTGTCTGAACGCCCGTCCATCTCCGGGCTTGACTAGTCGAGCCGCCCCGCCTTGGAAAGGCGCATGCACGCCGACCTGCTTCTCGTCCTCGATGCCGGCACCACCTCGACCCGCGCCATCGCCTTCGATTCCACCGGTACGATCGTGGCCAGCGCCGGCCGCCCGCTGACACAGCATTATCCGGCACCGGGCCATGTCGAGCATAATGCCGCCGAAATCTGGAATCTGTCCGAGGCCTGCCTGCGCGAGGTCGCCGATCAGCTGGGGCAGGGGCGGCTGGCTGCGCTCGGCATCACCAACCAGCGCGAGACGCTGGTTCTCTGGGACGCCGAGACCGGCGAACCGCTGGCCCCGGCGATCGTCTGGCAGGACCGGCGCACCGCCGCGCTCTGCGCCCGGATGAAGGCCGACGGCCATGAGCCGCTGGTCCAGGCCCGCACCGGCCTGCTGCTCGACCCCTATTTCACCGGCACCAAGCTGCGCTGGGCGCTCGACAACTGGCCCGACGTCGCTGCCGCCGCCCGCCAGGGCCGCCTGCGCGCCGGGACCGTGGACAGCTGGCTGGTCTGGAAGCTGACCGAGGGCAAACACCACATCACCGACGCCACCAACGCAAGCCGCACGCTGCTGATGGACCTCGCCACCGGTCGCTGGGATCCGGAGCTGCTGGCGCTGTTCGACATTCCCGCCGCCATCCTGCCGCGCATCACCGATTGCGCCGGCGACCTCGGCGAGACCAGCCTGTTCGGCACTTGCCTGCCGATCACCGGTTGCGCCGGGGACCAGCATGCCGCCAGCATCGGCCAGGCCTGCCTCGCACCCGGCGGCGTCAAGGCGACCTATGGCACCGGCGCCTTCCTGCTCGCCCATGCCGGCCATCAACCGCCGCGCTCGGCGCACCGCCTGCTCGCCACCCTGGCCTGGCAGCTCGACGGCCGCGCCGCCTATGCGCTCGAAGGCTCGATCTTCATTGCCGGCGCCGCCGTCCAGTGGCTGCGGGACGGCCTCGGCATCATCGGCTCAGCCAGCGAGACCGAGGCGCTCGCCCGCTCGGTGCCGGACAGCGGCGGCGTCCAGTTCGTCCCCGCCCTCGCCGGACTCGGCGCGCCGCACTGGGCACCGGACGTGCGCGGCCTGATCACCGGCCTCTCTGCCGGCACTACCAAGGCCCATATTGTCCGCGCCACGCTGGAGGCGATGGGCCAGCAGACCGCCGATCTCATCGACGCCTTGCGCGCCGACGGGCTACCGGTCGCGCTGCTGCATGTCGATGGCGGCATGGTCGCCAATGACTGGCTGTGTCAGGACCTCGCCGACAGCATCGGCATCCCTGTCCGCCGCCCGCGGGTCATCGAGACCACGGCGCTCGGCGCGGCCATGCTCGCCGGCCTCGGCTGCGGCTGGTTCGACAGCCTGGAAGACGCCGCCGAGGCCATGGTCCATGCCGACCGCGATTTCGAGCCCGAAGGCGATCCCGCACCACGCCGCGCCGCCTGGGCCCATGCCATCCGCCAGACCCTTACAGATTAGGCCCCGTCATGCTCGACACATCCAGCCCCATGCTCAGCCTCGCCATGGTGGCGGCCTTCATCCTGATCGGCGGCGGTTTCTGGCTGATCCGCGCACCGGGCGGCAACCGGCTGAAGGCCGGGCTGATGATCGCCGCCGGCGTCGTCACCCTGTTCAACGTCTGGGTCAACACGCTGCCGCTGCCGCCGGCGCCCACCCAGGCCACGCCCGCCGCTCAGTGATGCCGGGTCAGCGCCCGCATCGCCCGGTCCAGGCCGTCAAGGGTCAGCGGATACATCCGGTCCTCCATGATCGACCGGATCATCTGGGTTGACTGGCTATAGCCCCAGTTCTTCTCGGGAACCGGATTGAGCCAGGCCGCCGAGCGATAAACGTCAAGCATCCGTCGCAGCCAGACGTCACCCGCTTCCTCGTTCCAATGCTCGACCGACCCGCCCGGATGCGAGACTTCATACGGGCTCATCGCCGCATCGCCGACAAACACCAGCTTGTAGTCATGCGGGAACTTGTGGAGCAGCTCGATCACCGGCGTCCGCTCGGTCCAGCGCCGCTTGTTGTCCTTCCATAACGCCTCATAGGGGCAGTTATGAAAGTAAAAGAATTCCAGATGCTTGAACTCGGTTCTTGCAGCCGAAAACAAGGTTTCGCACATCGTGACATGCGGGTCCATCGAGCCGCCAACATCGAGCATCAGCAGCAGCTTGACGGCGTTGTGACGCTCCGGCCGCATGACGATGTCGAGCCAGCCCTGCTTGGCGGTGCCCGATATGGTCCGGTCAAGATCGAGCTCATCAGCAGCACCCTCGCGGGCGAAACGCCGCAACCGCCGCAGCGCCAGCGCGATGCTGCGCGATTCAAGCGCCTGGCTGTCATCGAGGTTACGAAACTCGCGCTTGTCCCAGACTTTCACCGCGCTGTTGTTGCGGTTGCGATCTTGGCCGATCCTCACGCCTTCGGGATGGGCGCCATAGGCGCCGAACGGGCTCTTGCCGCCGGTGCCGATCCATTTGTTTCCGCCTTCGTGACGTTCCTTCTGCTCGGCAAGCCGTTCCTTCAGCGTCTCCATCAGCTTGTCCCAGCCAAGCTTCTCCAGCGCCGCCAATTCATCCGGCGACAGGTTCAACTCCGACACACGTCGCAGCCAATCCTCGGGAACACGCGCATGTTCGACGTCAACACTGGATTCCAGTCCCTTGAAAACCTTCCCGAACACCATGTCGAACCGATCCAGGAGAGCCTCATCCTTCACATAGATGGCGCGGGCCAGATAATAGAAATCGGTGATCGACCAGTCGATGACATCGGCCTGCAGCGCCTCGAGCAGCAGCAGATGCTCCTTCATCGACACCGGCAGCCGGGCGGCGCGCAATTCTTCAAGGAAGCCCAGAAACATGGCCCAGCCTAGCCAACCCCGGCGATCAGCGCCAGCCCGTGGCGGAGGTCGGTGGCTTCGACGATCTCCACATCGATGAGTTCGTGCGTCGCCTGCCAGGTCGGCACGGCGGCGGCCAGTGCGGCCTCGCCTTGCCGCGTCAGGCGCGGGCGGCGGCTGCGCTTGTCCGTTTCGTCGGGCTGGATCGACACCAGCCCGGCGCGCTCCAGCGGCTTCAGATTGGCCGTCAGTGTGGTCCGGTCCATCGCCAGGAACAGCGCCAGATCCCCCAGCCGCGGCGCCTCGGGCCGGTTGAGCGCCATCATCAACGAAAACTGGCCGCTGGTGAGCCCATAAGGCGCCAGGGCCGCATCGAAACGCCGCGCCAATGCGCGCGCCGCACGGTGCGTGGCAAAGCACAGGCAGTGATCGCGCACATGGAGCGTAGTTCGATAGGGGACAAGGGGTTCATTCAGCTGCGCGGTTGACATGGCCCTCTCAATACGTTGATATCAACGTAACTACAAGTCGAGTCGCTTTACGGATGGGGAGGAAGCCATGGGCTATATTGACGGATTCGTGCTGGCCGTTCCGACGGACAGGAAGGCCGACTATATCGATCACGCCAACCAGGCCGCACCGATGTTCGTCGACCTCGGCTCGACGCGATTGGTGGAAGCCTGGGGCATCGATGTGCCGATCGGCAAGCAGAACGACCTCCACATGGCCGTGCAGGCAGAGCCCGGGGAGACCATCGTCTTCTCCTGGCTCGAATGGCCCGACAGGCAGACCCGCGACGCGGGCGGGGAGGCGATGCGGGCAATGCCGGGCGCTGAAGACATGATGGCAACCATGCCCTTCGACGGCAGCCGCATGATCATGGGCGGCTTCGCGATCATCGCCGACACTGGCCCGGTCTCCGGCACCGGGTTCATCGACGGCATGATCATGCCCGTGCCCCTCACCCATCGCGACGCCTATACCGCACTGGCGCACCGGCAGGCCGAGGCGCTGCTAGCCCATGGCGCGCTGCGCGTCGTCAGTGCCTGGGGGGACGATGTGCAGGACGGCAAGCGCACCGATTTCCGCCGGGCGACGCTGGCGAAGCCGGATGAGGCGGTGGTGTTCTCCTGGGTGGAATGGCCATCGCAGGCGGCCCATGATGCCGGATGGCCGGGCGCGACGGCCGATGCGCGGATGCAGGGCGACGCCGCCGTCCAGGATGGCCATCGCATGGCGTTCGGCGGTTTCGAGATGGTTGTCGACAGCCAGCCCTGAGCGGAATCAACCCTGGCCGCGGCGGCTCATGAAGGCCAACCGCTCGAACAGCATCACATCGGCCTCGTTCTTCAGCAGGGCGCCGTGCAGCGGCGGGATCAGCGACTTGGTATCGCGGCTGCGCAGGACCTCGATCGGCAAATCCTCGTGGCAGAGCAGTTTCAGCCAGTCGAGCAATTCGCTGGTCGAGGGCTTTTTCTTCATGCCCGGCACATCGCGGATCTCGAAGAAGATGTTCAAGGCTTCGGCCACCAACGACTTCTGGATATCCGGAAAATGAACCTTGACAATGGCTTCCATGGTTTCCCTGTCAGGAAACCTGATATAATGGAAGAAGCAGCGGCGGAGGAAAGCGTCCGGAAGCTCCTTCTCGTTGTTCGACGTGATGATGATGATCGGCCGTTGAACGGCGGTCACCCGCTCGCCCGTCTCATAGACATCGAAGGACATCCGATCGAGCTCGGTCAGCAGGTCGTTGGGGAACTCGATGTCCGCCTTGTCGATCTCGTCGATCAGCAGCACCGGCAGCTTCGGCGCCGTGAACGCCTCCCAGAGCTTGCCGCGCCGGATGTAGTTGCCGATGTCGGTGACGCGCGGATCGCCGAGCTGGCTGTCCCGCAACCGGCTGACCGCATCATATTCATACAGGCCCTGCTGCGCCCGGGTCGTCGACTTGATGTTCCATTCGATCAGCGGCGCATCGAAGCTGTCGGCGATCTGCTGCGCCAGCACGGTCTTGCCGGTACCGGGCTCCCCCTTGACCAGCAGCGGCCGGCGCAGGGTGACGGCGGCATTCACCGCCACCTTCAGGTCTTCGGTCGCGACATAGCCGCTGGTGCCGGTAAAACGAATGGACATGGGGCAGGGGCCTCTCTCGATCAGACCATAGGTACGCTAGCGGGCCGAAGCAATCGGCGGCGCCGTCAGCGATAGGCGTAGAGGACTTCGCTCTTCTCGCCGCCGGTATAGCCGAACATCGAGCCCACCGAATCATTCTGCTGGGCGACAAGCCTCGGCTCGCCGTCGGTCGAGATCCGGTAATTGTTGATCTGCTCGAAGCTGGTCACCTTGATCAGCAGGTTGAGCTTGAAGGGCTCGCGCGCCGTCACTGTCAACCGTTCCACCCAGGGCTCGCCGCTGCGGCTGCCCAGCACCGCCTCGGCCTGCAGATGCGCGGAAATATCCTTGCCGTCCGCCATTACGCTGCCGGCCGGCAGCACCGGGACCACCAGAACCGTCCGCCCCTGGGCGTCGGTCCGGCGCTCGGTCGCCGCCGCCACGATCCGGGCAAGCTCATGATAGCCGGGCACATTCTCGGCGTCCTTGCGGCGCTCCATCGATCGCCGCTCGCGTTCGGACGGGGCATGGCCGTCGATACTGACCAGTGTCCACCGCGCGCCGTCCCAGCGCTCGGTCCGCAACTGCCGGGTCAGCGAGCCGCCACCCTTGCGTTCCAGCCGTGTCGTCCGTTCGAAGGAGAGCTTGGCGGGCGGCACAGCCCTGGCGCTGGCAACGATCTTGTCACGCAGCGGATCACGGCCTGCGTCGCCGATCGGCGGCACCCCGGCAGCGATCAACAGGAGAGCCAAGGACGCCAACGAAAATCTGCGCATGACCGGTTTCATAGCCTTGCCGCGTAGCAGCGACAAGTTACCATCCTGTAACACATGGCCCCCGCGGCGGCGAACACGACCGGTCGTGGCGGCATCAGGACAGGACCCGCATCAAGTATCGAGGAAGCTCCGCATCTTGCGGCTCCGCGACGGGTGCTT
>NZ_JBIMKZ010000099.1:0-8348 GCF_051860865.1 Polymorphobacter sp. | reverse complement strand
ATCGGTGATCACTTCCACATAGATGTTATTGCCGATGTACTGGCCGGCGGAAACAGCCGTGCCGCGCCCGGTGGTCTTGTCCTCGCCGAGCACGCGCAGCCGATCGATCCCGGTCACCGAGCGGAGCTTGCCGAGCGGATTGAGCCCTCCGCCCGAGCCGCGGAGCGAATTGAGCGCGGCGGCCAGCTGCACCGCCTGAATCGGCGAGATGTTGGTCACCGAAGCGCCGAACAGCAACCGCGACAGCACCTCGTCCTGTGGCAGGGTCGGCGTCGACGTGAAACTGATCTGGGGACGCTGGGCACGGCCGTTGATGTTGATGATGGCGGTAACCCCCTCGACCGTCGTCTCGGCTGACAGGTCCAGCTCGGGGTTGGTGAACTCCCCGCCATCGAAGACGATGGCGCCATTCTGCGCCAGTTCGAATCGCCGGCCGGCGAAGCTGTAGGTACCGCGAACCACTTCGAGGCGGCCGATGATGCGGGGGGCGGCCGCCGTGCCGGTGATCCGCATGTCGGTTTCCCACTCGGCTTCCAGCCCCATCCCGCTGACGAAGATCTGGTTATCGGCGCGGACCCGCACATCAAGCCGGATCGACGCCGGCCCGACCGGCGCCGGCGGCTCGGCCTTGGCAGGCGGCGCGTTCTTCCGGCGCACGCCGGCAAGCTGCACGACATCGGCATCGCCCTGACGGATGATCTCGTACCGCGCCTCGGGAATGTCGATGGTGCCGCTGATCAGGCCGCCATCGCGACCGTTGGTCACCCGCAGCTGGCCGGTGGCCTGCGCCCCCAGCGCGTCGCCGCGTGCAAGTTGCGCCCGGTCAAAGTTCACGTTGAGCGCCACCGGGAACCCGCTGGCCGAATCCAGCCCGATCCTGCCGCTCGCACCGACTGTGCCATCGCCGGCACGCCCGGTCAGCGACGTCAGCTGGAAGCTGGACTGGGTGAAATTGCCCTGCACGGCGATGTCGCGGATGACCGTGCCATAATCCTCATTGGTATAGCGCAGCGCATTGGCGCGAATGGTGCCGGTCAGCCGGGGCTGGTCGACCCGGCCAGCGAAATCCGCTGCAATCGCAACGGGCCCGGAGAGCTGCTGCCCGGCAATGCCGGTCATTGCCCACAAAACTTCCGCCGGGCCACTGTACCGAATCCCGCCTGAGAGCGGGGCCGAGGCCAGACGGTCGGCAATGCCCTCGCCCGGCGGCAACGGCGCGACACGCGCCTGCAGCCGGCCGATCGTCGTCGAGCCTCGGCGAATGGCGGCCGCGATCGAGCCGCCGGCTTCGGACAATTCGGCCGTGGTGGCGATATCGACAGGCGCCGAGATCGTATAGGCGGCGGATCGCGTGAAGCCGGCTACATCGATCCGGGCATTGACGACCGGCACATCGGCGAGCGTTGCCTCGATCGTGCCCGAGGCCTTGCCGCCGAGACCAAGCCCTGGAACGAAGGCGTTGACGATCGCCAGATCGACCTGGTCCAGCGCCGCGTTGAGGCGGGTCTGCGTGCCATAGCGGCCGGCCAGACGGGCCTGGCCCTGGGGGAAGACGATCCTTGTCTGCGCCAGCTGCCAGTCGCCGTTGGTGCGGGTGGCGACGGCCGGCGCCGCCAGCTTGAAATCGATGCCATTGAAGGCGCCGGTGGCGTTGGCGACAATCCGTTGCGGCGCGAGACGGGCCTGCGCCGCGATGTTGAACGGGGCCGAGGCGCTGCCATTGGCAACCAGCCCGACCGTGCCATTGCCGCCACGATAATCGAAGCGGCTGCGCGCCCGGGCGACCAGCAATGTGCCGGATCGCACCTCGGCCAGATCGGCGCTGCCGGTGATCGACGGGGAATCGGGGAACAGGGTGATCGAGGCCCGGGCGGTGCCGCTGCCGATGGTGATCGGCACGTCGCCCGGAATGCGGGCGGACTGGGCGCGGGCGTCGATGTCGGCGCGCTGGTTGGCCCCGGCCGCTGCCAGCCTAACGCTGCCGGTGAGGCCCGATCCATCGAGCGAGATCGTGCCGGCAAAGGGGCCGGCCGCCGTCTGGGTGACGCGGCCACGCGCGTCGATGCCGGCGATGCGGGCGCGGTTGATGTCGATGGCCAGCGCGTCCCCGGTCTGCACCAGAAGATCGCCACTGAGCGGACCATAGGCCGACGCGCCGGTGGCCAGTATCCGGTAGCCGGCCGGCGAGCCGGTCAGGTCGACGACCAGGTTCCGCAGATCGAGGCCTAGGCCGGGCCGCTCGGCGCGCAGGCGCGCCACCGGGCGATCGAGCGTGCCCGAAGCCTCAATGCTGGCCGGGCCATATTCGGTCGAGACGGCGCGGGCCGACAGCGTGATGCGACCGGTGTCGGTGCGGTAGCTGCCGCTGCCCTGGGTGATCCGCAGCAACGGCGAGGTCAGCCGCAGGTCGCGCAGTGTCGCTGCGCCGGCCGGGTCATAGCCAAAGCCGGCGGTGACAACGGCATTGCCGCCGAGCTGTGCGCGCAGCGCCTCATTGTCGATCCGGCGCGTCGCGATGCGGGCCGTGCCGGTGAGACCGAAGCTCCCGGCCGGCGTGGTGATCAGCCGCGCGTCAGTGACGAGATCGACGCGGCCCAGCCCGTCGATCTGGTAATCATTGACCCGTCCCTTGAGAGTGCCGGCATAGCGGCCCTCGCCGACGTCGGCGATGATGATGGCAGTGGCGTCGATCCGGTCCGATCGCAGCCGCAGATTGTCCGACAGCAACTGGCCATTCGACCAGGCGAGGTCGCCGTCGATGGCGAGATTGGTCAGCAGCCCGCCGGCCGCGGCATTGAGCCCGGTGATGCGGCGCGCCCGCGCTGAAATCGGCACGAGGATGCGCTCGGAATCGACCGTCGCGCGCCCGCTCGCGGTCAAGCCCTCGATCGTCGTGGTGTCGAAGGTCAAAGTCGTGGCGCTGATCTGGTAGGCCAGCGTCGGCGTGCCGAAGCCGCCATCGATGGTGGCGGCGAGCCGCACGTCGTTGCCGCGCAGGTCGGGCGCAAGGGCGCTTGGCCGAAGCAGCTGGGCGTTGACCGCGAAATTCTCGAACCGGCTGTCCCCGAGGTCGACGAGTCCCTTGGCATCGACGACAAAAGCCTCGCCGCCGATCCGCGCCACCGTATCGACACGGCGATTGGCAAGTGTCGCCGTGATGTCGAGGTTGAGCTGGCGCAGCAGCGTCTGCGCCGGGCCGGTCAGCAGCGCCCCGGGGTCAGCGGGGCCACGCACCGTGAAGGTACCGTCACGCGCCGTCAGGGCCAGGTCGGCGAGCGTGTCGTCGGCGCTACTTGCCGTCAGCGCACCGCGCCAGTTCGCCCAGTTGCCCTGGCCGGATATGCGCGCGGCAAGCGGCCGGCCGAGCGCGGTGAAGCCATCGACCAATCCACCCGCGGGCGCGGTCAGCCGGGCGTCGATGACCAGGCGATTGGCTTCCGGCACGGCATCGAGGCGCAGAACAAGCGTATCCCCGCCGGCAATGCCATTGCCGGCCCGGGCCGACGCATCCAGCGCTACCGTCGCGCGGCCATCGGCAATGCTCGCCGATCCGCTGAGGCCGACGATGTGGCGGCGCCCGGTCACCGCCGGTTCGATGATCAGGCGATCGATGCGCAGCCGGTCGATATCAATATCGAGGTCGGGCAGCAGCGGTTCGTCGGGGTCGGACTCGTTCAGTTCGGGAGCCCGGCGCAGCGTCAGCGTGTCGGCGCTGGCTTCGGCCAGCGCAATCCGCCCGCCATTGAGGAAGGCGCCGGGCGACCAGTCGACAAGGACCGTTGGCGCGGTGACGAAAACGCCGCGCAGATCGCGGATCTCGAGGGCTCTGATCGTCATCCGCCCATAGATCGAACCGTCGATAGCCTCAGCCTGATAGTTGAGGCCGCTGGCCGTGGTGAAGCCGCCGAGCTGACCCAACAGAAAGCGCTTGCCGGGGCCGGTATTCAGGAACAGCAGCAGCAACGCCACGAGCAAGACCAGCGCGACAAGGATACCGCCGATCCAAGTGAAAACACGCCGCGCGGTCAAAATGCCTGTCCGATCGAGATATAGAGGGCCACGCGCGATTCACCCGGACGGCGATTGATCGGCGTGGCGACGTCGATCCGCATCGGACCGAAATTGGTGTAATAGCGCCCGCCAATGCCGACGCCGTAGCGCATGCCCGACAGCGACGGCGTCGACTCGTCGCCAAGCCGGCCCGCATCGATGAACGGCACAATGCCGAAATCGCCGAAACGGTAACGGGCTTCCAGGGCGAATTCAGTGAGCGAGCGGCCGCCCAGCGGCTGATTGTCGGCGCTGCGCGGGCCGAGCTGCTGGAAACCGAAGCCGCGCACCGAGCCGCCGCCGCCGGCATAGAGCCGCCGCGAAGGCGCGATTTCGTCGCGCGGCGCGCCGATGATCGACCCGACCCGCGCCCGCCCGGCGATGACCAGCGAGGAGGAGACCGGATAATAGGCGCTGCCCTCGAGCAGGAAGCGCCCGTAGCTGTCGAACGCGCCACGCGTGCGCTTCTGCGCCTCAGGGCTGGCGCGGACGGTGATGCGGAACCCCCGCGTCGGATCGAGCAGGCTGTCCGACCGATCATAGCCGAGCTGCGTCGGCAGGGCGGCGATCAGATAGGTGCCCCGGTCGAGAGCTGCCAACGCCGGATCGAAGCTGCTTTCACGCGAAGCGATCAGCTCGGCGCCGAGCGACCAGGTCCAGCGCTTCTGCCAGATCGGCGTGCTGACCCGCGACAGGTTGGTATTGAAGTTGATCGTCTCGGCATTGAAGGCGTCGAACCGCTGCCGCGCTACTGACGCACCGATCTGGAAGGCGCGGTCGCGCTGGCCGGCGTTGGAGCGCAGAAACTGGCCGCGCAGGCTCTGCTCGTTGGTACCGGCCACAACGGCGGCGCTCACCGCCCCCTCGGGTTCGAACAGATTCCGGTGCGTCCAGCTGCCACTCAGCCTGATCCCCTCGCCGGTGCCATAGCCGGCGTTGGCAGCGAGGTTGCGCGCCGGCCCGCGCGACTGGCGGATCAGCAGGTCGACCGTCTCGATACCCTCGGCATCGACGACCCCGGTGCTCACCGGTTCGACGGCGACGGTGGAAAGCAGGTTGGTGGCAATCAGCGCCTGGCGCAGGTCATCGAGCCGGCGGCTGTCGAATATCTCGCCGAATTCGAAGCGCGGCATCAAGGCGATGTGCCGGAGGTCGAAGACCTCGTCGCCCGCCAGTCGCAGCTCGCCGAAGCGCGCCTTGTTGCCCACGGTCACCGGCAGCACATAGTCGCCGGTAAAGGTCTCGTCGTCGAGCAGGATGTCCCGCTGCTCGATGGTCACAAAGGGATAGCCTTGCTCGGGCAGGCGCAGGGCGACATTGGCTTCTGCTGACTCGATGGCCGCCGCGACGATCGGATCGCCGGTCGACAAATCAAGCGCCTTGCGGGCGATGGCGCCCGGCTCGGAGGCCAGCGGTGCCTGTTCGGTGCCGGTGACGCTTATCTCGTCGAGGCTGTAGCGCTTGCCCGGCGTCGCGGTGATGCTGATCAGCAGCTGGCCATCCTCGCCGGGCAACGGTCCGACCACCGAAGTGACGACGGCGTCATAATAGCCTTCCGAACGCAGCAGGTTTTCAGCCAGCTGGACATCGACATCGGCGCGCGCCGTCACCTGCGCCGCGCTGCCGGCCTTGCGACCCTTGTCGAGCAAGGCGGACAGGTCGCGGAACCGATCTTCGAGATCGACCTGTTCGAGACCGTCGATCTCCAGCCGGTAGCGGATATCGGGAAGGTCGGGATCATCCGTCGCCGCCGTCTCCGGTGGCACAACCACGCTGCCGAGTGCTGGCAATGGCTCTTCGAGCGCCGGTTGCGGGGCCATCGGTGTCACCGCGACAGGGTCCTCAATACCCTCGACAATATCCAGCGGCGGCAGTTCGTCGGTGAGATCAAATTCAGAAGCGGCCGGCTCGGCAGCCACAGCATTCGGCGGCAGCTGAGCCCAGACGCCGGCCAAGGGGGCAGCCGATGCCAGCAGGGCGATGACGAAAGGCCAAACCGGGCGGTGCGGCGCCGACGCCTGTCCTACGAGATCAATGGCCATTGGGGAGCGAACATCCTGAAACTGATTTGGTTCCCGGCACCCGACAAAGATTGAGGGCGATGGGTGGCGCCGCCAGCAGCGGGCAGCGCGGGGCCTTAAAGCCATTCAACGACGATTGCCACCGCTCGTCGCATCCCGCCGGAACCTGTGAACCGACCTGGTGTTGCAGGAACAGGTGGCTGCATCCGCAGCTGAAATAAGGGAAGGAACGGAACCATGGCTTATGATGACCAGAACGACCCGGCCTTTGGCGGGACCCACGAAACCGGCAATTTGATCAGTGCCGACAAGGTCGAGGGCACAGCCGTCTACAACGCCGCCGGCGACAAGCTCGGAACGGTGGATTCGATCATGATCGACAAGGTGCGCGGCGATGTGCCGTTCGTTGTGATGTCGTTCGGCGGCTTTCTCGGGATCGGAGAGAAATATCACCCGCTGCCCTGGGAGCTGCTCGAATATGACACGAGGCTCGATGGCTATCGCGTCGACCTCGATCCGTCCCAGCTTTCAGAAGGCCCGGCCTATGACCGCGCCGAACTCGCCGGTTTCGACGAAGTGCTGGGCGGCGACGTCGACAGCTATTATGGCAGCGGCCGACGCAGTGCCTATGGCAGTGACACCGCCGACATCGACGAGCCCAACCGCAGCGACCGCAACGATGGGCAAGGCCGCCCGCTGGGCTATTACAGCTCGGAAGCGCAGGCGAAGCGGAACGCCGATATCCCGCCGGATGCCGACGATCACCGGCTTTCCCAGAACCACGACAAGCCCGGCTTCTACAGTCCCGAGCAGCAGATCAATCGCAGCAAGGGCATCGTATCCGACGGCGACCATGAGATGACCCAGGACGGCCTGGGAAATCCGCGCAGTCGGGAATAGCAACACAGGGCCGCCTGCACCATGCAGGCGGCCCTTTCGTTCAGGCCGCCGGTTCGAGCAAGCGCGGCCAGAGCCGTTCATCGAGGCGCGGCAGGTCGGTCAATGCTTGCTGGTTTAACCGGGTGCGAATGGCCTCGCTATCGATCGTCAGATCGGCCAGCGGCAGGGCCACGATCTGCTCGCCGACGCCGGCCACGCCGCCGAAGCGCACCACGACATGCTGGATGGTCCCAGTGTCGCAGGCGATGATCGCCTCCACCACTTCAGCGAGTTTCTCGCCGCCGTCATCCAGGATCGGACGGCCGACGAGAGCCGTGGCCGGAAAAACCGATACGACCACAGGCGATTTACCCGCCTTTTCTGCCGACTCCCCCACTGATTCATACCGCGCCTGACGACCAAGCCAGCGCCATATGCCGATGGCGTTGACCAGAGTCAGGAATATATTGGTGGCAACAAGGTTCGATTGGTCACTGTCGAGCCCAACCATGATCCAGCTCAGCGAGCCGAGCGTGAACACGACGAAACCCCACCCGGTCATCCGGGCGCCCAGGTTCGAGGCGGTCATCACGGCGGCAATCATCGTTGCCGCCGGTGCTGACCATTCGGCTACCGCGCTGAACGGGCTCAAGGACGCAACACGACCTTGGTGAACTCGTCCTGCTTGTTGAGGAAATCATCATAGGCTCCCGGCGCCTCGTCCAGCGACAGCCGATGGCTGATGATGACATCCGGCTTGATATCGCCATTTTCGATCCGCTCGAGCAGCGGCTTCAGATAGCGGTGAACATGCGTCTGGCCGGTCTTCAACGTCAGCCCCTTGTTGACGAACGCACCCATCGGCAACTTGTCGACGAGGCCGCCATAGACCCCCGGCATCGAGATCGTGCCGCCCTTGCGGCAGGCTACGATCGCCTGGCGCAGAACATGCGGCCGATCCGTTCCAAGGCCGACCGCCTGCTTGGTGCGATCGACGATGTTATCAATGGCGAGGCCATGGGCCTCCATCCCGACCGCGTCGATGCATCGATCGGGGCCACGCCCGCCGGTGGTTTCGGCCAGCGCCGCCATGACATCGACATGTTCGAAATCGATCGACTCTGCACCCGCCTCCGCCGCCAGCGCCAGGCGCGCCGGACGATGATCGATGGAGATCACCCGCTCAGCGCCAAGCAGGAAGGCCGAGCGGATCGCGAACTGGCCGACCGGGCCTGCACCCCAGATTGCCACCGTGTCACCCGGCTCGATCTCGGCATTTTCCGCGCCCATCCAGCCGGTCGGCAGGATGTCGGTGAGGAACAGCACCTGATCGTCCGAAAGATGCGCGGGTACCTTGAAGCAACCGGTATCGGCGAACGGCACACGGACATATTCGGC
>NZ_JBIMKZ010000098.1:0-8807 GCF_051860865.1 Polymorphobacter sp. | reverse complement strand
CAGGCTGTCCGATACGAAGTCGAGCGACCACCGCTGGTTCGGACCCTGCGGCAGTGCCATCGGCGCTCGCGTGCGCAAGGCCCGCTTGCGGCCGCCACGGCGGCGGACACGCAAGCCCTCCTCGCGATAGATGCGCAGCAGCTTCTTGTGGTTCGGGCGCATGCCCTCCCGCGCCAGAAGATACGCCAGGCGGCGATAGCCGAACCGGCGGCGCTCGGCCGCCAGCGCGCGCAGCCGTTCCCGCAGATCGGCATCATCCGGCCGTGGCGAGCGATAACGAACGCTCTTGCGATCAGCCCCAACAACCCGGCACGCCCGCCGCTCGCTCATCCCCAGGCTGGCCTGTAGATGGGCAACCGCTTTCCGCATCGCGGCAGGCGTCACCATTTTTTTGCCAGAAGGTCCTTCAGCGCAGCGTTGTCCAGCATCGTGTCGGCCAACAGCCGCTTGAGCTTGGCGTTCTCGTCCTCCAGCGACCGCAGCCGCTTGGCTTCAGACACCTCCAAGCCGCCATACTTGGCCTTCCAGTTGTAGATCGTCGCTTCCGAAACACCGTGCCTCCGGGCCAGATCGGGCGTCTTCGCGCCAGCCTCGGCCTCCTTCAAAATCCCGATGATCTGCTCTTCCGTAAACCTCGTTCGCTTCATCGTCCGTCCTCTTTCAAGGGCCGAACTCTAATCGATCGTGGAGGAAAATCAGGGGGTCACGTCATGCCCGATCCACGCCGCCGCCGGATCAGCCCCTCGCCCTGTAGCCGGCGCAACGCCTCGCGGGCCGTGAAGCGCGAGATGCCATAGCTGGCGCACAGGCTGGCCTCGGTCGGCAGTTGCGTCCCTTCAGCCAGCGTTCCGTCCAATATGCCGGCCCGCAGCGCCTCCGCCACCTGCTGGTAACGCGGTTCACTGCCGCGCTTCTCCACCATCATTTTGTCTCGTCATCCTCTCCCCAAGGACGGCTTACCATGTCGCATCGCCGTCTTTCGCACAAGCTGTCCGGACAAGACGCCGCATGCCGATTACCACACACCGGAGACATTGCGATATAGGGGCTGGAGCCGGCGTGGTTGCCGTGGCAAATCCCTCGCAACGAGCGCGCGGGCGGGCAAGGCCGATGGAGATGTGCGAATGACCCCCACCCAGCAGCTGCTCGATTTCGCCCATGGCCCGGTGCAGCTGCCGCCCGAAGTCCGCGCCGCCGCGCTGATGCTGCTCGACGATACGCTGGCGATGGGCGAAGCCGGCTCCTCCGCACCGGGCGCCGAGGCGGTCCGCGCCGCCGCGCGGCTCTGGGGGGCAGGGGACACGGTGCCGATCCTCGGCATGGATGCCACCGCGCTGCCGCCGGCCTCCGCCGCTTTCGTCAACGGCTTCCAGATCCACTGCCTGGAATGGGATGCCGTTCATGAGCCGGCCGTGGTCCATGCGATGAGCGTCGTCACGGCGGCGCTGCACGCCATGGCCCATGCCCGCCGCGCCGATCCCCACGCCGCGCTGGAGGCGCTCGTTGTCGGCGTCGAAATCGCCTGCCTGCTCGGCGTTGCCGCCACCTCGCCGCTGCGCTTCTTCCGCCCCGCCACTGCCGGGCTGATCGGTGCCGCGCTTGCCGGTGCCCGCCTCGCCGGTCTGCCGCGCGCCCGTTTCGGCGATGTCCTCGGCCTCGCCCATGCCCAGGTCGCCGGCACCATGCAGGCGCATGTCGAGGGCTCGGTGGTGCTGCCGCTGCAGGTCGCCGCCGCCGCCCGCGCCGCGGTCTCGGTGGTCGATCTGGCCGTTGCCGGCCTGCCTGGCCCGCAGGACGCGCTGACCGGCCCGTTCGGCTATTTCCCGCTGTTCGATGCCGGCGATCCGGCGCCCTTCATTGCCCGGCTGGGCAGGGACTGGCTGGTCCCGCAGATCAGCATCAAGCCCTGGCCGTCAGGCCGCGCCAGCCACGCCACGATCGCCGCCCTGGCAGGATGTGCGGCCGCCGATGTCGTCCGCATCGAGGCGCGGGTGCCGCAGCTCATCGCCCGCCTCGTCGGCCGCCCCTGGAAGGCGGAGATGACCCCGGCCTATGCCCGTCTGTGCCTACCCTTCCTCACCGCGCTAATGCTCACCGATGGCCGCATAGATCCGCGCCGGTTCACGCCCGCCAATTTCGACGATCCGGCGCTTCATGCGCTCGGCGAACGCCTGACCATCATCGTCGACGACAATCCCGATCCCAACGCGCTCGGCCCGCAGACCTTCACCCTCACCCTCCCCAACGGCGAGAGCCGCACCCTCGTCGTCCCCGCCACGCTCGGCAGCCCGGCCAATCCGCTGACGCCGGAGGGGCATGGCGAAAAGCTGGCCTTTGCTCGCTCGCTGGCCATCGATCCGCCGGCCACTATCCTGCCGCCGCTGCAACGGCTGACCGGCCAGCCCTGATGGCCGGCAGCTATGCCGCCCTCGCCGACGTGCCGGCGCTGCTGAATGACTATCCGCTCGGCCCGGCCTTCCTCGACCGCTTCGCCGGCATGTCGGCGGATGCGCTGCACCAGCTCCAGGAACAGCGTTTCCGCCATCTGATGGCGCGCGGCTGGCAGGTGCCCTTTTACCGCCGGCTGTGGAGCGTGCAGGGCATCGAGCCCGGGGATATCCGCGGTCTCGACGATCTCCCCCGCCTGCCGATTCACGACAAGGCCGATCTGATGGCCTCGCTCGCCGCCTATCCGCCATTCGGCGACTACCATGGCCTTGCAGAAGGTTTCGGCCGCTCACCGATGGTGCTGCAGACCACCAGCGGCACCACCGGCAAGCCGCAGTTGCTGATGTTCGGCCCGCGCGGCCGCGAGATCGGCAACATTCTCGTCGCCCGGATGGCGCTCTGGCAGGGCCTGCAGGACGGCGATGTCGTCCACAGCGTCTATGGCCATGGTCTGATCAACGGCGGCCATTACATCCGCGAGGCCTTCACCCGCTTCACCAACAGCCTGTTCATCAGCGCCGGCACCGGCAGCGAGACGCGCTCGGCCGCGCAGGTGCGGCTGATGCACGAGCTCGGCGCCAGCGTCGCCGTGGGTTTCGTCGATTATCTGCGCAAGCTCGCCGATGTGGCGCGCGAGGAGGGGCTGGTCCCCGGCGAGCATATCCGTCTGCGGATGATCATCGGCCATCTCGGCACCGAGGACCGGCGCAGCGTCGAGGACGCCTGGGGCGGCGCCAGCGCCTATGACTGGTACGGGCTGGGGGACAGCGGCTGCATCGCCGCCGAAGGCCCGGAGCGTGATGGCCTCCATGTCTGGGAGGACGCCCAATATGTCGAGATCGTCGATCCTGCCACCCGCGCGGCGGTCGCCGACGGCGCCAGCGGCGATCTCGTCGTCACCTGTCTTTACAAGGACGATGTCGCCCCGGTCATCCGCTTCAACACCCATGATGTCTCGGCATTTCACACTGGTGCCAGCCCCAATGCGTTGCCCTTCCGCCGCATCCGCGGCTTCCTTGGCCGCTCGGACAATATGGTCAAGGTCAGGGGCATCAATATCTACCCCCATGCTATCGGCGCGCTGCTGGAGAACCGCGGCGACCTGACCGGCGAATATCTCTGCCATCTGGCCCGCGATGGGAGCGGCCAGGACCGGATGACCATCACCCTCGAGCATCGCCACCCTGCCGCCGATGCCGCGCCGTTCGCGGCGCTGCTGCGCGCCGGACTCGGCGTCGATGTCGGTGTCCGGCTGGTGCCGCCCGGTGCCACCGCCACGCTGACCCGGCTCGATGACCGCCAGAAGCCGATCCGCCTGATCGACGAGCGCCAGGCTTGAGCCTCGCGGCCCGCAACAGGGCGCTCAACGCCCTTGTCGCCCTGCTGCCGCCCGGCCCGCCGCCCGCCTTTCCGATCGTCGGCCCGCTCTCCGGCCACAGCCTCGCGGTCAAGGCCAATATCGATGTCGTCGGCCTCGCCACCACTGCCGGTCTGGCCCGCGGCCCGCTGGCCGCCGCCGACGCGCCGCTCGTCGCCATGCTGCGTGCCGCCGGCGCCACGGTGCTCGGCCACGCCAATATGGACGAAGCGGCGCTGGGCGCCGTCACCGACAACCCGCACTGGGGCCGCACCGAAAACCCGCATCGCCCCGGCTACACGGCCGGCGGCTCCAGCGGCGGCGCGGCGGCCGCCGTCGCCGGCGGCCTCGCCACCCTTGGGCTCGGTACCGACACGCTCGGCTCGGTCCGTATCCCCGCCGCCTATACGGGCGTTTACGGCCTCAAGCCCGGCCATGGCCTGCTGCCGATGCAGGGCATCGTGCCCCTCGACCCCACGCTCGACGTGCCCGGCCTGCTCGCCGGCAGCGTCGACGATCTCGAAGCCGCCTGGGGCGCCCTCGTCCCGCACCAGCCGACAAGCCGGGTCCAGCGGCTGGCGCTGCTCGCCGAAGTCGAGGCCGCGCCCATGGTTGCCGCCGTCCGCGCCGGCCAGTCGGACCTGCTGCTCCGTGCCCGCGCCCATGGCCTTTCGGTCCTCCAGCGGCCGTTCACCGGCCTGTCGCTCGCCGTCGCCCGCCTCGCCGGATTCCACCAGGCACTTGCCGCCGCGCGCCTGCGGCTGAGCCCGACCGAGGTCTCGCCCCGCCTCGCCCGGCTGCTGGCCCGCGCTGACGTTCCCGACGCCGCCGCCATCGGACACGCCCGCGCCGCGGTGTTTACCGCGCTCGAGTCGGCCGATGTGCTGGTGATGCCGACAACACCCGGCGCAGCCTTCCCGCACGGCGAAAACCACCCCGATCAAGCGGATTTCACCGCATTGGCCAGTCTGGCCGGCGTCCCGGCGTTGAGTGTGCCGGCCGGCTTCGATAGGGATGGGCTGCCGGTCGGCGTGCAGCTCGTCGGCCCGCCCGGCAGCGAATCGACCCTGATCGCCCTGGCCAGAGCGCTGCAACGAGGGAGAGACTGATGCGTATCATCGTGCTGTTCAATCTGAAGCCGGGCGTCAGCGCCGAAGACTATCAGGAATGGGCGAAGTCGCGGGACATGCCCTCGGTCCGCTCGCTCACCTCGATCGACGATTTCCGGGTCTTCCAGATCAGCGGCCTGCTCGGCAGCGATGGCACGCCCCCCTATCAATATGTCGAGGTCATCGACGTCAACGACATGGACGTCTTCGTTTCCGAGATCGGCACCCCGCTGATGAAGGATGTTGCAGGCGAATTCCAGAACTGGGCCGACAATCCGGTCTTCCTCACCACCTCCGAGATCCTGTCGATCTGATGCGCCGGTTCGAAGGAAAGGTCGTCGTCGTCACGGGGTCGGGGCGCCCCAAGGGGCTCGGTCAGGCGATTCTCCAGCGCTTCGCCGACGAAGGCGCCATCTGTGTCGTCTCCGATGTCGACCGCGGCGGCCCGGGCCTTGCCAGCTCCGACGATGTCGAGGCCGTGGTCGCCGACCTCAAGGCGCGCGGCGCCGCCACGCTGGTCCAGCCCTGCGATGTCGCCGATGAGGCCCAGTGCGAGGCGCTGGTCGCCGCCGCCGTCTCGGCCTTCGGCCGGCTCGACGTCATGGTCAACAACGCCGGTATCGGCTTCCTGATGAAGCCGCTGCTGGAAACCTCGGGCGCTGACTGGGACCGCGTGCTGGACGTCAATCTCAAGGGCGCCTTCCTTTGTTCCAAAGCGGCGGCGCGCCAGTTCATCGCGCAGGGCCCGGGTGCCGACGGCATTGCCGGCCGCATCATCAACATCGCCAGCCAGGCCGCCAAGTCGGGCTTCCCGCACATGGCGCCCTATACGGCGTCCAAGCACGGCATGGTCGGCCTCACCCGCTCAAATGCCGTCGAGCTCGGCGCCCACCGGATCACTGTCAACGCCGTCTGCCCCAACCATGTCACCACCGGACTCGGCGCCGAGCAGAACGCCTATTTCTCCAAGCTGCTCGGATTCGAATCGGTCGATGCCTATCTCGCCAACATGAAGGCGAAGAACCCGATGGGCCGCCCCGGCATGGGGTCAGACACGGCGGCCGCCTGCGCCTGGCTTGCCTCGGCCGATGCCGTCTATGTCACCGGCGAGGCGCTCAACGTCTCCGGCGGCGAGGAAATGCACTAGGCCAGCGGAGCGAGACGATCACCCGGAACACGCAGAGCGCGGCCATCGCCGCGACCATCCCCGCCCGGCTGGACCGGCTGCCATGGAGCCGGTTCCACTGGCTGGTGGTGATGGCGCTGGGGATCACCTGGATCCTCGACGGGCTGGAAGTCACCATTGCCGGGCTGGTCGCCGAGGGCGTGCGCAGCAGCGCCAGCCTCGGCCTCTCTGCCAGCGACGTCGGGCTGGCGAACAGCGCCTATCTGGCCGGCGCGGTGATCGGCGCGCTCTTCTTCGGCTGGCTGGCCGATCGCTGGGGCCGCAAGCGGCTGTTCAGCCTGACGCTCGGCCTTTATCTCGTCGCTACCGCCGCCACTGCCTTCACCTGGGACCTGCCGAGCTTCGCGCTGGCCCGGGCGCTGACCGGTGCCGGCATTGGCGGTGAGTATAGCGCCATCAACTCGGCGATCCAGGAGCTGATCCCGGCACGCCGTCGCGGCTGGACCGATCTCGCCATCAACGGCAGCTTCTGGGTTGGCGCCGCGCTGGCCAGCCTGATGTCGATCATCCTGCTCGATCCCGCGCATTTCGCTCCCGATATCGGCTGGCGGCTGGCCTTTTTCGGCGGCGCGGTGATCGGCGGCGTCATCCTCTGGCTGCGCCGCTTCGTGCCGGAAAGCCCGCGCTGGCTGGCGCTGCACGGCCGCGAGGCCGAAGCGGAGGCGATCATGGCCCGCATCGAGGCCCAAGTCGAAGCCGGCGGCCATCGGCTGGAACCTGTACCGGGATCGGCTGTGCGGCTGCGCAAGCGCGGCGCCCCGACCCTCGCCGATGTCGCCACCGCGCTGCTGCGCACCTATCCGAAACGCACCGTCTGGTGCCTGTCGCTGATGATCGCCCAGGCGTTCTTCTACAACGCCATCTTCTTCAGCTATGCGATGCTGCTGACCGATTTCTACGACGTGCCCGGCGCCGATGTCGGCTGGTACATCCTGCCGTTCGCCGCCGGCAATGTCCTCGGCCCGCTGCTGCTCGGCCGCTTCTTCGATACGCTCGGCCGCCGCCCGATGATCATGCTCACCTATGGCGCGTCGGCATTGCTGCTGCTCGGGACCGGCTTCGCGTTCAGCGCCGGCCTGCTCGATGCGACCACCCAGACCCTGTGCTGGAGCGTCACCTTCTTCTTCGCCTCGGCCGCCGCCTCGGCCGCCTATCTCACCGCAGCGGAGAGCTTCCCGCTGGAAATTCGTGCGCTGGCGATTGCCATCTTCTACGCGCTCGGCACCGGGCTGGGCGGTGTCGCCGCGCCCTGGCTGTTCGGCCAGCTGATCGAAAGCGGCTCGCGCAGCCAGGTGCTGCTCGGCTACGCGCTGGGCGCGGGCCTGATGGCCGGCGCCGCGGTCCTGACCTGGTTCATTGGCCTCGCCAACGAACGCAAGCCGCTGGAGGAAGTCGCCCGCCCCCTGTCCTGGGAATGATCGTGTTGAGGGTCCGGGGCCAAGGCCCCGGCCGCCGGCGGCATGTCTGCCTTAGAGCGCGACAGCCTGCTCGGCGAGGATCGTCAGCCCCTCGGGCGTGACTTCGGCAAAGCCACCCTCGATCTGGTAGCGCGACGACGGCGCCGAGCCTTCGTTCGCATAGATTTCGATGACACCGGGCCGGATCGTCGACATCAGCGGGGCGTGGCCGGGCAGCACGCCGAAGTCCCCTTCGGTACCCGGCACCACGACCATCGCCACCTGTGCCGACGCCAGCTTCTTCTCCGGCGAGACCAGTTCGAACTGGAAGGTGGCGGCCATCAGGCGGCGTCCGCGGCCAGCTTCTGGGCCTTGGCAACGGCGTCCTCGATGGTGCCGACCAGGTAGAAGGCGGCTTCCGGCAGATGGTCATATTCGCCGGCGACGATCGCCTTGAAGCCCTTGATCGTGTCTTCCACCGCCACGAACACGCCCGGCGTGCCGGTAAAGATTTCGGCGACGTGGAAGGGCTGCGACAGGAAGCGCTGGATCTTGCGGGCTCGGCTGACGATCAGCTTGTCCTCTTCGGACAGCTCGTCCATGCCGAGAATGGCGATGATGTCCTGCAGCGACTTGTACTTCTGCAGCACTTCCTGGACCGAGCGGGCCACCGCATAATGCTCTTCGCCGACCGTGCGCGGCTCGAGCACACGGCTGGTCGAATCGAGCGGATCGACGGCCGGGTAGATGCCCAGCTCGGCGATCGAACGGCTGAGCGTCGTGGTGGCATCCAAGTGGGCGAAGCTAGTGGCCGGCGCCGGATCGGTGAGATCGTCGGCGGGCACGTAAATCGCCTGCACCGAGGTGATCGAGCCCTTGTTGGTCGAGGTGATCCGCTCCTGCAGCTGGCCCATGTCGGTGGCCAGCGTTGGCTGATAGCCCACGGCCGACGGGATGCGGCCCAGCAGCGCCGACACTTCGGAACCGGCCTGGGTGAAGCGGAAGATGTTGTCGACGAAGAACAGCACGTCCTGGCCTTCGACATCGCGGAAATATTCGGCATTGGTCAGGCCCGAGAGCGCGACGCGGGCACGGGCGCCCGGCGGCTCGTTCATCTGGCCGAACACCAACGCAACCTTCGAACCTTCGGAAATCGGGTTGCCCTCGGCGTCCGACGCGATGACGCCGGCTTCAAGGAACTCATGGTAAAGGTCGTTGCCCTCACGGGTCCGCTCGCCGACGCCGGCGAACACCGAGGTGCCGCCATGGCCCTTGGCGATATTGTTGATCAGCTCCTGAATCAGCACGGT
>NZ_JBIMKZ010000097.1:0-9740 GCF_051860865.1 Polymorphobacter sp. | reverse complement strand
TCCGCGCCGCTTTCGACTTGCGCCTGGCCATAGGCCGCACCAACGGCGAGCTGACCCTCAAGCGAATCCCGATCAAGGTCGATTCAACCCCGCTGCGCGTCAACGGCCTCGTCGGGCGCGGTCTCGAGGCGTCCCTGCGCGGCGCCGGTGTCCCCAACAGTCAGGCCCGCGAATTCGTGCGGGTGATCGGATATGTCGTAGACATGCAGCGCGGCGTCGGACGCAACGACAAGTTCGACATCATTATCGAGCAGGACAGGGCAGAAACCGGCGACGTCCGCCATGGCAGCCTGCTCTATGCGGCGCTCGACCGACCATCGAAGGACCGGATCGAAGTCGCCCGCTTCGCGCCCGGCCGGGGCAAGGCCGATTATTTCCGCGCCAGCGGGGAGTCGGCACGAAAAGGGCTGATGCGTACCCCGGTCGACGGGGCTCGGCTGACATCCAATTTCGGCATGCGCTTCCATCCGCTTCTCGCTTATTCCCGCATGCATCAGGGCGTCGATTTCGGCGCGCGCCACGGCAGCCCGATCTATGCGGCGGCTGCGGGCAAGGCCGAGTTCGTCGGTCCCCATGGCGGACACGGCAATTTCATCCGTATCGCCCATAGCGGCGGCTTGAAAACGGCCTATGCTCATATGTCCCGTTTCGCCATCAAGGCTGGGCAGCAAGTCACCCAGGGCCAAGTGATCGGCTATGTCGGCTCCACCGGCGTCTCCACCGGCCCGCATCTCCACTATGAAGTGTGGCTCAAGGGCAAGGCCGTCAATCCGATGACGCTGAAATTCATTGGCGGCAGCCAGCTGGCCGGTGCCGACATGAATCGCTTTCAGGCCGAGCTCAATCGCCTGCGCAACCTGGCGGTGACAGGCAGCGATACCCCCGCGCCGACGCGTCCAGGCCGGCGGCCCGCCTGAGCGGTTGCGCCGCCTTGCCGCGGCATCGGCCAGCGGCTATTTCTCTCTCGTGATCCTGTCGCTCCTTGCTGCCGCCGCGCTTGCCGTTCCCGAGGCGCGGCTCGCCTTGCCACGGCCGGACCGGCAGATTGCCCGTATCGTCAGTCCGCATTGGGACGATGAGGCGGCGCGCGACCGAGCGGGCGAGGCGGATGCCGTCATTCGCATCGTCGGGATCAAGCCGGGACAAACCGTGGCCGATATCGGTGCCGGCGCCGGCTATTACACAGTGCGCCTGTCGCCGCTCGTCGGGCCGCAGGGCCGGGTCATCGCTCAGGACATCGTACCACGATATTTGCGTGATCTCAGGGTGCGTATCCGCAAAGCCGGTTTGACGAATATCAGCTTCGTGCAAGGCCGTGCCGCCGATCCGCGGCTGCCGCTCGCCAGTCTCGACGCTGCGTTGCTGATCCACATGTACCATGAGATCGACCAGCCCTATGCGCTGCTCTGGCGGCTCCGCAAGAGTCTGAAGCCCGACGGCCGCATCGCCATCGTCGACCTCGAGCGCGACTCTCAATATCACGGCATGCCCCGCGCCCTGCTGGTCTGCGAAGTCAAGGCGGTGGGCTATGAGCTGGTCTCGATCACCGACCTGAAGCAAGGCTATCTGGCGGTGTTCAGACCAGGCCCGGAAAAAGACCCGAAGACGGTGAAAGCCTGCCGAAGCTAGGCTGACCAGCGGGCGTAGATGGCCGTCGGCAGCAGCCGCTTGCCGTCATCCTGCCGCACCGCCATGTCGCCGGCCTCGATCTTTCCTTGCCCGCCCATCGTTTCGCCGAGCAGTTCCGCCAGCGCCACTGCCGACATCCTGATCGCATAAACGGTCAGCACGAGGAACGCCGCGTCGTCGGCCAGCAGCTGGCGGGCCAATGTCACCAGCTCGGGCAGGTCGCGCTCGAGGCTCCAGACCTCACCGTCCGGGCCGCGGCCATATTTGGGCGGATCGAGCATGATCCCCTGATAGCGGCTACCGCGCCGAACCTCGCGCCGCATGAACTTCAGAGCATCATCGACCAACCAGCGGACCGGCGCATCCGACAGCGAGGACAAGGCGGCATTGTCCCGCGCTGCCGCCACGGCTTTTTTGCTGGCATCGACATGGACGACCGCGGCGCCGGCGGCAGCGGCGATCAGGCTGGCCACACCCGTATAGCCGAACATGTTGAGCATCCGCGCACCGGGGCGAAGCTGCGCCGCCATCCAGTCCCATTGGGCGCCCATGTCCGGAAAGAAGCCAAGATGGCGAAACGGCGTATTGGTCGCGTGGAAGCGCACCTCGCCGCGCGCCAATGTCCAGCGCGCCGGCACGTCGGCAACCAGTTGCCAGCGGCCGCCGCCCTCCTCGTCGCTGCCGCCGATGAATTCGCCGTGCGCGGTCCAGTCCGGCTGGGTCGGTTGCCACAAAGCCTGAGGCTCCGGGCGGATGAAGCGCCAGGGGCCGTATCGCTCGAGCTTTCGCCCGCCGCCCGAGTCGACGAGGCCATAATCGGCCCAGGGTTCGGTCACCAGCACGCCGAGCTGGCCGTCCCAACCGGTCATGCCGCCTTCCGGCGACCGCCACCACCGGCGCCGATCTCGGCCCGCGCCGGTGCATGAGCCAGCATCGCCGCACCAGCGGCGCGCGCCGCCTCGACCGTGACCGCTTCCAGCCGGGTGACAATCTCGTCCGGCGGCAGGTAACGGCCATGGACAGCAAGGCAGCGCGCGACATGGTCGGCTTGGCCCTGCGGCCCCTCGAGCGCCATCAGCAGGCCGGCAACTGCCTGCGCCCGCGCCCGGTCCAGCTCGGCCTGCGACAGGTCGGCGATGGCCCCGTGCAGGACAGTGTCGATCAGATCACGCGCCGCCGCCGCTTCGGTGCGGGCGCAGGCGGCATGGACGCTCATCAGCCCACCGTCGACATAGGGGGTGATGGCAGCGCTGACCGAATAGGCCAGCCCCCGCGACTCGCGCACTTCCTGGAACAGCCGGGACGACATGCCGCCGCCGACCGCCAGTGCGAACAGCATCGCCGCGTCATGGCCGGGCTCGTGATGGCCGGGCGCGGGGACGCCGAGCGTCAGCTGCGCCTGCTCGCAGCGACGATTGTCGTCATGGCGGCCAGCAGTGAAGCGAACGGCCTCGGCAGCGGGTCGGGGTCCCGGCGTGCCGCGCGTGGGAAATGCGGCCTCGGCGAGTCGCATGACGTCATCATGGTCGATCCGCCCGGCAACGGCGAGCAGCAGCCGGTCCGGCTGATAATGCGTGTCGCGCCACTGGCGCAGGTCGTCGGCGGTGATCGCCGCCAGCGTCTCCTCGCTGCCGAGAATCGATCGACCCAGCGCTTGGTGGGGAAAGGCGACGGCCTGGAGATGATCGAAAACGATATCGTCCGGCGTGTCGCGGGCCTCGCCCAGTTCCTGCAGCACGACATGCTTCTCGCGCTCCAGTTCCGCCGCATCGAAACGCGGATTGACCAGCATGTCGCCGAGAATGTCGAAGCCGAGCGGCAGGTCGCGCGCCAGCATCCGGGCATGAAAAGCCGTGGCATCGCGTGAGGTCCAGGCATTGAGCTGACCGCCGACATCCTCCACGGCTTCCGCGATTTCGCGGGCCGAGCGCCGCTCGCTGCCCTTGAAGACCATATGCTCGAACAGATGGGCGAGCCCGTTCAGCGGCGCCGTCTCGAACCGCGCGCCGGTGTCGGCGAGCAGGTTGATCGCCACTGTCTCGACGCCGGCCACCGGGCAGGTCGCCACCCGCAGGCCGCTGCGCGTCACGCCGATCGAAGGGGCCTTCACGCGGCGTTGCGCGGACGGGCGCGAGCGCCCACCCAGGTTTCGATCGCGTTGAGATCGGCCGGCAGCACCGTGTACCGCTCTTCCCGATCCAGCAGCCCCTGCACCCGCAGCGGCAGTGTCGGCCGGACGCCGCTGGCGCGTTCCACGGCATCGCCGAACTTTGCCGGATGCGCCGTCGCCAGCGTCACCATCGGCGCCGTGCCCGGCTGCTCGCGCGCCGCCGCCAGCCCGATGGCGGTGTGCGGATCGATCAGCTGGCCGCACTTGTCCTGCGCCCAGCGCAGCGTCCGCCCCATCGCCTCGCTGTCGACACGCGCGCTGGTGAACAGGCCCGCGGCCTCGGCGCGCATCGCCGGCGTCAAGGCCATCGACTTGCTCGTCTCGAAGCCACGCATGGCCGCTGCTGTCACCGCGCCATCGCGGCCATGCAGATCGAACAGCAGCCGCTCGAAATTGCTGCTGACCTGAATATCCATCGACGGCGACTGGGTCGGCGAAACGCTACCGACTGAATAATCGCCTGCGCTCAGCGCGCGGTGCAGGATGTCGTTCTCGTTGGTGGCGACCACCAGTCGATCGATGGGCAGACCCATGCGCGACGCGACATAACCGGCAAAAACATCACCAAAATTGCCGGTCGGCACCGAAAAGGCGATGGCACGTTGCGGCGCCCCGAGCCGGACGGCGGCATAAAAGTAATAGACAACCTGGAACATCAACCGGGCCCAGTTGATCGAATTGACCGCCGACAGCGCAAACCGCGCCGAGAAGTTCCGATCGTTAAACATCGCCTTGACCAGCGCCTGGGCGTCATCGAAGCTGCCCTTGATGGCGATATTGTGGATGTTGGGCGCCAGCACCGTCGTCATCTGGCGGCGCTGAACGTCGGACACCCGACCCTCGGGATGGAGCATGAACACTTCGACCCCCTCCCGCCCGGCCAGCGCGTGTATGGCAGCCGAGCCGGTGTCGCCCGAGGTCGCGCCAATGACGGTCAGATGCCGCCCGCTGGCACTCAGGAACCGCTCGAACAGCTGGCCCAGCGCCTGCATGGCGACGTCCTTGAACGCCAGCGTCGGGCCGTGGAACAGCTCGAGCAACCAATGCCGCTGGTCGAGCTGGACAAGCGGCACCACCGCGGCGTGCGAGAAGCTCGAATAGGCACGGGTGAGCAACGTGCGCAGGGTCCGCTCGTCGAAGACATCGCCAACGAACGGCCGGCAGACACGGACCGCCGTTTCGACATAATCGAGCCCGACCATCGCCGAGATTTCCTCGGCGGTGAACTGCGGCCAGTGCGACGGCACGTAGAGCCCGCCGTCGGTCGCCAGACCGGCGAGCGTCACCGCTTCGAAATTCAGGGGGGCGGCGCTGCCGCGTGTGCTCTGATAGTCCATGGCGCCAGCGACTAGCCGGCCGCGTCGCCGGCTGCAACCTTGGCCGTATCGGCACGCGCGCGCGTCCGGCGCCGAAGCCATAGCGCGTAGATGACGAGCAGGGCGGCCGCGAGGCCGAACCACTGACCGGCATAGGCGAGGTGATTGTCCGGCAGATCACCGGGCGTCGGCATGCGCGAGGGCGACAGGGGCGGCGCCGCCGTGTCCGGGATCAGCATGAACTGTGGGCGGCCGGGCGCATCGCCATAAGGCCGCTCGATGATCAGCCCCTTGAACATCGCGTCGACATCGAGCGTCAGGCCGCCAATGTCCGGCCGCCGGGTCCAGCCCGCCACAACGACAATATCAGGGGCCAGCGACTGGTCAGGCCGGCAGGAGACCAGCACGAGAAATCCGCTCTGGCCGTCAGCGCTGCTGCCACCCCGCAAATCATAGGGCCGGACCGGGCCGGGTCGGCAGACCATCTCGGCGCGGCGATACTGGACGCTGGCACGGCCCGTCATCGACGCGACATAATCGGCCGGGCCGAGCGGGGGCAACTGGGGCGCCACCTCGGCAGCGAGAATCAGCTGCCGCTTCCATTCCCGGCGTTCAAGTTGCCAGACGCCGAGACCGACGAGGAACGCAGCGAGGAGAAAGACGATGAGCGAGGGAACGACCGGCAGCCGCCTCACAGCCGACCCTCACGGGCTTCCTGAGCATATTCGATGGCGAGCAGCAGACCCTTCGCGAGCCGCATCAGCGCCAACGACAGCAGCAGCGTCAGTGGCAGCCACAACAGCACATGCACCCACCAGGCCGGCTCAACAGCCAGCTCCAGCCATAGCGCCAGTCCGGTGATCACGGCCCCGACGACTAGGATCAGGAAGGAGGCCGCGCCGTCGCCGACATTGAACGCCCGGAAATCAAGCCCGCACGCACTACATCGGGGCGCATAGGTGACCGGCCCTGCGAACAGCTTTCCTGTACCACATTGCGGGCATCGCCCGGCGATTCCCCAACGAATGGCCTGTTGCCGGACTGCCGGTGGGAGAGGATCAGCCAAAGGCGCTCTTGACGACCGCCGCCCCGAAGTTCGAACCCCAGACGTAGATGGCGATGAACAGGAACAACCAGACGACATCGACGAAATGCCAGTACCAGGCCGCAGCCTCAAAGCCGAAATGCTGGGTGGGAGTGAAGTCACCCTTGTAGGTCCGTGCCAGGCAGACCATCAGGAAGATCGTTCCGACGAGCACGTGAAAGCCGTGGAACCCGGTCGCCATGTAGAAGCTGGCACCATAGATGCTGTCGCTCATGCCGAACTCAGCATGGTGATACTCATAGGCCTGGACCATGCTGAACAGAGCGCCAAGGATCACGGTGACCCACAGGCCCTGCTTAAGCCCCTCACGGTCGCCATGGATCAGCGCGTGATGCGCCCAGGTCACCGTGGTGCCCGACAGCAGCAGGATTAGTGTATTGAGCAGCGGGAAGACGAAGGGATCGAGCACCTCGACACCCTGCGGCGGCCAGACACCATTGATGCCCTCATGGCTCGACGGATAGAGCGCCGCGTTGAAATAGGCCCAGAACCAGGCAACGAAGAACATCACTTCCGAGGCGATGAACAGGATCATGCCATAACGATGATGAAGCTGAACGACCGGTGTGTGATCCCCGGCATTGGCTTCATGGACGACCGAACGCCACCAGAAATAGAAGCAGGCGACCACAGCCGCCAAGCCAGGCCAGAAGGTCAGCTGGCCCCAGCTCGTCGAGTGCATCCAGCCGATCGCGCCGGCCGCCATGACGAGCGACGCCATCGACATCGCCAATGGCCAGGGCGACGGGCTGAGAATGTGATAGTCATGTGTCTTGCCGGCGGCCATTGCCTCAGCCTTTCTTGAGCAGGTCTGGTTGTGCAGTGCGGCTTAGCGCCGCGTCCGCCGTCTTGTCCATCGGATAGAAGGTGTAGGACAGCGTAATTTCGGAAATCCGGTTGGCGCTCGGGTCATCGAGGATGGCCGGATCGATGAAGTAGACGACCGGCATCCGCACCCGCTCGCCGCCGGCCAGCGTTTGCTCGGTAAAGCAAAAGCAGTCGATCTTGCGGAAATAGGCACCGGCGGTATCTGGCGAGACATTGTAGACGGCGCGACCGGTCACCGGCGTACCTTCTCGGTTCCAGGCCTCATAATAGGCCAGCACCTTCTCGCCGATCTTCACTTCGTTGACCGACTTTTCGGGCCGGAACTCCCAGTCGAGCCCGGCATCGGTGGTGGCGTCGAATCGGATCTTGATGGTCCGGCCGTGCAGCGCAGCGAGCCGGGCCGCATCCGGCAGCGCCTCCGCTTCGGCGCGGCTGACCGTGCCGTTGTAGCCGGTAACCTGGCAGAACAGCCTGTAGAGCGGAACCGCAGCATAGGCGGCGCCGATCATCGACACGGCGCCGATCGCGGCCAGCCAGCCGGTCCTGCGCTTGGCGCGCTCGAGCCGGGCCTGGGCGTTCATCGTCCGTCCCATCCCGGCTTCTCGGCCTGAAGCCGCGCCTGAACCTCGCCCGATGGCGGCACCATGCGCACCATGGTGATGCCAAAAAACAGCAGCGTCAGCGCCGCGAGCAGGATGCCCAGCGCCTTGTTGCGCGAGCGGCGGCGCGTTTCGAACGCGGCCTTCTCGGCTGCAGTCCAGCTTGCCGGATCGCTCATGCCAGCCACACATCGGCGACGAGCGCGCCGAACAGGATAGCGAGATAGAGCAGGCTGAACTTGAACAGCCGCTTCTCGGCCCGCATCTCCGGCGCCGTCACCGCGGTGCTGCGGAACACCGCCCATGCCATCGCCATGAAGAGCGCGCCGAGCACAATCGCCGTGGCGCCATAGCCCCAGCCGGCGAGGCCGGTGATGCCCGGCAGCGGCACCAGCGAACAGGCAACAAGCGCCACCGAGTACAGCAGGATCTGGCGGCGCGTCTCGGCAGCGCCGTGCGTCACCGGCAGCATGGGAACACCGGCCTTGGAGTAATCAGCCTCCATGAACAGGGCCAGCGCCCAGAAGTGCGGCGGCGTCCACAGGAAGATAATGCCGAACAGCACCCAGGCCATCAGCGGCGTATCGCCCGCCACCGATGCCCAGCCGACGATCACCGGAAAGGCGCCCGCCGCACCGCCGATGACGATGTTTTGCGGCGTCCGGCGCTTGAGCCACATGGTGTAGACAATGACATAGAACAGGATCGAGACAGCCAGCCAGGCGGCGGCGACCCAATTGAGCGCCAGCGCCATCACGGTAACGCTGCCGACGGACAGCAGGATCCCGAACGCTAGCGCCTCATTGGCACCCAACCGGCCCGCAGGCAGCGGTCGGTTCGCCGTCCGCTTCATCACCGCATCGATATCGGCTTCATACCATTGGTTGAGCGCGCCGGCCGCGCCGGCAGCAACGGCGATGCACAGAACCGCCACGAAGGCGAGGAAAGGATGCAGTATGCCGGGCGCGGCGATCATCGCGCAGGCGGCGGTGAAGATCACCAGCGTCATCACGCGCGGCTTGAGCAGCGCAAAATAGTCCCGCCAATCGGCAAAGGCCGTCGCCGGGGCGACCGGAGCAAATGCAACCGGCGTTTCCGGCCCGCTGAGCGGCGCTGTCTGGTTCATAATCACATCCGCAGCGGCCGGTCCGGAAAAGGACCGGCCGCCCACGGCCTTACTTGATGACGGGAAGCGTCTCGAACTGATGGAACGGCGGAGGCGAGCTCAGCGTCCATTCCAGCGTCGTAGCACCTTCGCCCCAATAATTGTCCTCGACGCGGCGCTTGCCGGCGAAGGACACGATCAGGTTGAGGAAGAAGATCAGCATGCCCACGCCCATCACGGCATAGCCAAGCGAGGCAATGCTGTTCCAATAGGCGAAGATCTCTGGATAGTCGGGGATACGCCGTGGCATGCCGTCCGCACCCAGGAAGTGCATCGGGAAGAACATGATGTTCACGCCGATGAAGAACACCCAGAAATGCAGCTTGCCGAGGAACTCGTTGTAAGGCTTGCCGGTCATCTTGCCGAACCAATAGTAGAAGCCGGCAAAAATGGCGAACACGGCACCCAGCGAGAGCACATAGTGGAAGTGCGCCACGACATAATAGGTGTCGTGGAAATAGGTATCGACGCCGCCATTGGCGAGGATGACCCCGGTCACACCGCCGACCGTGAACATGAAGATGAAGCCGATCGCCCAGAGCATCGGGGTGGGGAAGGACAGTGACCCGCCCCACATCGTCGCGATCCAGGAGAAGATCTTGATGCCGGTGGGCACCGCGATGATCATCGTAGCGGCGGTGAAGTACATCTTGGTGTTCACGTCTAGACCGGCAGTGAACATGTGGTGGGCCCAGACCAGAAAGCCGATGAACCCGATTGCCACCATGGCATAGGCCATGCCGAGATAGCCAAACACCGGCTTCTTCGAGAAGGTCGAGATGATCTGGCTGACCATGCCGAAGCCCGGCAGGATGAGGATGTACACTTCCGGGTGACCGAAGAACCAGAACAGATGCTGGTAAAGGATCGGGTCGCCACCGCCGTCAGCGGTGAAGAAGTGGGTGCCGAAGTTGCGGTCCGTCAACAG
>NZ_JBIMKZ010000096.1:0-9952 GCF_051860865.1 Polymorphobacter sp. | reverse complement strand
GACCGCCGCCACCACCACCACGGCAATCGGCGCCGGCGGCAGCGCCTACAGCCTCCTCGTCGATGCCGGCGCCACCCTGTCTTCGATCACCAACAGCGGCACCATCACCGCCATCGCCACCGGCACCGGCAACGGCGCCTATGCCATCACCGACCGCTCGGGCACCCTCGCCAGCATCACCAACAGCGGCACCATCACCACTGCCACCGGCGACAGCGCCGCTTCCGCCCGCGCCATCGACCTGTCGGCCAGCAGCGGCGCCGTGCTCGTCACCAACAGCGGCACCATCACCGGCGACATCGTCTTCGGCAGCGGCGACGCCACGCTGGCGCTGACCGGCGGCAGCATCGCCGGCACTGTCGCCTTCGGCAGCGGCAACAATCTGCTGGCGCTCAGCGGCGCCACCGGCTTCGCCCAGGCGCTGACCGCAACCGCGCCGCTGGCCATCACCCTGACCGACACCGCGCGGCTGGATCTCAGCCTGTCGACGGCCCCGCTGTCGTCGATCAGCGCCACCGGGGCTTCGGTGCTGGTGGTGCCGGTGCTGTCCGGCAATAGCGGCCTGACACTGAGCGGCGCCGCCAGCTTCACCGGCACCAGCGCCATCGAGCTGTCGATCCAGTCGCTCGCCGCCAGCCAGCGCCTCGATATCCTCACCGCCGCCGGCGGCATCAGCACCGATCATCTTGACACCCTGGTCAACCCGCTCGGCAACCGCTTCCTGTTCACCGCCGGCACGCCGACGATCACCGGCAACGCGCTGACCATCGACCTCGTCCGCAAGTCCGCCGCCGACATCGGCCTGGCCGGCGCGCAGGCGGCGCTGTTCGACCAGTCGCTGCTGGCGCTGCCAAATGGCTCGGCCGAAGCCATTGCCATCGCCAATCTCGGCGATGCCGCCAGCGTCGCCGCCGCCTATCGCCAGCTGACGCCGCCGAGCTTCGGCCGTGCCGCGCTGCGCGCCGCGCAGTCGCTCACCGACACCGGCTTCGGCGCCGCGGCCGAGCGGCTGTCGCTGCTCGCCGACATGCAGGACGCCACCGGCATCGAGCGGGGGCCGTCGCGCGGACTCTGGGGCCAGGAGATCGGCCATTTCAGCCGCCAGCGGGCGGGCACCAATGAAACCGCCTTCCGCAACAATACCTTCGGGGTCGCCATCGGTGCCGACACGCAGCTCGGCCCGTTCGATGCGGTCGGCGCCGCGCTGATCGCCAACTGGACCGGGGTCAACCAGGCCGTCGCCGACGGCCTGCCCGATGCCAATGTCTCGATCACCGCGATCGGCGTGCAGCCCTATGCGATGACCTCGTGGAAGGGCCTTTACGCCCAGGCCAATGCCCTTGCCGCGCGGGTCACCTACAGCAGCGAACGCGCGGTCAGCATCGGCGACGTCGCCAACACTGTCACCGCGTCATGGCGCGGCTATCAGCTCGGCGCCGGCCTCACCCTCGGCGGCCGGTTCAAGCTGGGGCCGGTGCGGATCGAGCCGAGCAACAGCCTGTCCTGGCTGCGGCTGCATCAGGGCGGCTATTCGGAAGCCGGCAACGGCAATTTCGCCCTTGGCGTCGAGGCGCAGACCGACACCGCCGCCACCAACACGACCAAAGTATCGCTCGCCTGGCTGGTGCCCTGGGGCGAGGGCAATCTCGAGTTCCAGGGCCATGGCGGCTACGTCCATAATTTCAGCACGACCCCGACCGAAACCACGGCACGGTTCCTCGCCGGCGGCGACAGCATGATCCTGACCGGGGACGCCATCGGCCGCACCGGCAAGATCTTCGGTGGCGGCGCCGGCTATCGCAGCGACTTCATGACCTTCCGGGCGCGCTACGATCGCCGGCAGGAGAGCGGCTATACGGAAAATGCCATCGTCGCGTCGCTGGGCCTGGCGTTCTGACGCCCCTGTCATGCTGACGCCCCGATCCTGATGGGTAAACCGGGAGCGGCGGGGCAGCGCCGCTCCCGGTCCCCTTACCGGCGCTGATGCGCCCGCAAGCCCTGAAGGCCGGCCAGCGTAATGGCGCCTTCGCCATCCTGGTCCAGCATGGCGAAGCGTCGGCGCGCTGCCGCCGAAAATTCGTCGCGGGTGATGGCACGGTCGAAGTCGGCATCGGCCGAGGCCACCGGATGCGGAATCGCCAGCAGGCCGAAGCGCGTTGCGCCCTGCATGTCGGGTGCGGGCTGACGCCCGCCGCCACCGCTGCCACCACGTCTGCCGCCGCCATCGGGCGGTCCACCGCCGCCCATGCCCTCGGGCGGCCCGCCGCCGCCGCCGCCACCGCCTCTGCCGCCAGCCATCGGTCCCGGCCCGCCCATCGGCCCGCCGCCGCCCATCGGGCCGCCCATCCCGCCGCGCAGCTCGGGGGTCGCCTGTTCGTAAGCCTGCATTTCGGTCGGCACGATGCGGCCGTCACCATCGCTGTCGAGCCGGGCGAAAAAGGCCAGCGCATCGCGATTAAACTCGGCCAGGTCGATCCGCCCGTCGCGGTCGGCATCGACGCGGTCGAACCAGCGCATCAGCGGCGGTTCGGTCCCCGGCATGGCCCGGAACGGCTCCCCCATCGGGCTCATGAACGATGATGGCCGGCCGCCGGGCGGCGGCATGCGGCGTCCATCGGGAGGCGCCGGCGCGCAGGCCAGGGCGACGAGGGGAAGGAGCAGGATAAGGGGCGGCTTGGTCATGTCCCCACCATGGCCGGCTCTCATGTCCGGGGAATTGCTTGCCGGACATGTTGGGAAACAGCGCCCCCTAAAGTGGCAGCAGCACCCGGGCGCGGAGCCCGCCGGAGGGCAGATTGTGCAGCGTCACCTCGCCGCCATGGGCACGGGCGACCGACCGGACGATCGCCAGCCCCAGCCCCATGCCGCCGGTGCCCCGGTTACGGGACGGTTCGCCCCGGTAGAAGGGCTCGAACACGCGTTCGAGGTCACCTTCGGCAAGCCCGGCGCCCTCGTCATCGACGAGCACCACGGCATGGCAGTCGTGGCGGCCGATGCTGACAACGGCGCGGCCACCATATTTGGCGGCGTTGTCGATCAGGTTGTTGAAGATGCTGCGCAGCCCGAGCAGGTCGCCGTGGACGACGATGTCGCCGCCGGGCGCCAGCGTCACCGCCACGCCGGCATCGCTATGATCCTCGACAATCCCCTCGACGACCGAACGCAGATCGATCCGCTCGCGCGTCGCGCGGCTGCGGTCGCGCACGAAGCCGAGCACCGAGCCGATCATCGCGTTCATCTCGTCGATCTCGCGCCGGGCCTGTTCCTGCACATCGGGCGGCGCTTTCTCGATCAGGTAGCTCAGCCGCATCAGCGGCGTCCGCAGGTCATGGGCGATGGCGGCAATCATCTGCGTCCGGTCCTGGACATAGCGTTGCAGCCGCTGCTGCATCATGTTGAAGGCCCCGGCCAGCGAATCGACCTCGCTGGATCCCGCCATCGCCACCAGCGGTGCCTCGGGATCGCGGCCGAGCCGCTCGGCCGCCTCGGCAAAGCGGGCGATCGGCGCCGACACCCGCCGCGCCAGCAGCCAGGCCGGGATCGATACGATGACGATGCTGACCAGCAGCCAGGCGATGGCCCGCCATTGCCACGGATCGAGCAGTGTCTTCGGCGTCGCCACCACCACCCAGCCGCCGTCGGCGCGCTGCAAGGCGGCCTCGAAATCGCCGATGACCAGTGTGTCTGGGCCGAAGCGGCGGTCCCCCGGCCCAGGTCCGCGCAGCATCGGGAACGGTCCGCGCGGTCCCATCGGATGGCCGCGCAGGGCGACACGGACCTGCCGGGCCGGCACCTTCAGATGCTCGGCGATCCGGCCCGCCAGCCGGACCTCACGCGCGGTGCTGCCGGTGAACCCGGGGTTGGTGACGCGCCGCACCGTCAGCGGCTCGGGCACGGTATCGGGGGCCTTCAGCATGTCGCCGATCTCGGCGGCGGCAAAGGCCGGCGGAAACCCCGGTGGTGCCACCAGCACCACCGCCAGGCTGATCAGCTGGGTCGCCAGTAGCCCGCCGAACATCACCGCGAATATCTGTACGAACAGCCGATGGCGGCGCCTTTTTCTCATCGCCGGGCCAATTTGGGCACGAACATATAGCCTTCGTTGCGTACGGTCCGCAGGATCGTGTCATCGCCCCCCAGCTTGCGTCGCAGCCGCGAGATCTGGACATCGATGGCGCGGTCAAATGCCTCCGAGTCCGGGCCGCGCGCTGCATCGAGCAGCTGGTCGCGGGTCAGCACCCGGCCCGGCCGCTCGACAAAGGCGCGCAGCAGCGAGAATTCGCCGTCGGACAGGTTGATGATCACGCCGTCGGCCCGGCGCAGGAAGCGGGACATCATGTCGAGCTGCCAGCCGGCGAACTCGACGATCCGGCCGACGTCGGCGCGGGCGCCGTCCGCCGGCCGCCGGCCCGCCCGGCGCAGCACGGCGCGGACATAGGCGAGCAATTCTCGCGGGTTGCAGGGCTTGGTCAGATAGTCATCGGCGCCGATCTCCAGCCCGATGATGCGGTCGACATCGGCGCCGAGCGCGCTGAGCAGGATCACCGGCGGGCCATCGGCGGCGGCGATGCGCCGGCACACCGACAGCCCGTCCTCGCCCGGCATCATGATGTCGAGGATGATCAGGTCGAACGCCTGGCCTTCGAGCAGCCGGTCCATGGCGCTCGCATTTTCGGCCACGGCCACGTCATAGCCGTAGCGGCCGAGGTTTTCGGCGACCAGCGCGCGAATGCCGGCATCGTCGTCGACGACAAGGATGCGCGGGGAGGTCATCGTCGAATCGGCTTCCATCGCGCGGTGTCTGCACGCCGATCATGCACCGCATATTGCGGCGTGGAAACATGGCGTCACATTTGCGTTGCGGGGCTTTTTTTCCTACAGCCCGGCCATGCCTACACTCGTGCTCCTGCGCCATGGCCAGTCTGCCTGGAACCTCGAAAATCGCTTCACCGGCTGGTGGGACGTAAACCTTACGGATCAAGGCGTTGCCGAGGCCATTGCGGCCGGGCGGGCGCTGCAGGCGGCCGGCATCGCCGTCGACGAGGCCTTTGCCAGCGTCCAGACCCGCGCCATCAGGACGCTCAACCTGACGCTGGAAGCGATGGGGCGGCTGTGGGTGCCGGTAACCAAGGACTGGCATCTGAACGAGCGCCATTATGGCGGGCTGACCGGCCTCAACAAGGCGGAAACCGAACAAAAACATGGGGCTGATCAGGTCAAGATCTGGCGCCGCAGCTTCGACGTGCCGCCGCCGCCGATGGAGAAGGGCTCCGAATACGACCTGTCGGGCGATCCGCGCTATGCCGGCATCGACGTGCCGTTGGCGGAAAGCCTGAAGGACACGATTGCCCGCGTGCTGCCCTATTATGAGGCGGCGATCGAGCCGCGGCTGGCGGCGGGGAAGACGGTGATCATCGCCGCGCATGGCAACAGCCTGCGGGCGCTGGTCAAGCATCTGTCCGGATTGTCGGACGCGGAGATCGTTTCCGAGGAAATTCCGACCGGAAAACCGATGGTCTACCAGCTTTCGGGCACACTTTCGGTGCAGTCCCGGGCCTATTTGAGCTAGTTTTGGGGCGGAATTGGCCCGGAAAAGGACCAGTTCAGCACCTCGTTTGCCATGAAGGGCACGACCTTTCCTTGACCGACAGTCTGTCGGTCGGGGACGGTGAACGCCGTCCGGTCGAGCCGCACCCGGCCCTCGTTCAGCGGCAGCCGGTAGAAGCGCGGCCCATGTTCGGACGCAAAACCTTCCAGCCGGTCGAGCGCCCCCATCGCCTCAAAGCTGGCGGCATAGCTCTCCAGCGCGACCGGCGCATTGTAGATGCCGGCGCAGCCGCAGGCCGATTCCTTGGTGGAGACTTCATGCGGCGCCGAATCGGTGCCGAGGAAGAATTTCGGCGAGCCCGAGGTGGCGGCGGCGAGCAGCGCCTGGCGGTGGACCTCGCGCTTGGCGACTGGCAGGCAATAGGCGTGCGGACGGATGCCGCCGTCGAACATCGCATTGCGGTTGAGGGCGAGATGATGGGGGGTGATGGTGGCGGCCACATTCGGGCCGCAGGCCTCGACGAAGGCGACGGCGTCCCTCGTGGTGATGTGCTCGAAGACGATGCGCAGGGCCGGATAGTCGTTGACGAGTTGCTTCAGCGTGCGCTCGATGAACACGGCTTCGCGGTCGAAGATGTCGACGTCATGGTCGGTGACTTCGCCGTGGACGAGCAGCGGCAGGTCGAGGCGTTGCAGGGTGTCGAGCATCGGACGGATATGGGCGATGGCGGTGACGCCGGCGGCGGAATTGGTGGTGGCATGGGCCGGATAGAGCTTGGCGGCAGTGAAGACCGTCGGGTCCAGCTCGGCCGGGTCCTGATGGTCGGTCAGGTACAGCGTCATCAGCGGGGTGAAATCGGTGCCGGGGGGAATCGCGGCGGTGATCCGGTCCCGGTAGCTGCGGCCGAGCGCGGCGGTGGTGACCGGCGGCTTGAGGTTGGGCATGACGATGGCGCGGGCGAACTGGCGGGCGGTGGCGGCGACGGTGTCGGCCAGCGCCTCACCGTCGCGGAGGTGGACGTGCCAGTCATCGGGCTGGCGGAGGATGAGGGCTTTATTGTCTGTCATGGAGCCTCTGATAACCGGATTTTCTGAAACCCTCGACGGGGTTGTTGCGTAAAAGTTTGAAGTCAATGGCAACAAGCGCTTGCGCTCCGTTCGGCGGGGGGCGAAACTACTCATAATCATAACGGGCGCACCGGAGTATGGCGTCGGCGCAGGGGCCGGCAGGGGGGTAAGTTCGCGTGCAATCCAGGGGGCTCAATCTGTTGGCCGGCGCATTGCTGCTGGGCGCGGCACCGGCGCTGGCACAAGCACCGCCACTGCCTTCAGGCGCCATTCCGGGCCGCGACGTCATCGAGGGACAGACGACGGCGCCGCGGCGCGAGCAGCGCCGGGTGCGGGTGGAGGGCGATATCGAGCGCAGCCCCTGCGCGCTGTCCGACCCCGCCTATGCTGCCATCCGCATCACCCCGAGCCGGATCGTCTTCAACAATCTCGGGCCGGTCGACCCGGCCGAGCTCGAACCGCTCTATGCCCGCTATCTGAACAGCGAGCAGCCGGTGTCGGTGATTTGCGAGATCCGCGATGCGGCGGCGACGCTGCTGCGGGCGCGCGGCTATATCGCCGCCGTGCAGGTGCCGGCGCAGCGGATCGAGAATGGCGAAGTGCGGCTCGAAGTGCTCTACGCCAAGGTGACGGCGGTGCGGGTGATGGGCGACGCCGGTGCCAATGCCCGGGTCTTCGAGCGCTATCTGGCGCGGCTGTCCGATGGCCAGGTGTTCAACCGCTTCGAGGCCGAGCGCTGGCTGCTGCTGTCTCGCGACGTGCCCGGCCATGACGTGCGGCTGCTGCTGAAGCCGGCCGGCACCGGGGCGGGCGAGATGGTCGCCGAGATCGCGCTCGAGCGCACGCCGCTGATGGTCGACTTCTCGGTGCAGAACCTCGCCTCCGAGGCGACCGGGCGCTGGGGCGGGCAGGTCCGCGCCGAGGCCTATGGCCTGACCGGGATGGGCGACCGCACCAGCCTGTCCTTCTACACGACGCCGGATTTCGACGAGCAGATGATCTTCCAGATCGGCCATGACTTTCTCGTCGGCGGCAATGGCCTGCGGATCGGCGGACGCTTCACCCATGCCTGGAGCCGGCCGGACCTTGCCGGGGTGCCGCCGATTCTGGCGCAGACGGCGATTGCCGCCGTCGACGCGCGCTACCCGCTGATCCGCCGGCAGGGCGGCTCGCTGGGGCTGACCGCCGGGATCGAGATCGTCAACCAGCGGGTGGCATTCAACGCGCTGCCGCTGAGCCGCGACCGGCTGCGGATCGGCTATCTGCGGCTCGACGGCGATTTGATCGACATGGCCGGCGTCGGCCCGGGCGGGGCGACCGGCTGGCGACTGTCCGGCGCGCTCGAACTGCGGCAGGGGATGGACATATTGAGCGCCTCGCCCAATTGCCTCGAGACGCCGCTGGCCTGCACGGCGGCCGGGGCGCTGCCGCCGGGGCTGGTGTTCAGCGACCCGACGGCGCTGCTGGTGCGCTTCCAGGGCCGGGCCGAGCTGCGGCTGGCCGAGCATCTGGTAATCAGCCTGTCGCCGCGCGGCCAATATTCGGCCTCGGCGCTGCCTTCCTACGAAACCTTTGCGCTGGGCAATTTCACGCTCGGTCGCGGCTTTGATCCGGGCGCGCTGACTGGCGACAAGGGCGTGGCGCTGGCCAGCGAGATCGCCTTTCCGGGGCTGATGCTCTCGGCCCGGGCGCAGCTGCTCGCCGAGCCCTATCTGTTCGCCGATGCCGGCTGGGTGTGGGACCGGTTCGCGCCGGTCGGCGCGGGCGCGCGGGCGCTGGGCTCGGTCGGCGGCGGGGTACGGACGATCTGGGGCGAGAAGATGCGGCTCGATGCGGTGGTGGCGGTGCCGACGCGGACGGTGGGGCTGCGACAGGCCGGCGATGTGCGCTTTCTGGTGACGCTGACGACACGGCTGTGGCCCTGGGGGAATCGGTAATGCGTACGGTGAACAATAGTCGGCTGGCGGCCGGCCTCCGGCGGCCGGCATACGCCGGCAGCTCGATGCGGGCGATGGCGGCGGTGCTGGTGACGCTGCCGATGGCGGCGCTGCCCGGGGCGGCGGAGGCGCAGGAGTTCAACGGTACGGCGTTCAATGCCAATGCCAGTTTCAATCCCGCCGAGGTCAGCATGTTCGGCTCGGGCGGCACCGATGTCGTGTTCGTCAATGCGCCGACAGCCATCGTCAACTGGACGCCGACCGACACCGCGCCGGGGCCGGGGACCATCGACCTGATGCCGGTGGGGCGGACGCTGGACTTCCAGGGCGGCAGCAATCTGCAGGACGGGCTGTACACGGTCCTCAACCGGATCGTGCCGGCCGACCCCGGCCGCTCGGTGCTGATCGACGGCACCATCAACAGCGATGCCGGGGGCTCGATCTGGTTCTATTCGCCGGGCGGCATGATCCTCGGCCAGAACAGCAGCTTCAATATCGGCAGCCTCGTGCTGACCACGGCCGATCCGTTCGTCGGGCAGAACGGCTTCATCGACAATGGCAGTTTTTCGCTGACCGGCACCGGCGCGGCGACGGCGCGGATCCAGATGGATGCCGGGGCGCAAATCAGCGCGCTGGGCGCGGGCAGCTATGTGGTGCTGCAGGCGCCGCAGATCGTGACGGCGCCGGGCAGCGGCATTGCCGTCAATGGCGCGCTGGCGGTGGTGGCGGCCGAGCAGGCCAATTACCGGCTCAACCAGGGGTTGTTCGACATTGCCGTGCCGGTCGGCACCGGGGTAACCAGCGCCATCGAATTTTCCGGCAGTGCGACCGGGCCGGCGGCCTCCGGCTCGGGCGCCAACCGCATGTATTTCGTCGCAGTGCCGAAGAATGACGCGATCACCATGACGATCAGCGGTGGCGGCGACCTTGGCTTCGACATTGCCGGTGCCGCCGATGTGGTGGGCAATACCGTGGTGCTGTCGGCCGGGCGCAATATCGTCGAGGCGACCAACGGGTCGTTCGGTTCGCCCTTTGCCGACGTGGCGGACGTGGGTGGCGGCGCCTCGCTGGTGATCGACAACAAGCGCTTCACCTCGGCGGTGAATGCCGAGGCGGCGCGCGGCACCGGCGCGGCCAGCGGTACCGCGCAGGCGATCACCCAGACCGGCGCCGTGCAATTCGAGAGCGTGCTGCGGCTGCAGGGTGAGCGGCTGGCCGAATTTGCCGTTCAGGATGGCTTCCTCGGTCGGGTAGCAGGCGATGCGGTGATTTCCGCCGACACGCGGACGCTGGGCGGCGTGCCGGGCGAGGACCGGACGGCCGGCACCGCGCGGGTGATCATCAGCGGCGACGAGGGCGGCATCGAATTTGGCGGCGACCTGCGGGTCAGTGCGGTCGGC
>NZ_JBIMKZ010000095.1:0-9990 GCF_051860865.1 Polymorphobacter sp. | reverse complement strand
CGACCGAGACCTTCGCGGTCGAAGAAGGCGTGCTGGCGGTCGAACTGGGTAACGGCCAGACCCGGCTGCTCGCCCGCGGCGACACCATCGCCATCGCTCCGGGGACGCCACACGGCTTCCGCAACCCGGCCGATGCGCCGGTGGTGTTCGTCACCACCGCCGATCCGGGCGAGGGGCTCGAGACCTTCCTGCGCGGCATGTATGCGCTCGCCGCTGCGGGCGAGACCGATGCTGCCGGGATGCCAAACGATCCGCGGGCGCTGGCGGAACTTCTGCACCGTGGCAACCTCGTCATGCCGGGCCTGCCCCGCGCGCTCCAGCGCGCCGCGCTCGGCCTGCTGCGCTTTGCGGGATGGCTCACCGGCACGGATCGCCGCCTCGCACAAATGGCGCGCGCGTCATGAGCTCCCGGTCCTCATGGCTGGGAACGGCCACTATCGCGCTCGCCGTGTTGTTCAACGTGCCCTATGCCGTGCTCGCCTCGATCTTCGATTATCCGGCGATCCTGCGCGAACCCGCAGCCGAAGTGCTGACGCGCTTTGCCGAGGGGGGAATCGGGCTGCTGGTCACCTGGTATGCCTTCGCGCTGGCGGCGCTGGCGCTGGTGCCACTGGCGACGGGGCTGGCGATCACACCCGCCCGGCTGACCACACGCCCGGCGCTTGCCATTGGCGCGGCGCTCGCCGGCGCGATGGCCGGGCTGACCCAGGCCATCGGCCTCGTGCGCTGGGTCTTTGTCGTCCCCGATCTCGCCCGCGCCGCCGCCAGCGATCAGCCTGCCGCAGCCGAGGCCGCGATTCACACCTTCGCGCTGATCAACGCTTATGGCGGGGTCGCCATCGGCGAACATCTCGGCCAGCTGCTAACGGCATTGTTCGCTGCCCTGCTCGCGCTGCTCCAGCATCGTGAACGCCAGCGCGGCATTGCCATGTTGGGTCTGGCTACCGGTGCGCTGCTCATATTCGGCACCGGGGAGGGGCTTATGCTTGCCGCCGGGCAGGATGGTAGCCTGTTTGCCATTGGCACGATCGCAGGCTTCCTCGCGCTGACCGGCTGGCTGATCGCAACCGGCATGCTGCTGCTGCGACGCGCCTGACACCACCACAACACCGATTGTTCACCCGCTCCCGCGCGGCCGCGACGGCCCGTGCCGGTCCTCTTTTCACGCCGTCGCGCCATCCAAGGAAAACGACCATGAAGAACGAACTGATCCGCTCCGCCGTCATCGGCGCCCTGTTGTTCACGCCGGCCATCGCGGTGGCACAGGACAAGCCCGCCAAGACCGATGAAATTTCCGGTTACACCACGATCGGCGTTGCCGCCGTGCCCGACTATGAAGGCGCCGACGACCATCGCATCTTTCCACTGGTCGATGGCAAATTGTTCCTCGGCGAGCGTTATATCGCGGTCGAAGGCCCGGCCATTCGCGCCAACATCCTGAACAGCCAGACCTTCGAGTTCGGCCCGGTCGCTGCATTCACCTTTGGCCGCGATGACGCGATCAAGGACCGTGCCGTTGCACGGCTTGGCACCATCGATGACGCCTATGAGGTCGGCCTGTTCGGGGCCGTAAACTTCGACATTGGCGGCAAGGACAAGCTGCGCCTCGGCGTTCAGGGCGTGCATGACGTCAGCAACGTGCATGACGGCCTCGTGATCAGCGCGAACGCCACCTACACCTCGCTGTCGGCGAACGCCTGAGCCTGATGGCAGATGTCGGCGCGAGCTATGCCAATGACGACTATGCGGCGACCTATTTCACGGTCACCCCGGCCGGTGGTCTGGCCAGCGGCCTTGCCGCCTTCGATGCCAAGGGCGGGCTCAAGGATGTCGGCGCGCAGCTGACGGCCAGCTACCGCATCGGTGACAATTGGGGATTTGCCGTCAATGCCGGCTATCGTCGCCTCCTCGGCGACTTCGCCGACAGCCCTGTCGTCGCCAAGGGTGGCAGCGCCGATCAGCTGAGCGGCGGTGTCGGCATCTTCTTCTCCTTCTGAACCCCTCCGGTCTGAAAGACCTCTCCATGCCCGACATCACCATCCGCGGCGCCCGTCTCCACTATGAGGAGACGGGCGCTGGCCCTGAAACGATCCTGTTCATCCACGGCCTGATGCTCCCAAGTGAAAGTTGGGAGGCGCAGCGGGACCGCTTCGCCCAGACGCGCCGGGTGATCACCTATGACCTTCGCGGCCAAGGCCGCTCCAAGCATGCCAAGAAGGGGCTGGGGCTCGATTCGCTGGCAGAGGATGCCGCCGCACTGCTCCGTCTGCTTGCCCCCGATGGCGCGCATGTGGTTGGCTTCTCGATGGGCGCGTTCATCGCGCTCCGGCTCGGTGCCCGCCATCCCGCGCTGGTGCGCTCGCTGACGCTGGTCGGGGTCAGCGCGGATGCCGAAAGCTGGCGCAAGATGCCGGCCTATGCCGCAATGATCGCGCTGGTCACGCTGGCCGGGGTCCGCCCGGTCGCGCCGCGCATGATGCAGATCCTGTTTGGCCGTTCGGTCTTGGCCGATCCGGCGCGCGCCACATTGGTTGCCCGCTGGCGATCGGTGGTCGATGCGCTGCCGAAGTCCATCGTCCGCGCCGCGGCGGCTTCTGCACTAAGGAGATCGGTGCAGGGCGAACTGGCGCAAATCGGGGTGCCGGTGCTCGTCATTGCGGGCGAGGAAGATCGCCCCGTCCCGCTGCACCATCAAATTGCAGTTGCCACCGCAATTCCCGGTGCCGAGATCGAGCAGGTGCCTGCCACGGGCCATGCCGTGATGCTCGAGCAACCAGAATGGTTCAACACCCGACTTGCGAGGTTTCTTTCCCTGAAAAGCGCCGTGGGTCGAAGCTGACGGCAGACCCCCCCCAAGCTGCCGCATTTGGGCGGGCAGACGCCTTTATTTCCGGGCACCCGTCGATCTCGCTCACGGCCCATCGCCGCAGCAGGTGCTGTCAGTCCAACTGCAACTCGTCTCCGCCGGACGGAGCTATCCCCAAACCGCCCTGGCTCTAGCTCATGACTGCCCGCCACTCCGCAAAAGCCGCGGAACGCTGGGTCTTGTAGTCCTGGCGGCTGATGAGATGGCGTTTGCTGTTGAAGTGGTTATGGACCGAGGCATGCACCGAGCTGAACTTCTGCAGCGTGTGCATCCGCCTGAACCGCAGCATCGCCCGCCCTCGTCCCGCAGCGGAGGAGGAGGACGAGGCCTGGCTCGGCACCGTGGCGGTGGCGACCAGGAGCGCCCTCCAGCAGCTTGGCCTCCAGGCGAAGGCGCTGGGCCAGACGCTGACGCCGAACGCCGCGATCCTGCGCTTTGCCGGCAGCGCGAACGTCACGGTGGAGCAGGTCCTCAAGAGGCGGTCGGAGCTGTTGACGACACACGGCCTGAGTAACATCTCGGTGCGGCCCGAGGCAGAGGCAGACAACTGCGCGGCAATTGCCGCGCGACAACCGCAGCCAACGGTGAAATCGAGCCGCAAAGGCCCGCAACCTCCGCCAGTTGCGGCGTTCACCCGGTTCTGGAGACTATCAAGGGGGGTACATGGCGGATCGGGAGGGATTCGAACCCTCGAGGAGCTTTAGACCCCTACACACTTTCCAGGCGTGCGCCTTCGACCACTCGGCCACCGATCCGCGTTCGCCTTGCAGCGAGGCCTGCGCGATAGACGGCCGCGCCGCTCATTGCAAGCAAAGGCGGAGCCGGTTTCCCGGCTCCGCCCGCTTGCCTGTCTTGGTCCCGACGCCGGAGCGTCGATGACCCTTAGCGCAGCAGCTGCAGCACCTGCTGGCCGGCCTGATTGGCCTGCGCCAGCATCGCCTGTGCCGCCTGGCCGAGCACCTGCGAACGCGACAGCTCGGTCGTCTCGCTGGCGAAATCGGCATCGGTGATGCGCGACCGCGAGGCGACCAGGTTGTTCGAGCTCGATTCGATGTTCAGCAGCGTCGCCTCGAGCCGGTTCTGGGCCGCGCCGAGGTTGGCACGGTCGAGGTTGACCGTCTTAAGCGCTTCGTCGATCGCATCGAGCGCCGCGGACGCCCCCTGCTGGGTGCTGATGTCGAGGTCCTTCACCTTCAGCCCGCCACTGTCCGTGCCATAGCTGTTCTGCTCAAAGCCGAGCGCAGTGAAGTTCGACGTCGTCCCGAACCCAAGGCTGCCGGCCGCGACCTCGATCGACTTCGCCGATTTCAGGCTGACCGTGCCATAGGCGGTGTTGACCGCGCCCGTCGTCAGGTCCGAGAGATCGGCCACGGCGGTAACCGCATAAGCCGTGCCCGCACCCTTGACCGTCGTGCCGCCCAGGCCGAGTTCGGCCGCCGTGGCGCCGCCGGTCAGGCTGGCGACCGAGATGTTGCGGCCATCGGCCGCCGTCAGCTCGAGCCCGCCAAGGCCATTGTCCTTGGCCGACACGCCGGTCATGCCGGCGAAGCCGTTGATCGCCTCGGCCACCTTGTCCCGGCGGGACTGGGCGGACTCGGCGGCAACCAGGCCGGTCACATCGATGGTCACGCCATTGATGTTGAGGCTGGCGGCACCGGTCAGCGTCGTCGCCGTCGTGGTCGAGGTGAGCGTCAGCGCATTGGCGCTGGCGGTCACGCCGGTGTCCGCCGAGGAGGCATTGACCGCCGCGGCGATGGCAATGGCGCTGGCCGATTTGGACGAAGACAGTGCCGCCGTCGACGACACCGTATCATCGCCCTGGGTCGCGGCGCGGATCGAAACGCCGTTGATCGACAGGTCGCCATTATTGAGGCTGATCGCGGTCACCGCCGAGGTGGCAACGGCGCGGCTGTCCGAATTGACGGTGGAGACCCCGCGCTCGAACGTGCCGGCGGCGAAGCCGGAGCGGCTGATCCGGGCGGTGCTGCTGTCGGCGGTGCCGATCTCGATCGCGCCGCCATTCTCGGCGACCAGCGACACGGTGCCGGACTGGGCACCGACCTTGACGCCGGTCTGGGCCGCCGTCAGCGTATCGAGGCTGACGATGATGTTGCGGCCGTCGGCAGCCTCGAGGCGGATGCCGCCATTGTTGTCGGAGGTGTCGATTGCGGTCACGCCGGTCTGGCCGGCGATGGCGTTGATTGCCGCCACCACCCGCTCGCGGCTTTCGGTGGCATTGGCCGTGGTGTTGATCGTGGCGGTGGTGATGCCATTGATCGTCACCGTGCCGGTGGCAGCGCCGGCGGTCATCGCCGTCCCGGTCATCACCGTCTTGCCGACTTCCGCCCGCACGCCAGTCTGCGCCGTCGAGGCGTTGATCGCAGCCGCCTTGGCGATCGCCGAGGCCGACTTCTCGCCGGACGAGACATTGTCGTCATCGGCCGAGCTGGAGCCGATGGTGACGCCGTTGATCACCAGGTCGCCGGCCAGCATCGACTGGTTGGCAGTCAGGTTGGCGGCGGTCGCCTCGAAGGCGCCGGTGCCGGTCAATGCCGGCGTGCGGCCGGTGCCGAGTTCACCCGCCCGGGCCGAGCCGATGTTGAGCGCCACGGTCTCGCCGGCGCGGCTGCCGGTCTGCAGCAACAGGCTCTTCGCCGAACCGTCGAGCAGCTTGATGCCGTTGAAGTTGGTGCGCGTCGCCACCGTGTCGATTTCCTCGATCAGCTGCTTGACCTCGGCCTGCAGCGCTTCACGATCCGAGCCGCTGTAGATGCCGTTGGCCGACTGGACCGCCAGCTCGCGCATGCGCTGCAGCGAGTTGGTCACCGATGACATGGCGCTTTCCGCGGTCTGCGCCAGGCTGATGCCATCGGATGCGTTGCGCGAGGCGACGCGCAGGCCGCGCACTTCGGCGGTCATCCGCTGCGAAATGGCGAGGCCGGCGGCGTCGTCCTTGGCCGAGTTGATACGCAGGCCGGACGACAGACGTTCCATCGCCGACATCAGGCTCTTGTTGGCGGCTCGCTGCCCGGATTGGGCGGTGAGGGCAGAAATATTGGTATTGATAACCGTCATGATGCAAACTCCCGCTTCGGTTCCCCGGGTCCCGTGGAACAGACCACGGGGCGCCGTGCACCAAGAAGCGGCGGCAGGCGAAATTGCTTAACCTCGACAGTAAAACTATAGTCCCGACAAAGAGATAGATGCCATGCCCGTGCCGATCCTGTATCAAGACCAGCGCCTTCTGGTCATCGACAAGCCGGCGGGCCTTGCCGTCCACCCCGGTCCGCGAACGCCGCACAGCCTCGAAGCGCTGTTGCCCGCAATCGCCGATCGGGCCGGCATTCGTCGACTGCCGACGATCATGCACCGGCTGGACCGAGACACCTCGGGCTGCCTGGTGCTGGCCATTACCCCGGCTTCGGTCCGACGCGTGGCGGGGCTGTTCGAGCAGCGGCTGGTGCACAAGCTCTACTGGGCCCGGCTCGACGCGCTGCCCGAGGAAGACAGCGGCACCATCGACGCGCCGCTCGCAAAGGTGTCGAGCGCCGAGGCCGGCTGGCGGATGGTCGTCGATCCTGCCGGCAAGCGGGCCGTCACCCGGTGGCGGATCCTCGACCGCCCCGCTCGCCTGATCGAGTTCAGGCCGGAGACCGGCCGCACCCACCAGCTTCGGGTCCATGCCAATTGCCTGGGCACGTCCATCGAGAACGATCCCGTCTATGGTCCGATAAGGGGCAGCGCCGGGCGGCCGCTGATGCGGCTGCACGCCCGGATGCTCGAAATCCCGATGAGCGACCGTGACCCGCTGACGGTGACAGCGCCGCTCCCCGCCGAGTGGCAGGAAGATCATGCGCAATTTGTTCAACTTGATGCTCAAACTGCTCAATCAACCTGATCATAGTTTACATTTTATACGACTGTTCATTAACATTTCTCTCGTAGATATACTGAAGGAGCACCCCTTCAGATGATCGAGCCCGGCATGCAGACACAGCCCTTTCGATTGAGTGCCCATCTATCGCCCTCGGGGCGAAGCCCGGTCGGCAGCGTGGCCGATGTCCGGTTCAATGGCGCCCTGGTCCGGCTGGACAGGCATGCCCTCTCGGCCCTTGTCGATCATTCGGACCCGATCATCGCCGCGGCCGGCAACGTCGGTGGCCAGCTGAAGATAAGGGTCGGTGATCATTGGCTGATCGGCAGCATTCTGGCGATCCGGCCGGACCCGGCCGACACCGCAAACGTCATCGCCGAACTCGACCTGCTCGGTGAGAGCGAGATCGGGCCGGGCGAGGTGATCGAGGCGTTCAGGCTCGGCCTCCGGGTCTATCCGCGTCCCGGCGACGCCGTCATGCCGATGAGCCATGCCGACCTACGAGCGTTGTTTTCACAAGGTGGAACCGATCAGATCGAGATCGGCCATGTCTATCCCACCACCAATGTTCGGGCCGCGCTCGATATCGATGCGCTGCTCTCCCGCCATTTCGCGCTGCTGGGCTCGACAGGATCGGGCAAGTCCAATGCGGCGGCGCTGATCATGCACCGCATCATCGACCAGGCGCCCAATGGCCATATCGTCGTCATCGATCCGCACGGGGAATATGCCCAGTCCTTCGCCGGCCGCGGAATTGTCTTCAATGTCGAGAACCTCGCCCTGCCCTATTGGCTGATGAATTTCGAAGAGCATTGCGAGGTCTTCGTCACCAGCGAAGGCATGGAGCGCGAGCTGGACAAGGCCATCCTGGCGCGCTGCCTGGCCAGGGCCAGGATCAAGAGCCTGGCCCCCGATGCGCCGGTCAATATCTCGGTGGACAGCCCGGTTCCCTACATGATGTCCGAGATCCTCGTCGCGCTCGATGCGGAGATGGGCAAGCTCGACAATGTCAGCGAGCTGAGCCGCTATGTGCGGCTGAAGAACCGCATCAACGAGGTGCTGCGCGACAATCGCTACACCTTCATGTTCAACCGCGCGCTGGTTGCCGACAGCATGAAGAGCTTCCTGGCAAGGATCCTGCGGATGGAGGATGACGGCAAGCCCGTCGCCATCATCGACCTGTCCGGCGTGCCGACCGACATCGTCTCGGTGGTGGTGGCGCTGGTAGCGCGCATCGTCATGGACCACGCCATATGGTCACGCGTCGAGGACCACCGGCCGGTGCTGCTGGTCTGCGAGGAAGCGCATCGCTACATCCCGGCCGATCGCGTCCTCAGCGGCGCCTCGGTGCGTCGCAGCCTCGAGCGGATCGCTAAGGAAGGGCGCAAATACGGCGTCTCGCTGGGTCTGATCAGCCAGCGGCCGTCCGATCTCGCCGAGGGCACACTGTCCCAGTGCGGCACCATCATCACCATGCGCATGAACAACGACCGTGATCAGCAGTGCATCCGCAACGCCATGCCGGAAGGCGGGCGCAGCTTCCTCGATGCGCTGCCGGCGCTGCGCAAGGGCGAGTGCATCATCTGCGGCGACGGGGTCACCCTGCCGGTCCGCGTTCGGCTCGACCTGCTGCCGGCCGATCGCCGCCCCCGCTCCGAGGACCCGTCGTTCAGCCAGATCTGGAGCACCGCCGGCAAGAGCGGGGAAGCGCTGGACGGCACCATCCGCCGTTGGCGCCACAAGGCCAGCCTGCCCGCCACCGCCGGCACGAGCAGCACCGAAATCGGCGTGGCGTTACTGAAGCCCGCATCGACCCTGTTGTCCGACACGGCATTGTAAGTCAGCGGGCGCTGCCTCCGGGCAAAAAGCCGATGAACTCGGAATAGGTCCCGGACAGCACCGACAGCCGCTGATGCACATCGGCGACGCCGATATCGCGCACAATGTCGTCGATCAGCAAGTTGAGCAGGCTGCCCAGCGCGCTGTTCATGTCCCAGAAGTGACCAAGACTGACCTCGGCGGTCAGGAAATAGGGCGTCAGGTCGCGCGCCCAGGGGCAATAGGGATCGGTGACGACCACGAGCGGCACATTCTGCGCCACCGCACGCTCGGCCAGCATCAAAAAATGCCGCGAATAGCGCCGGATGTCGACGAGCACGAGCACGTCCGACGGCTCCAGTTCCGCCAGCATCGCCGAAAAGCGGCCGGCGCCGGTCTCGTGGCTGCGCACACTAGGCCGGACATAGGTCAGATGATCGGCAAAGGCGGCCGCCAGCCCCCGCTCGGTCTGAAATCCGGCGACATGGACCGTGCGGGCATGCGCCAGCAGCCGGACCACCTCCCCCCACAGCGGCGTCGCCGCCAGCGCATAGACGTCGGCAACGGCCGCATGCTCGGCCTGCAACCGCGAATCACGGCTCTGCGGGCGCGCCAGCAGCCAGGGCGCATTGAGATCGTCGCGCAGCGCCGACTTGAGCGCCGCCAGCCCATGCCAGCCGCGCGCCTTGAGGAACCGCCCGACCGTCATCGCCGACACCCCCAGCCGCGCGCCGATGGAGGCGGCGGTCTCGAACGGCACGCGGTCCAGATTGTCCGACAACCAATTGGCGATCATCCGCTCGGCTACGGTAAAATCCTCATAGCCTGAACGGATACGATCGCGAACGGTGTCAGCCATAGCCCGCTTATACGGGCCTGCTTCTGCGTCGCAAGTGCCGGATCAGGCCGCCAGCGCGGAAATCGGCAGGTCGGTTTCAGCCAGCGCGGACAGGAACTGGTCACAGGCATGATCCCAGCTGAACCGGACGCCGAACGCGGCGCAATCGGCACGGTCACAGCGCAACGCCGCCTGCATCGCCCGCCCCAGATCGGTATCGACGGCACCGACGGGTCTACCGGCCAGCGTCGCTTCGCCCCCGGCGCCATAGCCGATCCGCCCCAGCCCGTCCTCGCCAAGAATATCGAGCGGCCCCGGCACCGGATAGCCGGCCACCGGCGTGCCGCTGGCCAGCGCCTCGATAATCACCAGCCCGAAGGTGTCGGTCCGGCTCGGAAAGGCCAGCACATCGGCGCCGGCATAGGCCCGGGCCAGCGCCTCGCCGTGCAAGGCGCCGAAGAAATGCACGGCCGGATAGCGCGCCTCCAGCGCCGCGCGGGCCGGGCCGTCGCCCACCACCACCTTCGATCCCGTCCAGGGCGCCTCCAGAAAGGCCTCGATATTCTTCTCCACCGCCACCCGGCCGACGTGGAG
>NZ_JBIMKZ010000094.1:0-10205 GCF_051860865.1 Polymorphobacter sp. | reverse complement strand
CATCCAAAAGGCCACGGCCGCGGCCAAGAAGGCAATGATCCGCGTACCGCTGCGCGATGGCCGCACTCTGCACCATGATGGCTATGGCCATTTCGGCGCCGGCAAGGTCTATGTCCGCTCGGCCGCACAGGGCACGGGCATCATCGCCGGTGGTCCGATGCGCGCCGTGTTCGAATCGCTGGGCGTTGCCGATGTCGTCACCAAGTCGGTGGGCACCAACAACCCCTACAACATGATCCGCGCCACCTTTGCCGCCCTTGGCGAGCAGACCAGCCCGAAGGCCGTTGCCCAGCGGCGCGGCAAGAAGGTTGCGGATCTGATGGCCCGGCGCGGCGACATCTCGGCACGCGTTGCCGAGGCTGACGCCGAAGCCGTCGCATAAGGACGCTGACCATGGCCAAGCTCAAAGTAACCCAGATCGGCTCACCGATCCGCCGGGCGCCGGTTCAGGAAAAGACCCTGATCGGCCTCGGTCTCAACAAGATGCACCGGACCCGCGAATTGGAGGACACCCCCTCCGTCCGTGGCATGATCCGCGTCGTCAACCATCTGGTAAAGGTCGAAGACGTCGCCTGAGGCGACGGATCGACCCTGACCGATCCTGTCCGGCCCGGCCGGCGCGCGAACAAAGCGAAAGCGAGTGCGAACAATGACCAAGTTGAACGATCTCCACGACAATCCCGGTGCCCGCAAGGACCGCGTTCGCGTCGGTCGCGGCATCGGTTCGGGCCTCGGCAAGACTGCCGGGCGCGGCCAGAAGGGCCAGAAGGCCCGTTCGGGCGTTGCCATCAAGGGCTTCGAAGGTGGCCAGATGCCGCTCCACATGCGGATCCCGAAGCGTGGCTTCAACAATATCTTCCGCAAGGATTTTGCCGAGCTCAACCTCGGCACGCTGCAGGCCGCTGTCGACGCTGGCCGTCTCTCCACCGATACGGTCATTGATGCCGATGCGCTGGTCGCTGCCGGCATCATCACCCATCCGCGCGACGGCATTCGTCTGCTCGGCAAGGGTGCGCTAACCGCCAAGGTTCAGCTCAAGCTTGCCGGCGCCAGCGCCTCGGCCAAGGCCGCCGTCGAAGCCGCCGGTGGCAGCCTCGAACTGCCGGCGCCGAAGCCCGAGCCGCTCAGCCGCGACGACCAGAAGGCCGCCCGCGCCGAGGCACGGACCGCCAAGGCCGCCGCCGCCAGGACTGCTGCCGCGACTGCCAAGGCGGCCGATTGATCGGCGCGCTTCCGGGCGCGCAAATCATCATGGCACTTTTGGTCGCTCGCCCTTATCTAGGCAGCACCTTCGGCAATCAGGCCCAAGCGTTTTTGGTCCAGGGATGACAGGTTAGAACCATGGCATCAGCCGCCGAGCAAATGGCCGCGAACATCAGCTTCGCGAACTTCTCCAAGGCCACCGAGCTGAAGAAGCGCCTGTGGTTCACCATCGGCGCGCTGGTGGTGTTCCGTCTGGTGTCGTTCGTGCCGCTGCCGGGCATCGATCCGGTAGCGCTCGGCACGCTCTTCCAGCAGACCCAGGGCGGCGTGCTGGACTTTTTCAACATGTTCTCGGGCGGTGCGCTTGAGCGGATGAGCCTCATCGCGCTCGGCGTTACCCCCTACATCACGGCCTCGATCGTCGTTCAGCTGATGACCTCGCTGGTCCCCAGCTTCATGGCGCTGAAGAAGGAAGGCGAGAGCGGCCGCAAGGTGCTCAACCAGTATACGCGCTTCGGCACGGTGTTCCTGACCATCGTCCAGGGCTATGGCATTGCCGTCGGACTGGAGAGCTGGGGCTCGGGCGGCGGCGTCAGTGCCGTTATCGATCCGGGCTGGTTCTTCCGTATTTCCACGGTCATCAGCCTCGTTGGCGGCACCATGTTCCTGATGTGGCTGGGTGAGCAGATCACCAGCCGCGGCATCGGCAACGGCATCTCGCTGATCATCATGGCCGGCATCGTCGCCCAGCTGCCGAGCGCGATGGGTGGGTTATTCGAGCAGGCACGCACCGGCGCCATCTCGTCGGGCTTCGTGCTGCTTGTCACCGTCCTGGCGCTGGCCGTGATCGCCTTCATCTGCCTGATGGAGCGCGCCCAGCGCCGCATCCTGATCCAGTATCCGAAGCGCCAGATGGGCAACCGCATGTCGCAGGGCGACAGCTCGCACCTGCCGTTGAAGATCAACACCGCCGGCGTCATCCCTCCGATCTTCGCCTCCTCGCTACTGCTGATGCCGCTGACCATTGCCCAGTTCGCTGCCCAGGGCGGCGAAGGGCCTGACTGGCTAATCTCGGTGACCACGGCGCTTCAGCACGGCGCGCCGCTGTACATGGCCCTGTACGCGCTCGGCATTGCCGGCTTCGCCTTCTTTTATACGGCAATCGTCTTCAATCCCGAGGAGACGGCAGAAAATCTGAAGAAATATGGCGGCTTCATCCCCGGCATACGGCCGGGCCAGCGCACGGCCGAATTCCTCGATTATGTTCTCAATCGTATCACCGTTGTCGGCGCCGCCTATCTGGTCATCATCTGCCTGTTGCCCGAATTCCTGATTTCCAGCCTAGCCGTCCCCTTTTATTTCGGTGGCACTTCGCTGCTGATCGTGGTCAATGTCACCATGGACACAGTGGCCCAGATCCAGAGCCATCTGCTCGCCCATCAATATGAAGGCCTGATAAAAAAATCGAAACTGCGGGGTGGGCGACGTTGAATCTGATACTACTCGGGCCTCCGGGGGCGGGCAAAGGCACCCAGGCATCCAGACTGGTGAAGGAGCGCGGACTGGTCCAGCTCTCCACCGGTGACATGCTGCGCGCGGCCGTGGCCGCCCAGACCCCGGTCGGCCAGAAGGCCAAGGCGGTGATGGAATCGGGCGGGCTGGTGTCGGACGACATCGTCAACGGCATCCTCTCCGAGCGGCTGGACTCCCCCGACATCGCCAACGGCTTCATCCTCGATGGCTATCCGCGTACCGCCGTCCAGGCCGATGCGCTGGGTGAGATGCTGGCGGCCAAGGGGCTGACCCTCGATCATGTCATCGAGCTCGAGGTCGACGAGGAAGCCCTGGTCGAGCGAATCACCGGCCGGTTCAGCTGCGCCAGCTGCGGCGAAGGCTATCACGATATCTTCAAGCAGCCCCGTGTGGAGGGCGTCTGCGATGTCTGCGGCAGCACCGCCTTCAAGCGCCGCCCCGATGACAATGCCGAAACGGTGCGGGCGCGCATGGAAGAGTATCACGCCAAGACGGCGCCGATCCTTCCGCACTATGAGGCGCTCGGCATTGTCGCCCGCGTCGATGGCATGGCGGACATGGAAAGTGTCGCGGCCAGCATCGACAAGCTGCTGGATGCCGAGGCGGCCGGCTGACGGCAAATACTCCCGGGGGGTTGACTCTGTTGCCAACCCCATTTACCGCCCCTCATTCCGTCTAGTCGGAAATAACTCCGGCAGCTTTCTGGCTGCCCGGTTTCTGCTTTGAGATGGGGAGCGTTGCCCGCGAGCCCTGTGGAGCATGGAAGGATTAATTTGTGGCACGTATTGCGGGTGTTAACATCCCGACCAACAAGCGCGTCGAGATCGCGCTGACCTATATTCATGGCATCGGCCGGACGACGGCCAAGCGCGTTGCAACCGAACTTGGCTTTCCCGAGGAACGCCGTGTCCAAGACCTGACCGACGCCGAGGTGCTCCAGATCCGCGAGAAGATCGACCGCGAGTTGACCGTGGAAGGCGACCTGCGTCGCCAGACCGCGATGAACATCAAGCGGCTGATGGACCTCGCCTGCTACCGTGGCCTGCGTCACCGCAAGGGCCTGCCGGTTCGCGGCCAGCGCACCCACACCAACGCCCGTACCCGCAAGGGCAAGGCCAAGCCGATCGCCGGCAAGAAGAAGTAAGCCCCGCCACTTCTTTCTCACCAGCAGACACGGGACAGGATTTTTTCGATGGCACGCGAAGTTGCACGCATCAAGCGCCGTGAGCGCAAGAACATCACGTCTGGCGTTGCCCATGTGAACGCCAGTTTCAACAACACCATGATCACCATCACCGACGCCCAAGGCAACGCCATTGCCTGGTCCTCGGCCGGCACCATGGGCTTCAAGGGCAGCCGCAAGTCGACGCCCTTTGCTGCCCAGATGGCCGCCGAAGATGCCGGCAAGAAGGCCGCTGAGCATGGCGTGCGGACGCTGGAAGTCGAAGTTCGGGGTCCGGGTTCGGGCCGCGAATCGGCGCTCCGCGCGCTGCAGGCGGTGGGCTTCCAGATTACTGCAATTCGCGACGTGACGCCGATCCCGCACAATGGTGTGCGGCCGCCGAAGCGCCGCCGGGTCTGAACCTTTCGTTGCTTTACGGCCGTGTGCCCCCGGCGCGGCCTTTCGAGCGGACATGATACCGGGGATGGGCGGATGACGATCCGTCCCTCCCCCGAAGAAGAGGTGAGCCTGTGGCCGTGATCGCCAAGAACTGGACCGAACTGAAGAAACCGAACCGGCTGGAAGCCCGTCCTGGTGGCGACATGCGCCGCAAGGCGAGCTTTGTCGCCGAGCCGCTGGAGCGCGGCTTCGGGCTGACGCTGGGCAATGCGCTGCGCCGCGTGCTGCTGTCCTCGCTGCAGGGTGCCGCCGTCACCGCCATCAAGATCGACGGCGTGCTGCATGAATTCTCGTCGCTCGCCGGCGTCCGCGAGGACGTCACCGACATCGTGCTCAATATCAAGCAGGTGGCGATCCGCATGCAGGGCGACCAGCCCAAGCGCGTGCACCTCACCGCCACCGGTCCCGGCGAAGTCACCGCCGGCCAGATCGCCGTCACCGGCGACATGGAAATCATGAACAAGGAGCTGGTGATCTGCACGCTCGATGACGGCGCCACGCTGAACATGGAGCTAATCGTCGAGGCCGGCAAGGGCTACGTCCCGGCCAGCGCCAACCGCCCGGCCGATGCGCCGATCGGGCTCGTGCCCGTCGATGCTCTTTATTCGCCGGTGCGTCAGGTCAGCTACAAGGTCGACAACACTCGCGTCGGCCAGGAACTGGACTATGACAAGCTGACCATCTCGGTCGAAACCGACGGCAGCATCAGCCCCGAGGATGCGCTCGCCTATGGCGCCAAGATTCTCCAGGACCAGCTGCAGCTGTTCGTCAACTTCGAGGATGTCGTGGCCCCGGCGCCGGCGCCGCTGCCCGCCGGTGGGCCGATCGAGGTCGATGACAACACTGCCATCAACCGCTACCTGCTCAAGAAGGTCGATGAGCTGGAGCTGTCGGTGCGCTCGGCCAACTGCCTGAAGAACGACAACATCATCTACATCGGCGACTTGGTGCAGAAGAGCGAAAGCGAAATGCTGCGCACTCCGAACTTCGGCCGCAAGTCCCTGAACGAGATCAAGGAAGTGCTCAGCCACATGGGCCTGCGTCTCGGCATGGAAATTTCGGGCTGGCCGCCGGAGAACATCGAGGAAATGGCCAAGAAGCTCGAACAGGAATTCTGAGCAAGCCGGCCGGTCGGAACGTAGTTCCGCCCGGACTCGGCGCAGCGTCGGCCAGCCGGGTCGGCGGCTGGGCCGCCGGAACCGGTCTGACGTCACGGCGCGGCTTTGCCGCGACGCTCGCCACCGGATACACATCGACAAGGGGTCATTGGGCTGCCCCACATCAGCCTGGCCCGGGGTGCCTGACACGGCCCCGGAACGAACGGAGAAAAGACCATGCGCCACGGCGTTGCCCATCGCAAACTCGGCCGCACCAGCAGCCACCGTCTCGCCATGTTCCGCAACATGGCCGCTGCCCTTATCAAGCATGAGCAGATCAAGACGACGCTGCCCAAGGCTCGCGAAATCCGCCCCTATGTCGAGAAGCTGATCACGCTGGCCAAGCATGGCGGCCTGTCCAACCGCCGCCTCGCCATGGCCCGCCTCGGCGACGATGCCCAGCTGGTCAAGCTGTTCGATGAGCTGGCCACCCGCTATGCGGATCGTCCCGGCGGCTATATCCGCATCATCAAGGCCGGCATCCGCCGCTCTGACTCGGCACCGATGGCCTATGTCGAGTTCGTCGACCGCGACACCAGCGCCAAGGGGCAGGACTCCGGTCCGGTCGAGACCTTCGACAGCGACGATTGAGCTTCCGGCGCCACGCAACTGATGGGAATTCCTCATGGCTGACGACGATCTTCAGACCAATGATGCCAACGGCGCCGACGAGCCGCTGCCGCAGGTATCGATCCTGACTCAATATGTGAAGGACCTGTCCTTCGAGAACCCCAATGCCCCGGCCTCGCTCCAGGCCGAGGGCCAGCCGCGTATCGACGTCAACGTCGGCGTCAACGCCCGCCGCGCCGCCGACAACATGTACGAGGTCGAGCTCAAGATCAGCGCCACGGCGATGGTCGGCGAGACCACCAGCTTCGTCGTCGACCTGCTCTATGCCGGTGTCTTCGGGCTGGCCAATGTGCCCGAAGAGGCGCTTGAGCCGTTCCTGATCATCGAGGCGCCGCGCATCCTGTTCCCGTTCGCCCGGCGCATCGTCGCCGACGCGACGCGCGACGGTGGCTTCCCGCCGCTGATGCTCGATCCCATCGATTTCCACTCGCTCTACATGGCGCAGCGCGGCGACGGCTCGCAAGTCGGCAATGCCTGAGCCCGTTCCCTCTCGCCACGCGCGGGAGGGGAGCATGAAAGACGAAGGCGTGCGCGGCGTGCAGCGATGAACCTGCTGCGCGCCACCGCCACCATCGGTGGCCTCACCCTGCTCAGCCGCATCGCCGGCTTCGTCCGCGATGTGCTGATGGCGCGCTTTGTCGGCGCCGGCATGGCCGCCGATGCCTTCCTCATCGCCTTCCGCCTGCCCAACCTATTCCGGGCGCTGTTCGCCGAGGGCGCCTTTTCCGCTGCCTTCGTGCCGATGTTCGCCCGACGCCTCGGCAAGGCGGAGGCTGGCGAGGAAGCCCGGGAGGCGCTCGGCCTTGCCCGCAGCTTCGCCGAGGATGTGCTGTCGGTGCTGCTGCCGGTGCTGCTGGTGTTCAATTTCGTCATGATCCTCGCCGCCGCCCCGGTGGTCTGGGCACTGACCGGCGGCTTTCCCGATGCCGGTGCCGAGAAGCTCGGCCTCACCATAGATTTCACCCGCCTGGCCTTTCCCTATCTGCTGCTGATAAGCCTGGTATCGTTGATGGGCGGCATCCTCAATTCGATCGGCCGCTTCTGGGCCAATGCCGCCGCGCCGCTGCTGCTCAACATCACGCTGATCATCGGCTTGCTGACTTTCCAGGGCGACGGCGATATCGCTACGGCGCGCGGCCAGGCGCTGTTCGTATCGCTGGCCGGCATCGCCCAGTTCTTGTGGCTGCTCTGGTCATGCCTGCGCGCCGACATAAGGCTGCGGCTGCGCCGCCCGCGCCTCACCGCCGATGTCCGCCGGTTGCTGGCACTGATCGGCCCGGCGGCGCTCGGCGCCGGCGCCGTCCAGATCAACCTGCTGATCTCCACGGCGCTCGCCGCGCGGTTCCTCGACGAAGGCGCGGTCAGCCATCTCTACTACGCGGACCGTCTCAACCAGCTGCCCCTCGGCCTGATCGGCATTGGCGTCGGGACGGCGCTGCTGCCGACCATGTCACGCCTGCTCGGCGCCGATGATGCGCCCGCCGCTATCCATAACCAGAACCGCGCCATCGAGCTGGTCCTGTTCCTGACGCTGCCGGCGGCCGCTGCGCTGGGCATCGCCGCGCTGCCGATCATTCGCGGGCTTTTCGAGCAGGGGCGCTTCCTGTCCGCCGACAGCATCGCCACCGCCCGCGCCCTGTCGGCCTTTGCGCTGGGCCTTCCCGCCTATGTGCTGATCAAGGTGCTTACGCCCGGCTATCACGCGCGGCAGGACACCCGTATGCCGGTCAAGCTGGCGGTGATGTCGATGCTGGTCAATCTGGTCGCCAACCTGATCCTGATCTGGCCGTTCGGCCATGTCGGCATCGCGCTCGGCACGGCGCTGGCGGCCTGGGTCAACGCCTTCGCGCTATGGTGGGTTTTGCGCCGGCGCGGCCATCTCACCCTGGATCCGCGCCTGTGCCGGGCGCTGCCGCGGCTGCTGATCGCCTGCGCGGCAATGGCGCTGGTGCTGGTTCTGCTGGTGCCGCTGGTGCTGCCGCATATGTCGGGCGGGCTGCCGGCACGGTCATTGGCGCTGGCGCTGTTGATCGCCAGCGGTGGCGTCGTCTATCTGGCAGCAGCGCGGTTGACCGGGCTGTTCACGCTCGCCGAGCTGAAGACGCAATTTTCGCGCAGGGGCAAACGCTGATGACTCGCGTATTTTCCGGCATCCAGCCGACCGGCAATCTGCACCTCGGCAATTATCTCGGCGCCATCCGCAACTGGGTACGGATGCAGGACAGCCATGAGTGCCTGTTCTGCGTCGTCGATCTCCATGCGATCACTATGCCCTATACGCCGGCCACGCTGCGCGCCGGCGTTCGCGAGATGACCGCGGCGCTGATCGCCTCGGGCCTCGATCCGGCGCGTTGCATCCTGTTCAACCAGAGCGCGGTGCGCGTCCATGCCGAACTGGCCTGGGTGCTGATGTGCACGGCCCGCGTCGGCTGGCTCAACCGGATGACCCAGTTCAAGGAAAAGTCGGGCAAGGACCGCGAAGGCGCCAGCGTCGGCCTCTACACCTACCCCGTGCTCCAGGCCGCCGACATCCTCGCCTACAAGGCGACCCATGTCCCGGTCGGCGACGATCAGAAGCAGCATCTCGAACTGGCTCGCGACATCGCCCAGAAATTTAACACCGACACCGGCATCGAGCTGTTCCCGCTGCCCGAGCCGGTCATCGAAGGCCCGGCCACCCGCGTCATGTCGCTGCGGGACGGCAGCGCCAAGATGTCCAAGTCCGATCCCTCGGACGCCGCACGCATCAACCTCACCGACAATGCCGATGCCATCGCCGCCAAGATCAAGCGCGCCAAGACCGATCCCGAGCCGCTGCCAAGCGAGCCCGCCGGCCTCGCCGGCCGGCCCGAGGCCGCCAATCTGGTCGGGCTGATGGCGGCGCTGACCGGGCAGACCCCTGACCAAATCCTCGCCACCTATGGCGGTCAAGGTTTTGGCCAGTTCAAGCCCGCGCTGGCTGAGGTGATGATCGATGTGCTGGCGCCAATCAATGCCCGCTTCACCGCGCTTCGCGATGACCATGCCGCGCTCGATGCCGTGCTCGCGCATGGCGCCGATCGCGCCCGCGCCATCGCCGAGCCGATCCTTGCCGAGGTCCACCGCGCTGTCGGATTTCGCGGCTGAGGCGGCTGCGACATTCGCGTTCGCGTTCAATTCAGTCTGGATTAACTTGCATACAGGCAGTGTGCACCACACATAGAAGCCACCACTGTCGCATGACGGGAACCAGCACATGATCAAGTTCAGCACCGCCGTTTTGCCTATCGTTGCCCTGGCGACGCTGGCCGGTTGCGCCCCTTCGTTTGAAGCGCGAGTCTCGCGCTTCCAGCAGATGCCGCCTCCCTCGGCCCAGACTTTCTTCATCGAGCCGAAGGACAAGGAAAATGTCGGCGGGCTCGAGTTTGCTACCTACGCCAATCACGTCCGTCAGCGCCTGCTGGCCAATGGCTATACCGAGGCCGTGACTCCGGAGCAGGCCGCGCTGACCGTCATGCTCGATTACACCGTCGGCCCGCCGCGTGAGGCCGTCCGCAGCCGTCCCGGCTGGGGCGGCGGCATGATGGGTCCGGGTTGGGGCGGCTGGGGCTGGAACCCCTATTGGGGCGGCCGTGGCTGGGGTGGCGCCGGCTGGGGCGGTTGGGGCGGCGGCTGGGGTGGCGGTGGCTGGGGTGCGCCCGAAGTCTATTCGGTCACCCAGTATAACAGCGCCGTTGCCTTGAAGATTGTCCGCCAGTCCGACAAGGCGAGCGTCTTTGAAGGCCGCGCCGAAACGGTCAGCACCTCGAACAACCTCACCCGGATGGTGCCCAACCTGGTCACCGCCATCTTCACCAACTTTCCGGGCAACACCGGCGAGACCGTCCGCGTCAAGTTCGACCCGACGCGCCCGGATGTGGCGCCGACGGTGCGTCCTGGTCGGTAGGCAGTAGAGCCTCTGGCGGCCGGGGCCCCCGGGGCGCGGGGACGTCAGAGCTATGCGGGGGAAAGGTTGCAGGGATCTACACTGCCCCACAACAGAACAGGATGAACGCCGATCCACAGAGCGACAGCAGGGTGCC
>NZ_JBIMKZ010000093.1:0-10862 GCF_051860865.1 Polymorphobacter sp. | reverse complement strand
CGAGGCCCAGCTTGAAGCCCGGGTGCTGATGATGTCCACCAACAACATCCTCAGCCCCGCCAACGGCAAGCCGATCATCGTGCCGTCGCAGGACATGGTGCTCGGGCTCTATTATCTGTCGATGGAATCCGAGAAGGAGCCGGGTGAGGGCATGGCCTTCTCCGGCATGGCCGAAGTGCATCAGGCGCTGCATGCCAAGGTGGTGACGCTGCACTCGAAGATCCGCGCCCGTGTCTCGACCACCAACGAGGCGGGCGAGACGGTTCTGCGTCGCGTCGAGACGACGCCGGGGCGGATGCTGCTCGGCGAGTGCCTGCCGAAGAGCCACAAGGTCCCTTATGAGACGATCAACCGTCTGCTGACCAAGAAGGAGATTGGCGATGTCATCGACACCGTCTATCGCCACACCGGCCAGAAGGAGACCGTGCTGTTCGCCGACGCGATCATGACGCTGGGCTTCCGCCACGCGTTCCAGGCCGGCATTTCGTTCGGCAAGGACGACATGGTGATCCCGGCCGCCAAGGCGGTGCTGGTCGACAAGACCAAGCTCGAGGTCAAGGATTTCGAGCAGCAGTATCAGGATGGTCTGATCACCCAGGGCGAGAAGTACAACAAGGTCGTCGATGCCTGGGCCAAGTGCGGTGATCAGGTCGCCGGCGAGATGATGAAGGAGATCAGTGCCAAGAAGAAGACAGCCGATGGCCGCGAGGCACAGATCAACTCCATCTACATGATGGCCCACTCGGGTGCCCGTGGTTCGCAGGCGCAGATGAAGCAGCTTGCCGGCATGCGCGGCCTGATGGCCAAGCCGTCGGGCGAGATTATCGAGACGCCGATCATCTCGAACTTCAAGGAAGGCCTGACCGTGCTGGAGTATTTCAACTCCACCCACGGCGCCCGCAAGGGACTCGCCGACACGGCGCTGAAAACGGCCAACTCCGGCTATCTGACGCGCCGTCTGGTCGATGTCAGCCAGGATTGCGTGGTCATCGAGCAGGATTGCACCACCGAGCTCGGCCTGGTGATGAAGGCGATCGTCGAAGGCGGCAACACCATCGTGTCGCTCGGCGAGCGCATCCTGGGCCGTACCGTGCTCGAGGACATCATCGATGCCAAGACCGGTGAAGTGATTGCCCCTGCGGGTCGCCTGCTCGACGAAGCCGATATCACCCGGATCGAGACCGCGGCTGTTGCCGAGGTGAAGATCCGCTCGCCGCTGCTGTGCGAGACCAAGGGCGGCGTCTGCGCCACCTGCTATGGGCGCGATCTGGCCCGCGGTACGCCGGTCAATGCCGGTGAGGCTGTCGGTGTCATCGCCGCCCAGTCGATTGGCGAGCCGGGCACGCAGTTGACGATGCGTACGTTCCACATTGGTGGTGCGGCGCAGGTTAGCGAGCAGTCCAGCCTCGATGCGCCGGTCGACGGTATCATCGAGTTCCGTGTGCTGCCGACGATCACCGACAGCCGCGGTCGTGCCATTGCCATGGCGCGCAACGGCGAACTGGTGCTCCGCGACGAGGACGGCCGGGAGCGTTCGGTTCACCGCATCCCCTATGGGGCGGCACTGACCGTCGTCGAGGGCGTCACGGTGAAGAAGGGCGACCGTCTGGCCGATTGGGATCCGTACACGCTGCCGGTGATCACCGAAAAGTCCGGCAAGGTGAAGTATCAGGATCTGATCGAGGGCGTGTCGCTGCGCGAGGAAGTCGATGAGACGACCGGCATCTCGAACAAAGTGGTCAGCGACTGGAAGGCCGTCAACAAGAAGGACGATCTGCGGCCGCGCGTCACCCTGCTCAACGAGGAATCGGGTGAGACGGCGCGCTATCCGCTGGCGGTCGACGCGATTCTGTCGGTCGCTGACGGGCAGGATGTGTTCGCCGGCGATGTGATCGCCCGTATTCCGCGCGAAGCCGCCAAGACCCGCGACATCACCGGCGGTCTGCCGCGGGTGGCCGAGCTGTTCGAGGCGCGCATTCCGAAGGACAATGCGATCATCGCGCGCATCGACGGCCGCGTCGAGTTCGGCAAGGACTACAAGACCAAGCGCCGCATCTCGATCCGCCCGGAAGATGGCGGCGAGCTGGCCGAATATCTGGTGCCGAAGGGCAAGCACGTCGCCGTGCAGGAAGGCGATTTCGTGCGGCGCGGGGACTATCTGATCGATGGCAACCCCAATCCGCATGACATTCTGGAGGTGCTGGGGGTCGAGCCGCTGGCCGAATATCTCTGCACCGAGATCCAGGAGGTCTATCGTCTCCAGGGCGTGCGCATCAACGACAAGCACATCGAGGTGATTGTTCGCCAGATGCTTCAAAAGGTCGAGATCACCGTTTCGGGCGACACCACGCTGCTCGTCGGCGAGCAGGTCGACCGCGAGGAGATGGACGCCGAGAACGCCAAGCTCGACAAGAAGGGCACGCCGGCGGAAGGCAAGCCGGTGCTGCTCGGCATCACCAAGGCGTCGCTCCAGACCAAGAGCTTCATCTCGGCCGCCTCCTTCCAGGAGACCACACGCGTGCTGACCGAGGCTGCGGTGCAGGGCAAGGTCGATACTCTGCAGGGCCTTAAGGAGAATGTCATCGTTGGCCGCCTGATTCCGGCGGGTACCGGCGCCGGCATGGCACGTCTGCGCGTGGCAGCGAACAGCCGCGACGCCGCCCTGCGTGCCGCCCAGGCGAGCAAGGCCGAAGCGGCCATCGAGGCGCCCGCAGAAGCCTGAGCTGTTCGGACGAATAGAAAGGGCGTCGCGGGGAAGTGCGGCGCCCTTTTTTATGCCTTTGGGCAGTTCAGACGGCGCTGGATGACAAAGCCGGACTAACGGCGCCAAAACAGGCAATGTTCTTGGCGGTGAATTTCGTCAATGCGCATGCCTGCTGCTCCATTCGCACCTGTCGGGCCAATAGACCGAGCGGTTAGTCAGGGAATGTCTGACCTGCAACGCATGTTGAGGGTGCGGCGATACTGCCGCATGTGGGCCACAATGGACGTCTAAGATAGCGGTATGTACGAAAAGTTTGCCTCGGAAATTTTGGCATCGCAGCCGGTGCCCGAGCCCCGGTCTGCAGAAGGCCTCAGGCTGGTATTTTTCTCCGGCAATTACAATTATGTTCGGGATGGAGCCAATCAGGCGCTGAACCGGCTCGTTGCGTATATGGAGCAGCAGGGCGCTGAAGCGCGAATTTATTCGCCGACCAGTGATACCCCCGCCTTTGAGCCCGCCGGAACGCTGATTTCCGTGCCATCGGTGAGCATACCCGGCCGCGCCGAATATCGCATTGCGCGCGGGCTGTCTGGCCGCCACTGCCGCGAGATCGCCGAATTCAGGCCGCACCTGTTTCATCTCTCCGCGCCCGATCCGCTCGGCCACTCGGCCAAGAAGCTGGCCAAGAGCCTTCACACTCCCGTCGTTGCATCGGTGCACACGCGGTTCGAAACCTATTTCGAATATTACGGGTTTGGTTGGGCCCGGCCGGCCGGTGAGGCGATCCTGCGGCGCTTCTATGCCGGGCTTGATGAGGTGTTCGTCACCTCACAGGGCTTTGGCGACATGCTGCGGGAGCAGGGTCTGATCGAACGCGCCGCAACCTGGAGCCGCGGTGTCGACAAGACATTATTCAATCCGGATCGCCGCAATCTCGATTGGCGTCGCTCTCTCGGCATTGCCGATGATGAGGTGGTCATTGGGTTCGTGGGTCGCCTTGTGCTGGAGAAAGGCCTCGACATGGTGGCCGCAGCAGCAAACGAGTTGCTGCGGCGGAGCATTGCCCACCGGGTGGTGGTGGTGGGCGAAGGTCCGGCGCGCGCCCGCTTCGAAGAGCAGATGCCCGAGGCGGTGTTCACCGGATTTCTGCAGGGGGAAGCGCTGGCGACCGCCTTTGCAAGCGTCGACATGTTGCTCAATCCATCGGTGACCGAGACCTTCGGCAACATCAATATCGAGGCTCTGGCCAGCGGCACGCCGGTGGTAGCTGCCCAGGCGTCGGGCAGCATGTGCATCATCGAGGACGGCGTCACCGGCCGGCTTGTGCCCGCCACCGATGTCACCGGTTTTGCCGATGCCCTGCAGGTCTATTTGATCGATCACCAAGCCCGGTCCGCCGCCGGCGCTGCTGGTCTCGAGGCCGCCAAGGCCTATGACTGGGATCGTATCAACGGTGCCGTTCTCGCCCGCTACCGGGAGATCATTGGCGCCGATATCGCCAAGGCCTGACCCGCCCTTGGCGAACCGGTCAACAGCGCCTATATCGGGCGAGCCGGGTTCGCTCGGCTATGGCGATACAGAATGGCGTGTAATAGACGCAGCGGACCCGGGGGCAGTACCCGGCGGCTCCACCATCATCCCCCCTGTTGTCGAGGGCGATCTTGGGGCCGAACTAGGATCGACGTGTGTTCAAAGACGATCATTTTTGCCCGGCCTGAATGAGCCGTTAAACCGTTCACAACACACAAATGCCAACGACAACGAGGCATTCGCAATCGCAGCGTAACCTAAGATCCTCACGGATCTAGTTACACTGGCCGAAAGCGCGGTTGGGACTGCACCGGGCAACAGAAGCAGAAACCGGCGGTTCGGGGAGCACCGAGCAACAGAAGCTCCCCACCCGATCCTTCGGCTTGACCCGAACTGCTGCACAGGCCAGTTGGGGGCACGCAACCCGCTTGAGTGTGAGCCGTGAACGAAACGACCTCCGACAGCCTGATTCCTTATGACGAGATCGTGCAGGACGCGCTGCGGGGTGTGGTGCAGCGCGTGCTGATGCGGATCGACGCCGATGGCGGGCTGCCGGGCGCTCATCATTTCTACATCGCATTCCGCACCCGCGCGCCCGGCGTCGATATTCCCAAGCATCTGGCCGAGCGTTACCCCGACGAGATGACCGTTGTGATCCAGCACCGCTATTGGGACCTGGCGGTGGATGATGAAGGCTTCCAGATCGGCCTGTCCTTCAATCAGGTGCCGGCCAAGCTCAGGATCCCGTTCAGCGCGATCACCGGCTTCGTCGATCCGGCCGTCAATTTTGCACTGCAGTTCAATGCCCCCGTCGAGGAGGAAGCGCCGCCGCCCGAGCCGGAGCCGCCTTCGGACGATCCAAACGGCAATGTGGTGACGCTCGACAGGTTCCGTCGCAAATGATTGTCGCGGAACGCCGCGGATGACCGATTTTGCCCAGCCGATGCTGGCTGCGCCATCACGACGGGGCCTGATGTTCGTCATGTCCTCGCCCTCCGGCGCGGGCAAGACCACCCTGTCGCGGCGGCTGCTGGAAGAGGATGGCGACATCACCTTGTCGGTCTCGGCGACCACACGCCCGCCGCGTCCCGGCGAGACCGACGGCAAGGACTATTATTTCGTCTCGGCCGATCGGTTTCAGGATATGGTCAAGGGACGCGAACTGCTCGAATGGGCGACGGTGTTCGGTAACCGCTATGGCACGCCGCGTGCGCCCGTGGAGTCTGCGCTGATAATGGGTCGCGATGTGCTGTTTGATATCGATTGGCAAGGCACCCAGCAGCTCCAGCAGACCGATGCAGCCAATGATCTGGTCCGCATCTTCATCCTGCCGCCGGATCTTGACGAACTGGAGCGGCGGCTGCGGGCGCGGGCCACCGATCCAGCCGACGTCATCGACGAACGCATGGCGCGGGCGCGCGACGAGATCAGCCATTGGGGCGAATATGACTATATTCTTATCAACGACGATGCCGAGACCTGCCTGGCCGAGCTGAAGGCGATCCTGAAAGCCGAGCGGCTCCGAAGAAAGCGGCAGCTCGGCCTGGCCGGTTTTGTTCGCGACATGCTGGGCGAGGGCGAGTGATGGCACGTCGTTCGACAGTTCTTGCCCTGTCCTTGGTGCTGTTGGTGGGCGGCATGAGCATGATGGCCGTCGCCCAGCCTGCGGCGTCGAGCTGGCAGGGGCGTATTCAGGACGAGGACCGCAAGCGGCTTGCCGGCCTGTGGCGGGCATGGACGCATTCGCTCTCGCAGATCGGGGCTGCGGGCGAGACCGAGCGGCTGACGGCCCTGGGAGCCGTTGCGGTGGCGCCGGTCGAGCCCTTGCCCGGCCGCCGCGAGGACATGTCGCAGTCAGCCGCATTGCCGATGCCCGGCAAATACCAGTGCCGGCTGGTCCGCATGGGGTTGCGGGACGATGGTTGGCCACGCGACGCCGGACAGCCGCTGGTCGTTACCGACTGGGGCGATTGCACTATCATGGCCGAGTCGGGCGACGCGACATTGCGATTTGACATGCTGGACGGCAGCCAGCGGCTGCATGGGCGCCTCTGGGCCGATGGTGACAGGATGATATTCCTGGGCGCAACCGCACTTGCCAGTGAGACCGGCATCCGCCGGTATGGCGACGATCCGGACCGGGATGCCTTGGGCGTCCTGCGATCGCTCGAGCCAGTCCACTGGCGAATCGAATTGCCTTGGCCGCGCTGGCAATCGAACCTGTTGCTGGTCGAGATCAAACAGGCGTGAAAATGTTAAGTTGAAAATGCCATGCGCGCCGCGACGGATCAAATGCTGAATTGAACGTAAAATCGACCATATTGGCTTAAATTTCCATTAATTTTGCTGTGCCTCCGCGCCCCCTCGCTGTAGAAGGGTCGGCGTGAGGTGTCGTCTTATGCGTATGAAATTGATTGGCATGGCTTGTGGGCTGGTGATCGCGTCGCCCGCGACGGCCGTTACAGGATTGGGCGATCCCGCCGCTGCCCTGCAGGCGATGCGCGAGCTGAACCTGATCGTGCTCAACAATCTCCAAGCCCAGGGCCAGGAGGTTGAAGGCAAGACGTTTGTCGGCGGCAATGTCACGGGGAACGGCACCAACTTCGGTATCGGCAACACCCAGCAGGGCAGTTCGCCATCCAGTCGCGCGACACTGTCGGTCGTCGGCGGCATGAATCAGCAGAACAGCCAGCTCAACAATGGCAGCAACGGTGGCGTCGGGCGGGTCGGCACGCCGGCTAGTGTCGTTGTTGGTGGTGATGTGAAGGGCATGAACTTCAATGCCCAGAACGGCACCATGCAGGTCGGCGGCAATCTCCAGAACTTCAATGGCTCGAGCGGCGGCGCCTATCAGGTCGGAGGCAGCACATCCGGCAATATCAATGCCAATGGTTCGACGATCACTACGGGCCTCGGCACGGCCTTCGCGTCGTCGGTGGTGGCGGGCCTTGTCGCCGAGCGTGATTCTCTCTCCGCCAATCTCAACGGCTTGTCGCAGACCCTTGCCGGGATGACGCTGGCCGATAATCCGAGCAGTGTGCTTGTTGGCTCACAGGGCCCGGTGTTCAACGCTGTCGCGGGCGATAATGGCTTTGCGCTGTTCACTATCGATGCCAACCTGCTGAGTATGGGCCAGATCAACTTCAGCTTTCTGGGCGATCCGATGCCGATCGTGGTCAATGTGCTCGGACAGACCGTCAACTGGAATGCCAATCCGGTGGGCGCCTATAACGCTAGCCTCAACCCATGGCTGATCTGGAATTTCGTCGATGCCACGACGATAAATGTCGACCGCATGGTCCATGGCAGCATGCTGGCGCCGCTGGCGACGATCACCAATTCGACGGCGATTGAGGGCACCATCGTGGCGCTCAATATGAACATGCGTGGCGAGGTTCATCTTGGCAGCTATGCCGGCGGCAGCGATTGGCTGTTGCCCGAGCCTATTCCGGAGCCGGCGAGCTGGGCGATGCTGATCACCGGCTTTGGTCTGGTGGGCGCCGTCATGCGCCGCCGACGGATGGTGGTCGCCTAGGCCCTGACCCGTTGGGGCATCAGGTGTCCCGTGCGGATTGCTTCATGCTCGGCGCGATCCGCGCGGCATCCGCCGGCGTCGCTTCGGGGCCGGGTAGCGGCGTCGGCAAATCGGCGCGTGCTGCCCTGTGGATGGCCTTGCGGATGCGCGGATAGGTGCCGCAGCGGCATAGGTTGGTGATGGCCGCGTCGATGTCGGCGTCGGTTGGGATCGGGATCGATTTGAGCAGTGCTGCTGCAGCCATGATCATCCCTGACTGGCAGTAGCCGCACTGGGGTACTTGTTCGGCAATCCAGGCTTGCTGGACGACATGGGACCGGTCGTCGGACAGACCTTCAATCGTCGTTACGAACGTGCCCTCCAGATCGCCGATGCTCACCTGGCAGGACCGTGTCGGAATACCGTCGACATGGACGGTACACGCCCCGCACAATCCCGCCCCGCACCCATATTTCGTTCCCGTCAGATTTGCGGCGTCGCGCAGCGCCCATAGCAGCGGCGTGTCAGGCGCCAGCTTGAACTGCACGGGCGAGTTGTTGATGGTGAAACGGGTCATGAGCTGGCTTTAGCCGAAGGGCGATCGAGATGGAACTGACGACGCTGGACTATCGCGTGCAGGGGCCGGTCGCCGAAGTGACACTCTGCCGCGCTGCGGAACTGAACACCATGAACGACGCGTTCTGGGAAGAAGTGCCGGCGGTTTTTGCCCGTATCGAGGCCGATACGTCTATCCGCGCGGTCATCATCGCCGCCACCGGTCGCCATTTCTCCGCCGGGCTGGACCTGAACTGGGCCTCGACCCTGCTTGCGGCGGTGGGGGAGCCAGGCCGTGCGCGCGAGCGTTTCAGGCGGGAGGTGCTTCGCATGCAAGAGGCCTTTTCCGTCATCGACCGCTGCCGAGTGCCAGTGATTGCCGTGGTCCAGGGCGGGTGCATCGGCGGCGGGGTGGATCTTGTAACCGCCTGCGACATGCGTCTGGGCGTCGAAGGCTGCTATTTCAGCATCCAGGAGGTGAATCTGGCAATCGTCGCCGATGTCGGCACGTTGCAGCGGCTGCCCCATTTACTGCCGCACGGTCTCGTGCGCGAACTGGCGTATACGGGGCGCAAGTTCACCGCTGCGGAAGCCCGCCAATGGGGCTTTCTCAATCGAATCGACGAGGACCATGAAGCCGCAATGGCCGGCGCGCGGGCGATTGCCGGTGAGATTGCTGCCAAGTCGCCGCTGGCGATTACCGGAATCAAGCAGGTGCTGAATCATGGGCGTGATCATACGATCGCCGAAGGGCTTGAATATGTGGCGCTGTGGAACGCCGCCATGCTGCAGGGTGAGGATGTGCCCAGAGCGTTGGCCGCCCAGATCGCCCGCGAAACGGCCAATTTCCCCGACCTCAACGGCTGATTTGTCATATTTTTGACAAGGCGCGACGAAGTGGGAGCTTGCAGCGCACCTTGCACCGCGTCATAGGACCCGCATCAGATCGATCAGTCGGTCATCGTGTCCAAAGAGGCTTTCATGCGTCGCCTTTCCGGTCGTTCGACCATCGTCACCATTCTGGGCCTCGCCGGCATCTCAGCGCCGGTGCTGGCGCAAAGCGATGCGCCGGTGGCGGCCCCGGTGGAAACGGTGACGCTGACCGAGCTGCCGGCGACGGTGGCCTCTTATGTGACGCCCGATGCCCTGTTCGGGCAGCCGAATGGTGGCTGGAACCTCCAGACTCCAGTGACGGCCATCGGGCAGGAAGCTTATCGGCTCACCAACTATATCATGAACCCGATGATGGCCGCGGTGGCCGTGTTCGTGCTCATCCTGCTGGCCTATGTGGTCATCAAGTTCCGCGCCTCGGCCAACCCGGTCGCTTCGCGCACCAGCCACAACACGACGATCGAGGTGATCTGGACCGTCGTGCCTGTGCTGCTGCTGGCCTTTATCGCGGTGCCGAGCTTCCGGTTGCTGGCCAATCAATATGATCCGCCCGAAGCCGATCTGACGATCAAGGCGATCGGTCACCAGTGGTACTGGGAATATGAATATCCGGACCAGGGTGGCTTCAGCTTCGATGCCGTGATGCTTACCGACGAGGAGTCGGCCGAACGCGGCTCGCCGAAGCTGCTTGATACCGATAATCGCATCGTTGTGCCAGTCGGTGCGACGGTGAAGGTGCTGACGACGGCTTCGGACGTGATGCACAGCTTCGCCATCCCCAGCTTCTGGGTGAAGATGGACGCCGTGCCCGGCCGGATCAACGAGACCTGGTTCAAGGTCGATCGTCCGGGCGTCTATTTCGGCCAGTGTTCGGAGCTTTGCGGCACCAAGCATGCCTTCATGCCGATTGCCGTCGAAGTCGTCTCGCGCGAGCAGTTCGACGCCTGGGTGGCCGCCAAGCAGGCTGAAAATGGAATTGAACCGGAAGCGGCTGCGGCCGAGTCCGAAGTGGCTGCGGCGCAGCCGGCAGCGTGACAGGAGAGACGGGAATGGCAAGCGAAAGCGCGCTGGTGGGAGCGGCAGGACATGCCGGGCATGATGATCATGCTGACCACAAGCCGGGCTTTGTCGAACGTTGGTTGTTTTCGACCAACCACAAGGACATCGGAACCCTGTATCTTATCTTCGCGGTAATCGCGGGGACTATTGGTGGGGCGATCTCGGGCATCATGCGGCTCGAGCTGGCCGCGCCGGGCATCCAGTATCTGACCTGGTTTACTGATGGCAATCTCGATGCCAGCTATCATCTCTGGAACGTGTTCATCACCGGTCACGGCCTGATCATGGTGTTCTTCACCGTGATGCCGGCCATGATTGGCGGCGTCGGTAATTGGTTTGTTCCAATCATGATCGGCGCACCGGACATGGCCTTCCCACGCATGAACAATGTGTCGTTCTGGCTGCTGGTGCCGTCGTTCCTGTTGCTTTGCGGCTCTATGTTCGTCGAGGGCCCCGCCGGCTTCAATGGGGCCGGTACGGGTTGGACGGTCTATCCGCCGCTCAGCACCGCAGGCCATCCGGGGCCAGCTGTCGACATGGCGATCCTGTCGCTCCATATCGCCGGTGCTTCATCGATCCTTGGCGCGATCAACTTCATCACGACCATTC
>NZ_JBIMKZ010000092.1:0-11108 GCF_051860865.1 Polymorphobacter sp. | reverse complement strand
AATCGCTGGGTAAATACAACTTCGAACACAGGCCTCGGCCGGGGTTCGGGGAAATCAAGCGCAAGGCCGGAACACTCGGCTACTCGCAGATCGCACAAGCAGGCTGGCAGCCATGGGGGTCATGGGTCGCCACCTGTACGAGAGATAAGGCTCGTCACAAAGACGCCCGGCACCGCAACGTGCCGGGCGTTCTTGTATTTGGCACGTGTTGGCGTCAACGTCGCAACATGAGCATCTATCTGGAGGCCGTGCATGTCGGCCGTGTCACACGCCACCCGGAAGCGGGACGCACCGCCTTCGTGAAATCGGCGGTGGCCGGGCCGGTCGCGGTCTCCGTGCTCGGGCTGGCCGGCGATGCGCAGGGGGACAAGCGCGTCCACGGCGGGCCGGAAATGGCCGTCTACAGCTATCCAGCCGATCATTATCCGGCCTGGGCCGAAGACCTGCCCGAGCATCGTGATCGGTTCGTGCCGGGCGGGATGGCCGAGAATCTGGCTGTCCGCGGCGTCGATGAGCATGGCATCTGCATCGGCGATGTCATCGGCATCGGCAGCACCGTCCTGCAGGTCTCGCAGCTGCGGGAGCCGTGCAACACGCTGGCGCGCGTCATAGGAACACCGAAAGTGGTGCGGATGATGGTGCGCAGCGGCCGTTGCGGCTGGTACAGCCGGGTCATCGAGGAAGGCCATGTCGAGGCCGGCGATGCGCACCGGCTGCTCGACCGGCCGAATCCGGACTGGAGCGTCTACCGGTTCAGCCGATTCGCCGCCGGCGAGGCGATGGAGGCGGCGGCACTGGCCGAGCTGGCGGCACTGCCGGGGCTGGCGCCGGCATGGCAGCTCAAGGCTGGGCGCGTGCTTGCAGCCCTTTCGACGCGGCGCGTGCGCGCCTGACATCGCGCACCGCCTTCCACTCGAGCCAGAAGATCACCATGATCCCGAGCAGGAACGGGATGAAGGTGTAGATCAGCCGGAACAGCGCTATCGCCGCCAGCACGCCGGCCTTGTCGGCGCCCGGCATCAGCGACACCACCACCAGCTCGAACACCCCGAGCCCGCCCGGCGCATGACTGAGCGCGCCGACGACCATGGCGACGGCATAGATGGTGAGAAAGGTCAGCAGGTCCGGCGTGCCGGCCACCGGCAGCAGCAGCAGGTAGAGCGCGCCGCCGGCGAAGGCGAGATCGACGGCGCCGATGGCGATCTGCAGCAGCGTCTCGCGGCCATCGGGGATGGTGAAGGTATAGCGCCAGACGCGGAACTGGCGGCGCCACAGCCAGGCCAGCACCAGATACGCCAGCGTGCCACCGAGCAGCGCCGCGCCGGTCCAGCGCTCCAGCCCCTCGGGCACGATATCCCGGAACGGTACCGAAAGGTGCGGCGACACCAGCAGCCCCAGCCCGGCGACAAAGACGATGCCGAGCCAGAAGGTCCAGCCGCAAAGCAGGATGATCATGGCGATGTCGGCCGGCTTGACGCCGGCGCGGGTATAGATCCGGTAGCGCACGGTACCGCCGGTCAGCACGGTGACGCCGAGCGTGTGGCTCATGGTGAAGCTGGCAAAACTGGCGGCGGCGAGCGTCGGCCAGGGGATCTGGTAGCCGAGATGGCGGGTGGCCAGCCAGTCATAGCCGATGAGGACGACATAGGAGATGGCCGCCGAGACGGCGGCGGCGACGATCAGGTGCGCGGGCGTCGCCTTCACCTCGGCGACGATGTCGGCCATCGTCACCTGGCCGGCGATCTTGTTCAGCCCCCAGGCGGCCAGCGCCAGTACCACCAGCCCGAGCAGCACGCCGAACCACTGGCCCCACGCGACGCGGGGCCGCGGCGTGGCCCCAGCCGCCGCCTCGATGGCGACCGCCTGGTCGCGCTTGCTGATCGCCGGCTGAATACTGTCTGACAGACGCAACATCCTTATCGAACAACCGGTGGGCCCGGAGGGATTCGAACCCCCGACCTAGCCGTTATGAGCGGCCAGCTCTAACCGCTGAGCTACAGGCCCGGACCGGTATCCTGCATCGCCTAGCCCATCCACATGGGGGGCTGCAACTGCGGCGCCGCCTGCCGGGCGCGCAGCGACAGCGCCGCCCTATTGCAGGCGGCGACGGCCTGCGGCAATGATCGTGGATGACCCGTGAAACCCTTGTCTTTCGCCTCGGCTCGATGGTCGCCTTCACGGCGTCCGGCTGCCTCGCTGCCTGGGCGATCGTCGATGCCCGGTATCTGGTGCCGCTGCTGGTCGCGACGCTGGTGAGCTTCGTCATCGGCCTCGCCCTGGCGCGGCGGGCGAGCAAGGCGCTCTACAAGAGCTAGATGATATCGACATTCAGCCGAAGTGGTCGTGCAGTAACAAGAGACGTCCGGCGGTAACGAGATGCCTCCGGCGGCTGGGGCCGCAGGCCCCAGACCCCGATAATCCGGCCTTCGCAAGGCGACGGCAGACGGTCCTGTGGGATTAACCCGATAATTGGGGTCTGGGGCCTGCGGCCCCAGCCGCCGGAGGCCCTTATCTTGCCGCCGGAGGCCTTATCTCTTGCCCAGGGCCGCGACCTAACCCGCGCGTCGGTAGACCCGACGGCCAGCGAGCCAGGTCTCCAGCACCTGCACCGGGGCGGTCTGGGTGGTGGCGAGCGGATCACGGTCCAGGATGATGAAATCGCCCCAATAGCCGGGTGCGAGAATGCCGGCCCGGGTTTCGGCATGGCCGGCACGCGCCGCGAGGCGGGTGAACATGTCGAGCCCGGCCAGCGGCTTGTCCTTGACGGCTGACGTCGCCGCCGGGATCGCGGCCAGCACGGTGGCGGCACCGCCGGTGCCGCCGGCGACGATCGCCCCGGTGTCGGCGAGCTTCGCCCAGCCGGCCAGCGCGGCGGCGCGGCGGGCACCGAGCACCGCCGCCTCGGCCGGTTGCGCCGGCAAAACCGGCGCGACTACGGCGACAACGCCGAGCCGATTGAAGCGATCGATCTCATCGGCGCCGAGCAGCCGCACCACCGACACCCGGTGCCGCTGCAGCGCGCGCTGGGCATCGGGTACCGCCCCCAGGGCCGACAGGGCTGCGCCGAGGGCTGCATCGCCGTGCGCCTCGATGTCGACCTGGAACCCCTGCATCGAGGCCGCCAGCACCTGCCGCCGCAGCCGCCCTTCCTCGATCAGCGGCTGGCCGCGCCGGCCGGGGCTGTCGGCATAATCGGCCTTCAGCCAGGCCTGATGGTCGGCGATGTCGCCGTCCAGCGTGAGGGTCATCGACCGGGCGGCGAGCATGTCGCGCTTGTCCCAGTCGATCGGCTTGTCCGCTGCGATCGCCGCAAGCTGCTGCGGGCCGTCGGCCATGGCATGGACGCGCAGCGGCAGCCGCCGACGGTCACGCTGGCGCTTGAGCCAGGTCCAGCTTTCCGCCGTCGTGCCGGCATCATGGACCATGGTGACCCCGGCGGCCGAGGCCGCGGCCACCGCCGCTGCCCAGGCGCGCTCGCGGCCGCGCCGGTCCGGGGTGGTCGCCGCCGCCGTCAGCCGGCCATGGGCATCGACCAGCCCCGGCAGCAGCGTGCGGCCGCCCATGTCCCGGTGCCTGCCGCGCGGCAGCGGCGCGCCGGCCGGCAGCAGCGCCTTCACCCGGCCGTCATTGTCGAGCACGAGGCTGGCGAACCGCTGAAGTTCGCCGTCGACGCCGAGCGTATAGCCATTGGCGTTGACGATGATCTGGTCGGCGGCTGCCGGCGCTGCCGCCACCAGCGCCACCACCATCGCCGCCGCTCGCAGCATGCGCATTGCCGTCCCCCTCATCCCGTACAGGCGATGACGTCGATCTCGACCATCAGTTCGGGCAGCGCCAGGCTCTTCACCTCGACGATGGTGTCCGCCGGCCAGGGCGGGCTGAAATAGCGCCGCCGCGCCTCGACGATGGCCGGGAAATTGCCCATGTCGGTCAGGTAGATGGTGACCTTGACGATGCGGCTGCGGTCGCTGCCGCCGGCGGCCAGCACCCGGTCGATGTTGGCGAAGGTCTGGGCCAGCTGGGCCTGGAAATCACCGGGGCCGATAATGGCGCCGTTCTCGTCGATGGCGGCCTGGCCCGAAAGGAACAGCAAATTGCCGACCTGCCAGCCGGGCGCGATGGCATAGGCATCGAGCGGGTCCGGGTCCATCCTGATCACTTTTGCGGTCATCGTCATTCTCTCCCCGATTTTGATCCCAGGCGGCGGATCAGCGAGGAGGTGTCCCCGCGCCCACCGCCCATGGCCTGCAATTCCTCGTAGAAGCCGTCGACCATATTGGTCAGCGGCAGGTCGAGCCCCATCCGCCCGGCCTCGGCCAGCACCATGCCGAGATCCTTGCGCATCCAGTCGACGGCGAAGCCGAAATCGAAGCGGCCTTCGAGCATCGTGCCGCTGCGGTTCTCCATCTGCCAGCTCCCCGCCGCCCCCTTGGTAATCACCGCCAGCACCTGCGCCATGTCAAGCCCCGCGTCGCGGCCGAAGGCCAGCGCCTCGGCCAGCCCCTGCACCACACCGGCGATGGCGATCTGGTTGACCATCTTGGCCAGCTGGCCATGGCCGGCGGGACCGATATGGCCGATGGTCCGGCCATAGGCGGCCATCACCGGCTGGCCCTGGGTAAAGGCCTCCGGGCTGCCGCCGCACATGATCGACAGGATGCCCACTTCGGCGCCGGCCTGCCCGCCCGAGACCGGCGCATCGAGGCAGCGCAGGCTGCGCGCCGCCGCCTCGCCCTCCAGCTGTCGCGCCAGCGTGGCCGAAGCCGTGGTATGATCGATGAACAGCGCGCCGGCCGTCATCGCCGGAAAGGCGCCGTCGGCGCCGACGGTGACGGCCAGCACATCGGCATCGGCGCCGACACAGGCGGCGACGACATCGGCGTCGGTGGCCGCATCGGCGGGGGTGGTGGCCAGCCGGCCGCCATGCGCGGTGACGAACGCCTCGGCCCGTGCGGTGGTGCGGTTCCACACCGCCACCTCATGGCCGGCGGCGATCAGGTGCCGCGCCATCGGCCCGCCCATCACGCCGAGCCCGAGAAATGCCACGCGCGCCATCCGAATCCTCCCCTAAACCCCGTTTGCACCGTGCAGACACAGGCGCTAAGGCCCCTACATGTCACAAAGCCAGCCTGCCAAGGCCCCGCCCGTCCTGCCCATCAGCCGCGCCGATGTCGAGCGGGCAGCGGCGGCGATCGGCGGAAATATCGTCCAGACGCCCTGTTTGCGGAGCGAGACGCTTTCCGCGCTGACCGGCGCGGACGTCTGGCTGAAGTTCGAAAACCTCCAGTTCACAGCCGCTTACAAGGAGCGCGGGGCGCTCAACAAGCTGCTCAGCCTGACCGAGGAGGAGCGCCAGCGCGGCGTGATTGCGGCCTCCGCCGGCAACCATGCCCAGGGGCTGGCCTATCATGCCAAGCGGCTCGGCATCCCCGCCACCATCGTCATGCCGCGATTCACGCCGATCGTGAAGGTGCAGCAGACCGAGGGCCACGGCGCCCATGTCGTGCTGCACGGCGAGAAGTTCGAGGAAGCCTCGGACCATGCGCACATGCTGGCGGCCAAGCGCGGCTTCGTCTTCGTCCATCCCTTCGACGACCCGCTGGTGATGGCCGGCCAGGGCAGCGTCGGCCTGGAGATGCTGGCGGCCGTCCCCGAGCTCGACACGCTGGTGATCCCGATCGGCGGCGGCGGGCTGATCTCCGGCATCGCCACCTATGCCAAGGCGGTCAACCCGGCGATCGAGGTGATCGGCGTGCAGGCCGAGTTATACCCGTCCATGCACGCGCTGATGAACGGCCAGGATGCGATCTGCGACGGCGACACGCTGGCCGAAGGCATTGCCGTGAAGACGCCGGGCGTGCTGACGGCGCAAGTGGTGCGAGCGCTGGTCGACGACATCGTGCTGGTCGGCGAGCGGGACCTCGAGCATGCGGTGTCGCTGCTGCTGACCATCGAGAAGACCGTCGTCGAGGGCGCCGGCGCGGCCGGGCTGGCGGCGCTGCTGGCGCATCCGCGGCGGTTCCGCGGCTGCAAGGTCGGGCTGGTGCTGTGCGGCGGCAACATCGACACGCGGCTGCTGGCCAATGTGCTGCTGCGCGAGCTGGCGCGCGCCGGGCGGCTGGCGCGACTGCGCATCCGCCTGAAGGACCGGCCGGGCCAGCTGTTCGAGGTGGCGCGGATCTTCGACCAGCAGCAGGTCAACATCCTCGAAGTCTATCACCAGCGGGTGTTCACCAACCTGCCGGCCAAGGGCCTGATCGCCGACATCGAGTGCGAGACGCGGGACCGCGACCATCTCGACCGGCTGGTCGAGGCGCTGCGGGCAGCGGCCTATGATGTGCGGATGATCGAGACAGGCTGAAAATTCTGGTCCAGGCCTGATTTAACCATGATTTTCCCTATGGTCGCGCGGGCTGCTGCCGCTCTAGAGTGAAGGCATGAACCATCAGGCGAGGGGACGCGATTCATGACCGATCAGGCGTTTCGCTTTCCTCGCTTCTTCGTCACCGCACCGGCGCCCTGCCCTTACCTGCCGGGCCGCACCGAGCGGAAGGTGTTCGCCGAGCTGAAGGGGCATGATGCGGGCGAGATGAACGAGGCGCTGGGGCGGATCGGTTTCCGGCGCAGCCAGAATGTCGTTTACCGGCCGAACTGCGATTTCTGCCAGGCCTGTGTGTCGCTGCGCGTGCTGGCGCAGCGGTTCCGCCCGTCGCGCAGCCAGCAGCGGCTGGCGCGGCGCAATGCCGATCTGGAGATCCACGCCTGCGAGCCGTGGTCGACCGACGAGCAATGGCAGCTGCTGCGCCGCTACCTGGCGCACCGCCACCCCAATGGCGGCATGGCCAGCATGGACAGCGGCGACTTTGCCGACATGGTCGAGCAGTCGCCGGTCGATACGGTGGTCGTCGAGTATCGCGAGCCGTCGGTCGATGGCCGGCCCGGCAAGCTGGTCGGCGCCTGCCTCACCGACAAATTGTCGGACGGGCTGTCGATGATCTACAGCTTTTACGATACCGGGCCGGAGGCGCGCGCCGGGCTGGGCAGCTACATCATCCTCGATCACATCACCCGCGCCGGCGCGGCCGGGCTGCCGCATGTCTATCTCGGCTACTGGATCGAGGGCTGCGACCGGATGAATTACAAGACCCGCTACCAGCCGGCCGAGATATTGCTCTCCGGCCAGTGGCAGCCGATGGCGCCGCCGGTGCCCGAGGCCTCAGCCGAGCGCCTCGCGCATCAGGGCGGCGGTTGACGGGTCGGCGCCGGCCAGCCCGCCGCCGAGCACGGCATTCGCCAGCTCCTTGCCCAGTTCGACACCCCATTGATCGAACGGATTGATGCCCATCAGCACGGCAGCAGCGAAGGTTCGGTGCTCGTAAAAGGCCAGCAGCGCGCCGAGCGTGCGCGGATCGAGACTGTCGAGCAGGATCGTGGCCGACGGGCGGTTGCCGGGGAAGGTGCGGGCACCGGCCAGCGCCGCGTCGCCACCGGCCAGCGACAGCGCCGTCGCCGCGTCCCGCCCCTGCATCAGCGCCGCGCCCTGCGCCAGGCAATTGGCCAGCAGCTGGCGGTGATGGGCGCCGTCCAGGCCATGGCCCGGAGTGCGCACGGCGACGAACTCGACCGGGCCGGGCACGGTGCCCTGGTGGAGCAGCTGGAACACCGCATGCTGGGCGTCGGTGCCGGTGCCGCCCCAGGTCACCGGCGCGGTCGGGCGTGTGATGGGCTGGCCGTCGCGGTCGACGCGCTTGCCGTTGCTCTCCATCTCGAGCTGCTGGAGGAACATCGGCAGCAGCCGCAGCCGCTCGTCATAGGCGAAGACGCCGCGCACCGCCTGGCCGCCGAAGCGATGCGCCCAGACATCGGCCATCGCCGCCAGCACCGGCATGTTGGCCTCGAACGGCGCATCAAGGAAATGCCGATCCATCGCCGCCGCACCTTCCAGCAGGTCCGCCCAGGCCTGCCAGCCGGCGCGCAGCACAAAGCCCAGCCCCACCGCCGTCCACAGCGAATAGCGGCCGCCAACGGTATCGGGGAAATCGAGGACATGGCCGGCGCCCCAGTCCCGCGCCCGCTCAGGCGCCGCGGTGACCGCCACCGTCCGCGCCGCCAGGTCGGTGACGCCGGCGGCCTTCATCCAGGCCAGTGCGCTGCCGGCATTGGTCATCGTCTCGGCGGTGGTGAAGGTCTTGGAGGCGACGAGCAGCAGCGTCTGCGCCGGGTCGCAGCCCGCCATCGCCCGGCTCAGCGCCTCGCCGTCGATATTGGAGACCACCAGCACCTCGGGGCCATCGGCGTCCCGCCCCAGCGCATCGAGCAGCAGCGCCGGCCCCAGGGCCGAGCCGCCGATGCCGACATGGAGGACATGGCGGATCGGCTCACCGCGCAAGGTCTCGGCCAGTGTGCGCATCGCCTCGCCGCGCGCCTCGGCCTCGGCGACCAGCGGCGCCGGGCCGGTGCCGCGCGTCGCCATGTGCGTGGCTGCCCGGCCCTCGCTCGGATTGACGACATCGCCGGCGACCAGTCTCTCCCGCCAGCCGGCGAGGTCCGCCGCCTCGGCGAGCGCGCCGAAGCCGGCCATCACGTCGGGATCGATGTCCAGCCGGGACAGATCGAAGCGGATGCCGGCAACCCGGTGGCTGTAGCGCGCCAGCCGCCCCGGATCGGTCTCGAATCGCGTACGCAACAGGCCGCGGGAGCCCCGCGCCAGCACGTCCAGCCGTTCCTCGATTTCTGCAATTGTTTCTGCCATATGGGCACAATGACTGAATCAGCGGCCAAGGCCAAGGGCCTGTCACCCAGGATGGTGACCGACAGCGACGCCCGCACCGCCCACCAGCAACGGACCCAGCGACTGCGGGAACGGCTGGCCCGGCTGGCGCGGCTGGCGATGGTCGCCGGGATTGCGGCCCTGGTGCTGCGCGGGCTGGTCTATGAGCCGTACAGCATCCCGTCGCAGTCGATGCAGCCGGCATTGCAGCGCGGCGACACCATCTTCGTGGCCAAATGGCCCTATGGCTTCGGCCGCCATGCGCTGCCGCTGGCGCCCTCCTTCGTGACCGGAAGGCTGTTCGCGCAGCTGCCCGATCGCGGCGACCTGATCGTCTTCAAGACCCCGCGCGATCACCGCACCGATATCGTCAAGCGGGTCATCGGCCTGCCCGGGGACCGGGTGGCAATGCATGACGGGCGGCTGATCCTCAACGGCCGGCTGGTGCCGCGCAGCGATGACGCCGCCGAGACGCTGCCAAACGGACGGCGCGTGGCGATCCTCGATACCGGGCCGGATAGCCCGGATTTCGGCCCGGCACTTGTGCCGGACAATCATCTGTTCGTGCTCGGCGACCATCGCGGCGCCTCGGCCGACAGCCGCTGGTCGGTCGCCGAGGGCGGCGTCGACATGGTGCCGTTCAGCCATGTCGTCGGCCGCGCCGACTTCATCCTGTTCTCGGTCGGCGAGGCCGGGCTGGACTGGCAGCGCCTGGGGAAGCGGCTTTGACGAGCCCGGACGGCCGGCTGGCCGATTCCCGCATCCAGCAATGGGCGGAGGCGCGGCTCGGCCATCGCTTCGCCGATCCCGGGCTGGTCCGCCGCGCGCTGACCCACAGCAGCGCCGCCAGCGGCGCGGCCAGCTACCAGCGGCTGGAATTCCTCGGCGACCGGGTGCTCGGCTGTGCCATCGCGGCGATGCTCTATGGCCGGCATGACGAGGCCGAGGGCCGGCTGACGGCGCGGCTGCATGCGCTGGTGGAAGGCCCGGCCAATGCCGAGGTCGCCCGCCATCTCGGCGTGCCCGAGCTGATGATCATGGAGCATAATGCCCGCGCCAAGGGGCTGCACCTCAGCGACAATGTGCTCGGCGATGTTGCCGAGGCGCTGGTCGCGGCGCTGTATCTCGATGCCGGCTGGGAAGCCGCCGATGCCTTTGTCCAGCGCGAATGGGGGCGGCTGGCCGCCGAAGGCCGGCAGTTGCTCGCCGACCCCAAATCCCGCCTGCAGGAATGGGCGCTGAAGCGCCGGCGCGGCATGCCGAGCTATGTCGTGCTCGACCGGCAGGGCCCCGACCATGCCCCGCGCTTCACCATCGAGGCCCGCGTCCGCGGCGAAGCCCCGTCCCAGGGCGAAGGCCCCAGCAAGCAGGAGGCCGAAAAGGCCGCCGCCCTCTCCCTCCTCGAAAGTCTGCCCCAATGACCGAGTCCTCACCCGTGCCGCCCAGCGGCACCATCGATCCCGTCCCGCGCTGCGGCACCATCGCCATCGTCGGCGCGCCGAACGCCGGCAAGTCGACGCTGGTCAACGCCATCGTCGGCCAGAAGGTCGCCATCGTCTCGGCCAAGGTGCAGACCACGCGCACCAGGCTGATCGGCATCGCCACCGAGGGCGCCGCTCAGCTGCTGCTCGTCGACACGCCCGGCATCTTCACCAAGACCCACCGCCGGCTCGACCGCGCCATGGTCAAGGCCGCCTGGGACGGCACCCAGGATGCCGATGTCATCGCCATGGTGATCGACGCCAAGACCGGGCTGAAGGACGAGCCGCGCGCCATCCTCGAGGCGCTGGCGCCGCGCCGCGAGCCGCGCATCCTGATCCTCAACAAGGTCGACATCACCGCCAAGCCGAAGCTGCTGGCGCTGGCCGCCGGCGCCAACGACCTCTGCAGCTTCGAGGAGACCTATTTCATCGCCGCCCAGACCGGCGACGGCGTGCCCGAGCTGAAGGCCGCGCTCGCCACCCGGATGCCCGAAAGCCCCTGGCACTATCCCGAAGACCAGCTCTCCGACACCACCAGCCGGCTGATGGCCGCCGAGATCACCCGCGAGCAGCTCTATCACCAGCTCCACGCCGAGCTGCCCTATGCCAGCACCGTCGAAACCGAGAAATGGGAGGAGCGCCGCGACGGCTCGGTGGTCATCCACCAGCAGATCCTGATCGAGCGCGAGAGCCAGCGCGTCATCATCCTCGGCAAGGGCGGCGTGCGCATCAAGGACATCGGCGCCACGGCGCGCGCCAACATCACCGAACTGCTGGGCCGCTAGGTCCATCTGTTCCTCCACGTCAAGGTCAAGGAAGACTGGGCCGAGGACCGCGCCGTCTATCGCGACAGCGGG
>NZ_JBIMKZ010000091.1:0-11501 GCF_051860865.1 Polymorphobacter sp. | reverse complement strand
ATGTGCCGCCCGAGCGGGTTGTGGACCTCGCCAAAAGGATGGCCGATGCCGGCGCGCAGGAGATCGCACTGGCCGATACCATCGGCGTCGGCGTGCCGGGGCAGGTGGGTGATCTGTCCGGGCTGGTCATCGAGGCGGTCGCGCCGATTCCGGTGCGGCTGCATCTGCATGACACGCGCGGCATGGCACCGGCCAATGCCTGGGCAGGGTATCAGGCCGGGGTGCGGACCTTCGATTCGGCGCTCGGCGGCCTTGGCGGCTGTCCGTTCGCGCCCGGGGCGGCCGGCAATGTCGGCACCGAGGAGCTTGTCTATCTGTTCGACCGGTCGGGTATCGAGACCGGATATAATCTTGAAGCCATCGTGGCGGCCAACAGCTGGTTCGCCGAAGTCATGGGCCGGGCGTTGCCCAGCCGCGTCGGCAAGGCCGGCGATTTCATCGTCAAGGGGGAGCGAGTAGCACCATGAGTTATCGTCTGGGTGTCGACGTTGGCGGCACATTTACCGATCTTATCGTCATCGACGAGGTTTCCGGCCGCGCGGTCCGCGACAAGGTGCCGAGCACCCCGCATGATCCGTCGCAGGCGGTGATCAACGGCGCCCGCCAGCTCTGCGAGCGCGCCGGCATCAGCCCGGACGAGCTGGGCCTGTTCCTGCACGGCACCACGGTGGCGACCAATGCCGTGCTCGAGGGCAAGGTGGCGCGCGTCGGCCTGGTGGTCACCGAGGGTTATCGCCATGTCCTGCAGATCGCCCGCTCGCTGGTTCCCGGCGGCATTGCCGCCTGGATCGTCTGGCCCAAGCCCGAGCCGATGGCGCCGCTGGAAGCGACCATCGAGGTGCCCGAGCGGATGGGCGCCGACGGCGTGATCGTTCGCCCGATCGACGAAGCCAAGCTGCGCGAGAACTTGAAGAAGCTGGCCGCGGAGAAGGTCGAGGCGATCACCATCTGCCTGATCAACAGCTACATGAACGATGCGCACGAGCGCCGGGTGGCGGAAATCTGCGCCGAGGAGTTCCCCGACCTGCCGATCAGCATCTCGGCCGATATCCTGCCCGAGATGCAGGAGTATGAGCGCGCCCTGACCACCGTGGCCAATTCGGCGGTGCGCCCGACGGTGGCGCGCTATGTCGGCAACCTCGAGCGCGAACTGAAGGGCTGGGGCACCACCGCCAAGCTCAACCTGCTGCGCTCCGACGGCGGCCTGATGTCGGCCGAAAAGAGCAGCACGGCGCCGGTCAACCTGTTGATGTCCGGCCCCGCCGGCGGCGTGGCGGGCGCGGTGTTCATCGCCAAGAACAGCGGCCATCCCAATGTGCTGACGCTCGACATGGGCGGCACCTCGACCGATGTGGCCCTGATCGAGGATTTCCAGGCGCGGCTGCGCCGCGAGACCAGCGTCGGCCATCTGACCGTCCGCGCCTCCTCGCTCGACGTGAAGACGGTGGGCGCCGGCGGTGGCTCGATCGCCACCGTGCCGGAGCTGACCAAGGCGCTGCGGGTCGGCCCGCAGTCTGCCGGCGCGGTGCCGGGGCCGGCCGCCTATGGCCGTGGCGGCGAATTGCCGACCGTGACCGACGCCAATGTGGTGCTCGGCTATCTGCCGGAGAACCTGCTGGGCGGCACCTTCAAGCTCGACCGTCCGGCGGCTGAAAAGGCCGTGCAGACGGTGGCCGATGCGCTCGGCCTGTCGCTGATGGACGCCGCTGCCGGTATCATCGCCATCGTCAACGAGACGATGTTCGGCGCGCTGCGACTGGTTTCCGTGCAGCAGGGCTATGATCCGCGCGACTTCGCGCTGATGGCCTTTGGCGGCGCCGGGCCGCTGCACGGCAATGCCATGGGCATATTGATGAACAGCTGGCCGGTGATCATTCCGCCGTCGCCGGGCGTGCTCTGCGCCTATGGCGATGCCACCACCCGGCTGCGCGTCGATGCACAGCGCAGCTTCAACCGGCTGGTGACGAACACCGATGACGCTGAGGTAAGCGCGGTGATTGCCGAGCTGAGTGCGCAGGTCACAGCCGAGCTGGTCGCCGAAGGCGTTGTCGAAGGCGATGTCGAGATCGTTACCGAGCTCGACGTCCGCTATGCCGGCCAGGCCTTCGAGGTGCCGCTGAGCGCGCCGCTCGGCACCAAGATCGCCGATCTCGCCGCCCAGTTCGATGACGAGCACAAGCGGCTGTTCACCTTCAACCTCGATGTGCCGCAGGAAATCGTCAACATTCGCGTGGTGGCGCTGGGCAAGGCGGCGAACGTCTCGGCCGAGCGTATTCCCGAGGGCAATGGCGACCCGGTGGCGGCGCGGGTGCGCGACCACAAGCTGTACATGGACGGCAAGCTGCAGGATGCGGCGATTTATGACCGCTCCAAATTGCGGGCCGGTGATATCGTGCCGGGCCCGGCGGTAGTGACCGAGATGGACTCGACTACTCTTGTGCATACCGGCCACGCAGCGACCGTCGATGCGTTCGGCAATCTTCTGATCAACCCGGCCTGAGGGAGGAAAGACCATGCCCGCACGCATCATCCAGACGAACGACACCCCGTTCAGCCAGCCGGTGATCGATCCGGTGACGCTCGACATCATCGAGAACGCGCTGCGCAATGCGCGTATCGAGATGGACGCCACGCTGTTCCGCACCGCCATGTCGCCGGGCATCCGCGAGCAGGGCGACGCCTTTCCGCTGATCGCCAATCCCGACGGCAAGATGATCGTCGGCCAGTTCGGCAGCTTCATCGACGGCTTCCTCAAGGGCTTCGACGGCACCATCGAGGAAGGCGACATGATCTTCCTGTCGGACCCCTATAGCTGCAACGGCGCCGTCAGCCATTCCAACGACTGGCTGGTGCTGCTGCCGGTGTATCGCAATGGCCGGCTGGTGGCGTGGACGGCGATGTTCGGCCACCAGTCCGACATCGGCGGCAAGGTGGCAGGCTCGATGCCGATCGATGCGCGCGCGATCTTCGAGGAAGGCGTGCGCATTCCGCCGGTGAAGATCTACCGCAAGGGCGAGTATAACGAAGATCTGATCAAGCTGGTGATGCACCAGACCCGCAAGCCGGACTGGTGCGCGGCCGATCTGAATGCGCTGATCGCCTCGTGCCGGGTCGCCGCCCGCCGCCTCGACGAACTGTGCCTGCGCTTCGGCGACGACATCGTCATCGCCGCGATGGACGCGCTGCTGGCGCGCAACCACCGCGCGATGAAGGCGCTGATCTCGACCTCGGTGTCGACCGATGCGGTGAGCTTCGAGGATTATATCTGCGACGACGGCGTCGGCTTCGGCCCCTACAAGATCAAGTGCACGATGCAGCGGGTCGGCGACAAGGTTCTGCTCGACTTCACCGGCACCGATCCGCAGTCGGATGCGTCGATCAACTTCCTGCTCAACGAGAACATGTTCAAGATGTTCTTCGGCATCTACATGATCATGGTCTTCGATCCGCAGATCATGTTCAACGACGGTTTCTATGACCTGATCGAGGTCAAGATCCCGGAAGGCTCGCTGCTGAAGCCGAAGTTCCCGGCCGCGCTGTCGGGCCGTACCCATGCGCTGGGCCGGATTTTCGACATCCTCGGCGGCCTGCTCGGCCAGCGGACCCCCGAGTTCCTCTGCGCCGCCGGCTTCTCGTCGTCGCCGCATCTGATGTACTCGGGCCGCGACACGCGCGAAGGCAAGGGCGGCGAGTGGTTCCAGTTGTTCCAGATCGGCTTCGGCGGCATTCCCGGCAAGCCGTTCGGCGATGGTCCGGACGGTCACTCGCTGTGGCCGGGCTTCACCAACGTGCCCAACGAGTTCCTGGAGCGCTATTTCCCGATGCGGATCGAGCGCTACGAGGCGATCGCCGATTCCGGCGGCGCCGGGCTCAACCGGGGCGGCAACGGCATCCTGATGTCCTACCGCTTCCTCGCGGCGGGCAGCATCTCGATCCATGACGACCGCTGGTTCACCTATCCCTGGGGCGTCAACGGCGGCGCGCCGGGCGCGCGGGCCCGCAAGATCCTCGAGAAGCCCGATGGCACGCAGACCATTGTCGCCAACAAGCTCGACAGCCTGCAGGTCGAGGCCGACGATGTGCTGCACTTCATCACCTGGGGCGGCGGCGGCTGGGGCAACCCGCTCGAGCGCGATCCGGCGCTGGTGGCCAAGGAAATCCGCCAGGGTCTGGTGACCTCGGCCGGCGCCCGCGCCTATGGCGTGGTTGCCGATGACGAGGGCGTGCTCGACGAGGCCGGCACCCAGGCGCTGCGCGCCGAGATGAGCGCCAATCGCAGCAGTAATTCCGAAGCCATCTTCAACTTCGGTGGCGATATCGAGACGCTGCGCGCCAATTGCCTGGCCGAAACCGGGCTGCCGGCGCCGAAGCAGCCGATCTGGCACCACAGCCTGGCCGAGGCCGCGGAATGAGTGTGGTGCAGGAGCGACTGGAGACCCCGGGGCCGCTGGCCGGCATCCGGGTCGTGGAGATGGGCCAGCTGATCGCCGGCCCGTTCTGCGGGCAGCTGCTCGGCGACATGGGCGCCGAGGTCATCAAGATCGAGCCGCCGGCGCGGCCTGGTCCCGATGGCAAGAAGGTTGGCGGCGGCGACCCGATGCGGGTCTGGGGCCGCGGCGACTATCCGCTGTGGTGGGAAGTCGTGGCGCGCAACAAGAAGGCGGTGTCGGCCGATCTGCGCGTGGCCGAGGGCCAGGCGCTGGCGCGCAAGCTGATCGCCACGGCGGACATCCTCATCGAGAACTTCCGCCCGGGCACGCTGGAGAAATGGGGCATGTCCCCCGAGGCGCTGCATGCGGTGAACCCCGGTCTGATCATCGTTCGCGTCTCCGGCTATGGCCAGTCCGGCCCCTATTCGGACCGGGCCGGCTTCGGCGGCATCGGCGAGGCGATGGGCGGCTGGCGGGCGATCAACGGCGACCCCGACCGACCGGCCTCGCGCATGGGCGTGTCGATCGGCGACTCTCTGGCGGCGACCTATGGCTGCATGGGCGCGCTCGCGGCGCTGCGCCACCGCGACCGTACCGGCGAGGGCCAGGTGGTCGATTCCGCGCTCTATGAGGCCGTGCTGCAGGTGATGGAATCGCTGGTGCCGGAATATGTGGCCTCGGGCTATGTGCGCGAGCGGTCGGGCTCGGTGCTGCCGGGGATTGCGCCCTCCAACGTCTATCCCTGCTCTGACGGCGAATATCTGATCGGCGCGAACCAGGACACGGTGTTCGGGCGGCTGTGCACGGCGATGGGCCGGCCGGAGCTGGCCAAGGACCCGCGCTACATCGACCATATCAACCGCGGCAAGCGGCAGGTTGAGCTCGATGATCTGATCAGCGAATGGACGAAGACGCTGACGGTTGCCGAGCTCGAGGCGCTGATGATCGAGCATGGCGTGCCGGCGGGGAAGTTGTACAGGCCGCAGGACATGATCGACGACCCGCACTTCCAGGCGCGCGAGGCGCTGATCGATGTGCCGCATCCGCGCTGGGGGCAGGTCAAGATGCAGAATACATTCCCGAAATTCTCCAAGACCCCGGGCAGCGTGCGCCGCAGTGCGCCGGCGACCGTGGGCCAGGACAATGAGAGCGTCTATCGCGAGGCGCTGGGGCTGTCCGACGCCGAGCTGGCGGATCTGGAGAGCCGCGGGATCATCTGATCGGGATTGCCCCCTCCCTGCCGGCAGGGAGGGGGGTTATTTTTTGATGCCTTCGAGGACCAGATTGACCAGCGCCGAGTCGTCCCAGGCGGCGGCGGGCTTGCCGATGCGGATGATGGTCAGGCCTTCGGAGGGGACGACATAGACGCGCTGGCCGCCGGCGCCGTCGACATAATAGACATCGTCACGCGCGAACGGCGCCTTGGCGGGGACCTTGAGGGCGACGCCGAGGCCATAGCCGCGCTGCGGATCGTGCGGGCTGCCGCGCCAGATGTTCATGCCGAAATTGGGGTTCTTTGCCGACGGGCTGGTGATGGTCCTGACCCAGCCTTCGGGCAGCACGCGGGTGCGGCCGACTATGCCGTCGTTGCGCATCAGCTCGCCGACGCGCAGCCAGTCTCGCGGGGTGGCGAGCAGGCAGCAGAAATAATGGGGGTTACCGTTCTCGCGGTCCATCCAGACGGCGGCGTCGCCGGCACCCATCGGCGCCCACAGGCGGCGGGACAGCCAGCCCGAATAGCGCTCGCCAATGGCGGCTTCCAGCGCCATGCCGGCGAGCTGGGTGCTGACATTGGCATAGCCGAAAGTAGTGCCGGGCGGCACGGCCTGGACATAGCGCTGGCTGGCGAGGCGGATATCGGGGGCGAACATCAGCGCCATGAAGCCGGCTTCCGGGTCGCCCGGGGCGGCGGGGGCGGGCTGGAGGCCGCTGGTCATGTCCAGCAGCTGGCGGATGGTGATCTTGCCCATGGGGTGGGCGGCATATTCGGTGAGATGCTTGCCCAGCGGGTCGTCGAGGCTGATCTTGCCGTCCGCCACCGCGATGCCATAGGCCAGCGCCACCACGGCCTTGTGCATCGAGGCGGTGACGTAGCGGTTTTCGGGGGTGAAGCCGTCGGCGTAGCGCTCATGGACCAGCTTGCCGTTGCGGGCGATGAGCAGGGCGAAGCTCTGCTGCTGGTCGGCCCAGGCCTGGGCCTTTTCAATGGCGAACGGATCGATGCCGACGCTGCGGGGCGAGGCGCGGGGGATGCTGTGCGGGCGCGCGGCGCCGGCGACGGTTTCGGTCGGGGTATAGGCCTCGACGCCCTCGACGCTGCGGTCCTGCGGGATGGCCTTCATCCGCGCCATGATCGCCTCGCCGGTGGGGGTGAGGGCGGGTGGCGTTTGGACCGGAGGCGTTTGGGCCGGAGCTGCCGTCGCCAGCAGGGCAACGATGAGCAGCAGCGGCTTCACGCCTTCACGTCCGGGCAGAGCACGTCGAGGATCGCCTGGGTATAGCGGGTGCGTTCGGTGGCGAGCTCTGCCGCCAGGGCGGCGTCGGGCTGGTGGTCGGCGACGGCGCCCGGCGCGACGACACCGGCCTCGGCGAGCAGCGCTTCGAGGACGCGCTGACGGTCCTTCACCACCCAGAGCTCGCGGGCCATGACGAGCAGCGCGTTGGCGACGTCGTCGATCTGGCTGGGGGCGAGCATGCTGCCGCTCTTGGTGACGCGCGAGGCGGCGCCGGGGTCGATGCCCCGATTAGGACTCATGTCGTTCATGCGGGCTTCCTTGCGTTGATCACCCAGGGATAGATGGCGCCATCGAGGCCACCTTCCTCGATGTCGACGAAGCCGGCGTCGCGGGCGGCCTGGGTGAGGTCCAGCGTTGCCGCCTCCCGCCACCAGGGTTCGCCGCCGCGCTGGGCCATCCAGTCGGCGCGCCACTGGCCGAGCTTGTTCATCATCCGGTACGGGGTGACGTCGCTCATCAGCACATGGCCGCCGGGCGCCAGCAGGCGGAAGGCCTCGCGGAAATGGGCGCGGGCGATGTCGGCGGGGATCTCATGCAGCACGATATAACTGCCGACCAGATCGAAGCTGGCGTCGGGGAAGGGCGTGTCCTCGGCAGCGGCCTGGTACAGGTCCCATTCCCAGCCATTGGCGTTGCCGACGCGCAGCGCCTCCTTGAGCATCGGCACCGAGATCTCGACGCCGGTGATCTTGGCGTCCGGGAACACCTGCTGCAGGGCGACGGTGAAATGGCCGGAGCTGGTGCCGAACTCGCAGATGCGGGCCGGCTTGAAGTCCCCAAGGCGCTTCAGCACGGCGCGGCGCTGGCCGAAGATGTCCCCGCCATAGGTCTTGTTGACATAGGCCTTGTGGATATATTCCGAGTGGACGAAGCCCATCTCCGGATGCTCGGTCCAGCCGCCGGTGGTGCGGTGGAACCAGACGCCGTCATAATAATCCGGCAGCTTGAGGTCCGGGTTGAGGTGCAGCCGCGACGGACCCTTGGCCTCCAGCTCGGCGAGCTTGGGGAGCAGCACGTCCGAGGCCTCGGCGAACGCCGACTGGGCGACGCGGCCGTGCTGGACGCTCATGTACTCGCCGATCAGCGAGTGCATGGCGAAGACCTTGGAGTCCTTGATGGCGGACCGGATCACGGTGTCGGCGGCATCGAGGTCTTCGGGCAGCGTGTCGGCGGTGACGCCGGCGTCGGCCAGTTCCTTGGTCCAGCTCGGCCCGAATTTCTGGGTCGACATGGCGACGGACAGCATGAAGTCCATGGCGGCGCGGCCGCCCTGGCGCATCGTTACGGCAGTGGTTGAAACCATGACGTCTCTCCTTATTCAGCAGCGGCGGGCTGGGGTGCCGGATCGACAACCGGCTCCAGCCTGAAGAACAGCAGCGGGATCACCGACAGCGCATAGAGCAGCGCCGGCAGCACCGAGGCGCCGAAATAGATGCCGGTGATGGCATCGGCCGGCTGGTCGATATCGCGCCCCAGCGACGGCTGGAACTCGAAGATCTGCAGCACCACGCCGACGATCAGTGGCCCGATGGCGCTGGCGAGCTTTTCCACCAGGCTATAGGCGCCGGCATAGACACCTTCGCGCCGCACGCCGGATTTGCGGCAATCCTCGTCGATCGCGTCCGGCAGCAGGCTCTGGCCCATCAGCAGCAGCCCGCCGGTGAACACCCCGACGCCGAAGCCGCGCGCCATGATCAGCGGCAGCGCCTCGCCGCGCGACGCCAGCAGCCAGGTCAGCACCATCGTCGAGAAGCCGAGGCAGGCGATCATGTACAATGTCTGCTTGGCGAAGCGCTTGTTGAGCCGCGCCCAGAGCGGAATGGTCAGCAGCGTGCCGGCGGTCGACCCGGTGACATAATAGGCGACCGAGGAATCGGGCGTGCCGAGCACCGACTTGAGCAGGAACAGGATCGAGGCGGTCATGCTCGCCAGCCCGATCAGCTGCATCACCTTGGCGGCCATGATCAGCATGAACGGCCGGTTCTTGAAGACGATGGCGAAGCGCCCGAAGCCGCTTGCCCCGGCTCCGGTCGAGGCGACGCGCCGGGTGCGCAGCGCAGCAGCCCCGGCAGTGGTCATCGCCAGCAGGATGGTGCCGCCGAGGATCAGCCCGATGGCGCCATAGCCCTGGCGGCCGCCGCCCAGCGTCGTCGCCAGCTGCGGCATCAGCCCGACCAGCAGGCCGCCCAGCGAGACGAAGCCGATCCGCCAGCTCATGATCGAGGTGCGCTCGAGCCGGTTGCTGGTCATCTCCGCCGGCATGGCGATATAGGGCACGTTGAACAGCGTGTAGCCGAGCGCGATGATGACCAGGCTGGCGAGCAGCCAGGCCGACAGGCCCATGCCGACAAGCGCCGCCGGCGGATTGAACACCAGCGACACGCCCAGTGCGCCGAACACGCCGCCGGCGAACAGGAACGGCGCCCGGCGGCCCCAGCGGCCCTTCCAATTGTCCGAAATCGTGCCCATGATCGGTGCGGCCACGGCATCGAACAGCTTGGCGCCGAACAGCAGCCCGCCGGCCAGCGCCGGGGCGATGCCGAGCACCGTGGTCATGAAAAACAGCAGCAGCAGCGAGGTGACGGTGAGCACCGTGACCGTGCCCACCGAGCCGATCCCCCAGGCGAATTTCAGGCCCAGGCCAAGGCGGTTTTCGGTTTCATTTCCCATCATGCCATCATGCACCTTGTCGATGCCCCCGCACCAGCCTGCAAATGACTTATCCGCCTGCTGAACATGCGACGCGATGGCGCTGCCCGGCTCAGGTCAGCGCCACCCACAGGCCGGCGATTCCCAGCACCGCGAACAGCGCTGCCGCCAGCCGCCGGACCAGCGCCATCGGCACCCGCTTGAGCAGCGCCTCGCCCAGCCACACCGCAGGGGCATTGGCCAGAACCATGCCCAAAGTCGTCCCCGCCGTTACCGCCCACAGGCTCTGGTAGCGCGCCGCCAGCGCCATCGTCGCCACCTGCGTCTTGTCGCCGATCTCGACCACGAAGAAGGCGATTACCGTCGCCACCAGCGCGCCGCCACGCGGCACCTTCATCTCGCCCTCGTCGAGCTTGTCCGGCACCAATGTCCAGGCCGCCATGGCGAGAAACCCGACCGACACCGCCACCGCGAACCAGGGCCCCGACAGCCACTGCGCCAGCGCGATCCCGGCCCAGGCCGCAAGTGCATGATTGGCCAGCGTCGCCACCACAATCCCGGCCAGCACGGTGAACGGCGCCCGGAACCGCACCGCCAGCAGGATTGCCAGCAGCTGGGTTTTGTCGCCCATTTCGGCCAGCGCCACGACGCCGGCCGAGGTGGCGATCACTGTCAGTATTTCCATCATGGCGCTCCAAAGCACGGGCGGGGACGCGGCGCCAGTCTCGCTCTATTGTCTCGCTCTGGCGCCCCCGCTCCTGCACCGCCGACCTTGCACCGGCCTGACAGGACGCGCATGGCAGGGCGGTCATGCGCTTCAGCCGACGCCTGCTTCTGGCCGCGCCCGCGGCGCAGCTCCTGTCCCGCGGACTGTCGGCGCAGCCATCGCCGCCGCTGATTCCGCCCGCGCAACTCGACGACGATCTCGAGATCCAGGGCGACCCGATCGAGGCGGCGCGACGCCGCGCCCGGCTGTTCATCGATGTCCGCGTCAACGGCGAAGGGCCGTTTCGCTTCCTCGTCGACAGCGGCGCCGACCGCTCGGTGGTCGGCGCAGCACTCGCCAGCCGTCTCGCACTGCCAGTCGCGGGGCGGGCCACGCTGCAAAGCCTCGCCGGGCCCAGCGAGGTGCAGACCGTCCATGTTTCGCAGCTGGCGCTCGGGGCCAGCCTCAGCGAAAACCTCACCCTGCCGGCGCTGCCCGAAGCCTGGCTCGGCGCCGACGGGCTGATCGGCATCGACGCGCTGGCCGAAAGCCGCCTGCTGCTCGATTACGAGCGCCGCAGCGTGACCGTGCAGGACAGCCGCACGACCCCGCCGCGCAGCGACGACGAGATCGTCGTCACCGCCCGCCGCCGCAAGGGCCAGCTGATCCTCGCCGAAGTGCGGCTGCAATCGCAGCGGCTCTACGCCGTCATCGACTCCGGCGCCGAAATGAGCGTCGGCAACCTGGCACTGGCCAGCCGCCTGCTCGGCCGCCGCCAGAAGGCCGAAATGCGCCGCGTCGAACTGATCGCCGTCACCGGCGAACGCCTCGCCGCTGACATGGCCATCATCTCACGGCTCGAAATCGGCCGCTTCACCATCCAGAATCTGGCCATCGCCTTCGTCGACGCCGCGCCCTTCACGCTGTTCGGCCTCGCCGACCAGCCGGCACTGCTGCTCGGCTCCGACGCGCTGCAAAGCTTCCGCCGCATCGCGCTGGATTTCGGGCGGCGTCGGGTGCGGTTTACGTTGCGGCGGTAGGGTGGCGGGAAGAAAGGAGGGCCTCCGGCGGTAAAGGGGGCCTCCCGCGGCTGGGGGGGGGGGGCGGAGCCCCCCGGCAGGGGGCATGGGTGAAGCCCCCCCCCAGCAGGCGCGGGCACCCCCGGGCAGAAGGGGTGGGGGGGGGTGGGCCCCCGGCCCC